>CAZMIB010000070.1:0-15471 GCA_964566245.1 uncultured Elusimicrobia bacterium | reverse complement strand
CCGCTCGGACGGCATAGACGCCGAGGCCCGCGAGGTTGACCGGGATGCCCTTGCGCAGCTGGTCCTTTCTCGACTTCTCCATGGCCCGCGTCGTGAGCGAGCGGGCGACTTTCGCGAGGAGCCATGAGGAAGCGGCGACGGCCCCGACGCCCACCCAAGTCAGCCCGGTCTGGCCGAGGAACGGATGCTTGAGCCAAGCGGCGTTGCGCTGCGTCGCCAGCAGGACCGCCGCCGGCGGCATCACCCAAGCGCCGACCTTGGACGCTCTTGTTCCCTCGCCCCCTTTGGGGGGAGAGGGTAGGGTGAGGGGGGGCGTCGATGCCGTGCCCTCACCCCGCCCCTCTCCCGCTTGCGGGGGAGGGGGAGGGGGAGCGCTTCCGTCCCAGCGGCCGTCGAGCTCGGCCTTGGCCGAGGCGGGGTCGCCGTTTTCGATGGAGCGCGAGACCTCGGGCTTTGCCGTTTCCGTAACCCGAGCCGTCGGCTCGCTCTCCTTGGCGCTCAGCCGGAGACCCCAGCCTGCCCCGAGCCGCGGCATAGCCGGGGACGGGCGCGCGTTGATCGGCGTCGCGCTCCATGCCGGAAGCGAGGCGGCCGGTTGCGCGGTCCCGATCCCGGAGAACGCGAGGGCCACCGGCGTCGCGAGCGTGGGAACCGAAGCCGAGACGGGGGCCGCGAGGAGCGCCGGCGCGACGACCACCGGGGAGCCCGTCCGCGAGGCCGCCCAGGCTTCGTAAGGCGCCGCCCCCGGCGCGAAGGCGGCGAGGAAGACGGAAAGGGAGACGGCCAGGCTCCGCGATGGCATGGGGGTGATTGTAGCGCGCCGGATGCCGGTCCTGAAGGGGCTTTGGACCCATTTCGGGCCCGGCCAAATGGCCCATATAATAGGAAAGGCCCCGGCGGGAGGCCTTTCAGTAAAACTTGACCAATTTAATCAGGAATGGTACACTCCTTAGTAGTTCCATCGGAGGCAATGTGGCTTTACTTGAAGTAGACAACCTGCATGCGTCGGTCGAAGGCAAACCTATTTTGAACGGCGTCTCGTTGACGATCCGCCCGGGGGAAATTCACGCCCTGATGGGCCCGAACGGCTCCGGCAAAAGCACCCTTTCCTACGCCCTTTTGGGCCACCCGAAGTACGAGATCACGTCGGGCCGCGTGCTGCTGAACGGCGAGGACGTCACCGCGCTGAAGACGAACGAGCGCGCCGCGAAGGGCATGTTCCTGGCCTTCCAGTACCCGGTCGCCGTGCCCGGCGTCACGGTCGCGAACTTCCTGCGGACGGCGGTCAAGGCGGTGCGCGGGGGCGAGGTCGCGGTGAAGGATTTCCGCAAGATTTTAAAGGAGAAAATGAAGCTCTTGCAGATCGAGGAGAGCTTCGCGACGCGCTACGTCAATGACGGCTTCTCCGGGGGCGAGAAGAAGCGCTTGGAGATACTGCAGATGGCGATGCTGGAGCCGAAGGTTGGAATCCTGGACGAGACCGACTCCGGCCTGGATATCGACGCGCTGCGCATCGTCTCCGAGGGCATCAACCGCTTGGCCGGGCCCGAGCGCGGCCTGCTGTTGATCACGCACTACCAGCGCATCCTCGACTACGTGAAGCCCCATTTCGTGCACGTCTTCGCGAAGGGCCGCATCGTCAAGCAGGGCGGGCCGGAACTGGCCCGGGAGCTTGAGCGTCAGGGCTACGAGGGCGTCGAAAAAGGTCTGACCGCCGCCGGGGCCTGAGGCGCTTATGACGACCACCGTGGACATTCGGAGCGATTACAAGACGCGTTACGGCTTCGCCGACCCCGAGAACTACGTCTTCAAGGCGCGCCGGGGCCTGGACCGCGAGATCGTCGAGGAGATCTCGTGGATGAAGAAGGAGCCGGAGTGGATGCGCGCCTTCCGGCTGAAGTCCCTCGAGATCTTCGATAAAAAGCCGATGCCGTCCTGGGGCAACACCGGCCTGCTGGGGAACATCGACTTCGGAAACATCTACTACTACCTGAAGCCCTCCGAGCGCACGGCCGATAAGTGGGAGGACGTGCCCGAGTACATCAAGAACACCTTCGACAAGCTCGGCATCCCCGAGGCCGAGCGCAAGTTCCTCGCGGGCGTGACCGCGCAGTACGAGTCCGAGGCGGTCTACCACTCGATGAACAAGGAGCTCGAGAGGCAAGGCGTCGTGTTCCTGGACATGGACTCCGGGCTGCGCCAATACCCCGAGCTCGTTCGGAAATATTTCGGCACCGTGATCCCGGCGGCCGACAACAAATTCGCGGCGCTGAACTCCGCGGTATGGTCCGGCGGCTCGTTCGTCTACGTCCCGAAGGGCGTGAAGGTCTCGATCCCGCTGCAGGCTTACTTCCGGATCAACGCGAAGAACGCGGGCCAGTTCGAGCGGACCCTCATCATCGCCGACGAGGGCTCCAGCGTCCACTACATCGAGGGCTGCACCGCCCCGAGCTACTCGACCGACTCTCTGCACTCGGCGGTCGTCGAGCTGGTCGCGCTGAAGGGCTCGCACATCCGCTACACGACGATCCAGAACTGGTCGAACAACGTCTACAACCTCGTGACCAAGCGCGCGATCGCGCACGAGGACGCCTTCGTCGAGTGGGTCGACGGCAACCTCGGCTCCAAGCTCACGATGAAGTTCCCGTGCATTTATCTCGCCGGGCGCGGCGCGCGCGGCGAGGTGCTTTCGGTGGCGTTCGCCGGCAAGGGCCAGCACCAGGACACCGGCGCGAAGCTGATCTTCGCGGCCCCGAACACCTCCGGCACGATCACCTCGAAGTCGATCTCGAAGGACGGCGGGCGCGCGAGCTACCGCGGCCTGGTGAAGGTCTACCCGCAGGCCCACGACGCGAAGGTCAACGTGCGCTGCGACGCGCTGCTGCTCGACCAGCAGTCCCGCTCGGATACCTATCCGACGATGGAGATCGACGGCGAGCGCGCCGAGGTCGGCCACGAGGCCTCGGTCTCGCGGATCGGCGAGGAGCAGCTCTTCTACCTGACCAGCCGCGGCCTGACCGAGGCCCAGGCGGTCACCATGGTCGTCAACGGCTTCTTCGAGTGCTTCGCGAAGGAGCTGCCGCTGGAGTACGCGGTCGAGCTCAATCGGCTGATCCAGCTCGAGATGGAGGGCGCGGTCGGCTGACCGCGAGGCGACATGTCCACCACCGCGACGTCCGCCCCGGCCCTCTGGCTAGGCGAAGCCCAATGCAAAGCCGCCGGCCGCCTAGCCGCCGAACCCGACCCCTCCGCCGCGCTGGAAACCTGGCGCCGCACCGACTTCAAGTCCTTCGGCCTTGATAAATTCAGCGCTTCCTCATCTTCCGTCCCTTCCCTGTCGATCGAGGGCGCCGAGTCGGCGCCCAAGGAAGTTATCGTCTGCGACCTCCAAACCGCGGCCGAGCGGCATCCTGACTTGGTCCGTCCGCATCTAGCCGTCGAGGAAAACGCGGAGTACCGCAAGCTGCACCTAGCGAACGCCGCCGGCTGGCGCGGCGGGGCCTTCGTCTACGTCCCGCGTGGAACGCGCGTGCCGCTGCCGATCAAACTAAGCTACTCGGCCGGAGACGGCTTCTCGCTGCCGCGCGCGCTCGTCGTCGTGGAGCCCGAGGCCGAGGTTTCGGTCTGGGAGGAGCATCTTTCGCCCTCACCCCTTCCCTCTCCCCATAGGGGAGAGGGTGTGGGTGAGGGGGTATCGATCGGCGTCTCGACCTTGATCGTCGGCGAGGGCGCGCGGGTCAACTATTTCTACACGCAGGAGCTCGGCGACGTCCGCAGCTTCTGGACGCAGAAGGCCAAGGTCGGCGACGGCGCCCAGCTCACGCACACCTCGGTCGTGCTCGGCGGCAGCCTGCACAAGAGCTTCCTGGACGTCGACATGTCCGGGCGCGGCGGGCGCTCCGAGCTGTACGGCATCCTGCTCGGCAGCGGCGAGCAGCACTTCGACAGCCACACCTTCCAGCATCAGTCGGCCTCGCGCACCTTCTCCGACCTTCTGTTCCGCGCCGCGCTCAAGGACCGCGCGCGCTCGGTCTACACCGGGCTGATCCGCCTGGAGCCGGGCGCCGGCGACTCCGACGCGTTCCAGGCGAATCACAACCTGCTGCTTTCCTCCGAGGCCCGCGCGGACTCGACCCCGGTGCTCGAGATCCTGACCGACTCGGTCCGCTGCAAGCACGGCGCGACCGCCGGCCCGATCTCGAAGGACGAGCTGTTCTATCTGGCGGCGCGCGGCATCCCGGCTGAAGAGGCCCAGCGGATGCTGATCATGGGCTTCTTCGAGCCGGTCTTGAAGCGCCTGCCGCTGGAAGCCGCGCGCGAAAGGCTCGCGCGCCGGATCGAGGCCTCGCTATGACCCGCGCCGCCGTCGCGAAGGCCGCGGACGTCCAGCCCGGGCAAATGAAGGTCTTCGAGGTCGCGGGGACTCGGATCGCGCTGTGCAACGTGGACGGCCGCTTCTACGCGATCGAGGACGTCTGCACGCACGACGACGGCCCGCTCGGCGAGGGGACGCTCGACGGCAAGATCGCCGAGTGCCCGCGGCACGGCGGCCAGTTCGACGTGACGACCGGCGCCGCGACGCGCATGCCGGCGATCGTGCCGGTGAGGACCTTCCCGGTGACGGTCGAGGGCGGCGACGTTTTCGTGGAGACGAAAAATGGACGTTGACGGAGCCGGGCCGGACTGGGCGCGAACGCGCGAGCTGCGCCGGGATTTCCCGATCCTCGGCCGCAAGGTGCGCGGCAAGCCGCTGGTCTACCTCGACAATGCGGCGACGACGCAGAAGCCGAAGGCCGTCCTCGACGCCCTCAAGCGCTACTACGAGGGGCAGAACGCGAACGTGCACCGCGGCGTGCACGTCCTGTCCGAGGAGGCGACCGCGGCGATGGAGGCGGCGCGCGCGACGGTCGCCCGCTTCATCGGTTCGCCCGAGCCCGAGACGGTGATCTTCACGCGCAACGCGACCGAGGCGATCAACCTCGTCGCGCAGTCCTGGGGCCGCGCGAACCTCAAGCCCGGCGACGAGGTGCTGCTGACCGAGCTGGAGCACCACTCCAACCTCGTCCCGTGGCAGCTCGTCGCGGCCGCGACCGGGGCGACGCTCAAGCACGTTCCCATGGAGCCCGACGGTACGCTCGATCTCTCGGCCTTGCCCAAGCTGCTGACGCCGCGCACGCGCCTGTTCGCCTTCTCCGGCATGTCGAACTCCCTGGGGACGCTGAACCCGGTCGCGGAGCTCGTCCGGGCCGCCAAGCGGGCCGGGGCGCTGGTCCTGGTCGACGGCGCGCAGCTCGTCGCGCACGCCCCGGTCGACGTCCGGACCTTGGGGATCGACTTCTTGGCTTTCTCCGGACACAAGATGCTCGGCCCGACCGGGATCGGCGTCCTGTGGGGGCGGCGGGAGCTGCTGGAGGCGATGCCTCCCTTCCTCGGCGGCGGCGACATGATACGCGAGGTTTGGCTGGACCGCTTCACCTGCGCCGACCTGCCGTACAAGTTCGAGGCCGGGACGCCGAACATCGCCGACGCCATCGCCCTCGGGGCCGCGGTCGAGTACCTCGAGAAGGTCGGCTTCGCCCGGATGCGCGCGTGCGAGCTCGAGCTGACGCGGCTGGCGAGCGACGCGCTGAGGGCGCTCGGCGCGACGATCTACGGGCCGGCCGATCCGTCCTTGAGGGGCGGGGTCGTCTCGTTCAATTTGCCGGGCCTGCACCCGCACGACGTCGGGACGATCCTCGACACCGAGGGCGTCGCGATACGCGCGGGGCACCACTGCACGATGCCGCTGATGAAGCGGCTCGGCGTTCCGGGCACCGCGCGCGCGAGCTTCTACCTCTACAACACGCCGGAGGAGGTCGAGGCGCTCGCGCGGGCGGCCAAGAAGGCCGCGGACTTTTTCGCCCCTAAGGCGGCGGCGCGCTGATGGCCGAAGGCGACGCCGAGCTGCTGGACTTGTACCGGGACGTGCTGCTCGACTACTACCGCAGCGGGTCGCACAAGGGGAAGCTGCCCGGCGCGGCGCTGGTGACGACCGGCGCGAACCCGCTTTGCGGCGACGAGGTCGAGCTGGACATCGCGCTCGACGGCGACGTGCTCTCGGCGATACGCTGGTCGGGGCACGGCTGCGTGATCAGCCAGTCCTCGACCGCGATGCTGGCCGAGCTTCTCGAGGGCCAAACCAAGCAGCGCGCGAAGGCCCTGGCCGGGGACTTCAAGCGGATGATGACCGAGGGCCTTCCGGCCGAGGCTCTGCCCGAGGAGCTCTCGGAGACCGCCGCGCTGGAGGGCGTGCGCAAGTTCCCGGTCCGGATCAAGTGCGCGTTGCTCGCGTGGAACACCTTGCTCGAGGGCCTGAAGCCGAGCGGCGGCGCCGGGACAAATGAGGTAAAGTACAAGGAGAGCTGATGGCCACCTTCGCGGAGATCAAGGAGGCGCTGGTCCCGGTCCAGGATCCCGAGATCCACATGGGAATCCTGGAGCTCGGCCTGATTTACGGGATCGAGATCCAGCCCGGCCTCGACAAGGACAAGGGCGACAACCTGCGCGTGCAGATGACCTTGACCACGCCGGCTTGCCCCTACGGGCCGATGCTCCTCGCGCAGGTGCACGGGGCGCTCGCGAAGCTGAAGGGCGTGCGCGACGTCGACGTGGACCTCATGTTCAACCCGCTTTGGGACCCTCGCGGGATGGCGAGCGAGGAAGCGAAGGACAAGCTCGGGATTTTTTGAGCGTTCGATGAGGATCACCAGCAGCAGCGAGTACGCGATGCGCCTTATGGTGCAGCTCGCTCGGCGGCGCGAGGGCGCGCCGGTGCCGGCCGACAGCTTGGCCGAGCACGGCAACGTGCCGCGCGACTACGTCGACCAGCTCTTGCTGCGGCTCAGGCGCGCGGGGCTGGTCGTGAGCCACCGCGGGGCGAGCGGGGGCTACGCGCTGGCGATGCCGCCCGAGAAGATCAACGTCGCCGACGTCTTCAAGGCGGTCGATGGGCGCATCTTCGAGCAGGTCTGCGACAAGTACGCCGCCGGCGAGCACGACTGCCGCCGCCAGGGCGACTGCGGCCTGCGCTCGGTCTGGCAGCAGCTCGCGCGGCTCGTCGAGGACTTCCTCGGCAAGATCACGCTGAGCCAGCTCCTGGAGCCCGAGGGCCGGGTCAGCGCCTGGGTCGCGAAGGCGGCGGCCGCGATGGATGAGGTCGCACCCGACGGGAGGGCTTGATGGATCCGATCACGAAGAGTCTGCGCTTCCAGGAGAAGGTGCTGGAGGTCATCGACAAGATCCGCCCCTTCATCCAGTCCGACGGCGGCGACATTTCCCTCGTCGCGGCCGATGAGGCCACCGGGCGCGTGCAGGTCTCCCTGCACGGGGCCTGCGGCTCGTGCCCCAGCTCGACCGTCACGCTGAAGTCCGGCGTCGAGCGCATGCTGAAGGACAAGGTCCCCGGCGTCACCGAGGTCGTCCAGGTCTGACCTCGTTTCCCGCGATGCCGATCAAGCGGGTGTGGGTCGCGGACGATTCGCCGTGCACGATCTGCCACCTTTGCGAGACCTTGGTTCCGGATGTCTTCGAGGTCGGCGAGACGACCTCCTTCGTCAAGCCGGGGCGTGAGGCGGGGCCGTTCGGGCCCGAGCAGGAGCGCAAGCTTCGCGAGGCCCGCCGCGGTTGCCCGGCCGAGATCATCTCTCTGGAGGAGGCCGTCGAAGAGGCCGCTCCGCAAAAACCATGCGCCGAATAGATCTTCACACCCACTCTCACTACTCCGACGGTACGGTCGCTCCAGCGGAGGTCGCGCGCCGCGCGGCGAAGCGCCGCGTCGAGCTGCTCGCGCTCACCGACCATGACAGCGTCGACGGCGTCGCGGAGGCCCGCGCGGAGGCCGAGCGCCAGGGGCTCGCTTTCGTCGCCGGCATCGAGATCAACACGATCGACGACAACGTCCACATCCTGGGCCTCGGCGTGGACCCCGCCAGCCCGGCGCTCGCGGCGAGCCTCGAGGAGTTCCGGCGCCGCCGCGTCTCGCGCATACGGCGCATCGTCGAGCGGATCGCGGCGCTCGGTGTGGCGATCACCTTCGAGGAGGTCGAGGGCGGCTCCAAGCGCACCCTCGGCCGGCCGCACGTGGCCGACGCCCTCGTGCGCAAGGGCTACGTGCAGACGCGGCAGGAGGCCTTCCAACGCTACCTCGTCCGCGGCCAGCAGGGTTACGTCGAGCCGATGGGCCCGACCGCCGCGGAGGCGATAAAGACGATCCGCGAGGCCGGAGGTTTCGCCGCGCTGGCCCATCCGGGCTTCATCCAGGCCGACCAGCTCAAGCTCTCCGAGTGGACGGCCATGGGCCTGGAGGGCCTCGAGGCCTACTACCTTTCGCACACGGTGGGCCTGACGCAGTCTTTGCTCGGACGCGCGTCGGAGCACGGCCTCATCGCGACCGGCGGCTCGGACTTCCACGGGCCGGGCACCGGGCGCGAGAAGATCGGCGGCGTCGACGTTCCGGACGAGGCCTACGAGCGCCTCGTGGAGAAGCTGGCGTGAGAATCATCGCGCACCGAGGAGCCTCGGCCTACGCCCCCGAGAACACCTTGGCCGCGATCGACTTGTCGCTGCGCATGGGCGCGACCGAGGTCGAGTTCGACGTCCATCAGACGAAGGACGGCCGCCTGGCCGTGATCCACGACGCCGACCTCCGGCGCGTCGCGGCCTCCCGGCGCAGGATCGGAAGCATGACCTTGGGCGAGCTGCGGAGCTTCGACGTGGGCTCGTGGTTCGGTCCCGGCTTCGCGGCGGAGCGCGTCCCGAGCCTCGACGACGTGCTGGACCTGCTGCGCGGCCGCGCGCTCGCCCACGTCGAGCTGAAGGGCGGCCCCCGGGCCTACCCGGGCTACGTCGAGAACGTGCTGCGGACGCTGCGTGCCCGCGGCGCGCTCGGCGCGAGCGTCGTCTCGAGCTTCAACCGGGTCCTGCTGCGCTCCCTGCGCCGCCACGACCCCAAGGTCGAGATCGGCGTGCTGACGCCGTTCGCGATCGGCAGCGGCTACCTGAGGCTCGCGCACGAGCTCAAGGCCGCGAGCCTGGACGTGAGCCATCGCCGGGTCTCGCGGCGCATGGTGGAGGCCGCGCACGCGCGCGGGATCAAGGTGCTGGTCTACACGGTCAATGACGCCGCCGCGGCCGAGAGGCTGGGGGCGATGGGCGTGGATGGGGTCTTCACGAACCACCCGAATCTTTTGGAGATGGCGAGGGTCGCATGACGGCGATCATGGAGCCGAACGAGGAACAGCTTTGGGCCGAGATGGACCGCCTCGAGAAGGGGCTCGCGGGCCTGGGCTACTCGGAGGCCGAGCTCGAGCGCGCCGCCCGCCTGACCTTCGCGATCAACGCTTTCAAGAAGCCGACGGGGACCGTGATCCCGGCGCACGTTTACCAGCGCGCGGAGATCCTGGCCGGGATCGCCGACTTCACAGGCGACTCGTACCGCCTCTCGAAGCTCTGCGCCGAGACCGACGCCAAGCGCATCGTCTTCTGCGGTGTGCGCTTCATGGCCGAGACGGCCAAGATACTCAACCCCTCGAAAGAGGTCCTGCTCCCGGCGCAGGAGGCCGGCTGCTCGCTCGCCGAGGCGATACGCGCCGAGGACGTACGGGCGCTGAAGGCCGAGCACCCGGGCGTCCCGGTCGTCACCTATATCAACACGATGGCCGACGTGAAGGCGGAGTCGGACGTCATCGTGACCTCCGCGAACGCCGAGCGTATCCTGCGCCGTCTGTACAAGGACCATCCGAGGATCATCTTCCTGCCCGACGAGTGGATGGGCCTGAACCTCGCGCGCGCGCTGAACAAGAAGCTCGGCGACGAGCTCATCATCTGGAACGGCAAGTGCATCGTGCATGAGAACTTCAACGCGGAGGCCGTGGCCGAGTACCGCCGCCGCTATCCCGGCTTGCAAGTGCTCGCGCACACCGAGTGCAGCCCGTCGTTGGTCAAAACGGTCGACTTCGCCGGCGGCACCGGCGACATGCTGCGCTTCGTGCAGTCGACGCCGGCTCCGGCTTACATGCTGGTCACCGAGTGCGGCCTAGGCGACCTAGCCCGCAGCCAGTTCCCCGACAAAACCTTCATCCCGATGTGCCGCCTCTGCCCCTACATGAAAGCCGTCGACCTCTCGCGCGTGCTGAAGGTCATGACCGACCCCGGCCCCGGCGACCGCATCGAGCTCGACGAAAGCCTCCGCCTCCGCGCCCTGCGCTCGATCGGGCGCATGTTCGAGCTGGCCGAGGCGACGAACTGACGCGCGGCCGTCCGCGCCCGACGACGGGCGCCCTTCCCGGCAAAAGATCGGTAGGCCGCCTCCGCGGGGGCAATGTTCAATGCTGCGATAGGAAGGTTGCGACTAATCTGGAGGTTTACCCAAGCCCCTCTTTCGATGACAAATTGTCGGAGTAGAACCATGGCCACGATTGAATTCATCCACGCCGTCGACCCCGACGACGTCATGGCTGTCCACAACTTGTGCTTCATCAAGCGCCTGATATCGGCCGAATATTTACCACATTCACGGAGCATCCGTGAGATTTCGTTGGAGGAGTTGGCCAATAACTCCATCGAACTCGGAGCCATTTCGCCGCGGACGTCATGGACGATTTTGGCCGCCGCCATCATCCGCCGGGGCGGGCACATTTCCCGCGGGGTCCATCCTTACCCATCCATCCCGGCGTCGCCCAAAGCCGAAGCGCGCTGGTTACGTATGGGCGACATGGAGCTGGCTTTTGAGAAAGGCCGCCGCGCTCTCAAACCGGATGCCCCTAGCCGCCTCTCGGCGCTTTACCTCGCCGAGAACACTCCAGATGGGCATGATGCTCTCGGCCGGATGCTCCCAGCGAGGCGCATCCTCAAAGTGGTGCTGATACAGACAGTGCGGCTGATGCGCGCCGATCCCCAATGGTTGGGCGAGTGGGAGAGAACAAAGGATACCAAGGCGATCGAGAATTACTGGAAGTCCGTTGAGCATTCGGCTCATGAGATGTGGGAGTACCTGCTCGATGGCAGCGTGGGACTTCATCCCTCCGAGGACACGTCGGAGTTGGCCGCCTTTGTCGCCGCGACCCGGGCAGCTTGGCAGGCCGAGAACGAGCAAAACCGGCAACCCTAGGGAGGAAATATTCTGCGGTCTCGAAGTCTTCTTCCATCCCGAACAATCCGCTCTTGGCGTGCGGAGGGCGGAGCTCCTTCAAGTACGCGACAGCTTTCGAGACCGGCTGTCCCGATGCGACAAGCCCGTGCAGCTCCGACAGGCGTTCGTAGGGAAGCGCCCTTCTGAGATGCCCCCGGCTCCTTGAAAACTCGCAGTTCCTATCACTTCACAGCTTCGCCCTCCTGGCGAGCTCTTTAGAGGCGGGGCGAGTAGGGCGAAATGGAAGAGGGCTGGATTTACCAGCGCTGTTCGCAACTCCACCTTCGATTGCGGCCTGGGATCAGAGTCTCTCCAACTCCTGCGTCAGCGCGGACGGCAGTTGCTTCGCCAGGGTCCGCTGACTGACGGGCAGGAACTCTTTCAGCTCCCTTTCGAGCGCCTTCGGATTGAGCTCCTTCGCTTCCTTGAGCAGGGCGGCCTTCCGGGCGACGATTGCCTTGATCCCCAGGCGCTCGCGCAGCAGGTAATACAGGTCGAAGAAGTCGCGCGGCTCCTTGCGGCGGAGCAGCGCCTCGATCTTCTCGCCGACCATCTCCTCGATCGGCAGCGCCTGGACGGTGTAGGACGGCCAGAGGGGCGACGTCGCCAGGATCGTCTCCGTCTTGATCCTCTTGCCCTCGCGCAGCGAAACGTTCCACTCGATCTGGATCGGCCATTCGTGGACCTTCGTCTGGACGAGGGCGAACCACCCGCCGCTCGTGGGATTTGACTCGAGGAGCTCGAAGTCGAGGCCGGTCCTCGAGGCCTCCTTGACCGCCTGCTTGATCCACTCGCCGACGTGAAAGCCCTTGGTCCAGCCCGTGAAGTCGAGGTCCTCCGAGAACCGCGGGCTCCGCCGCAGGAGGCGAAGAGCCGTCCCGCCCTTGAAGGCGAGCTTGAGGTCCGGGATCGTTCCGAACAGGACCGAAAGGAGGATGTGCTGGACGTACTCCCGCGCCACGTTCAGCTCGGTCGTGCGCCACTTAGCGCGCAGTTCGTCTATCTGTGCTCGGGAGATCATGCTTGAACCATTCCATGAGCCTGGGATTTCCGAAAAGCTTCAGATTCTCGGTCAGCTTGCGTTGGTCGAGCCTCGAGAGATCGAGCCGACGGTTGAACGGTTCCTTCTTCAGGAACACGAAGTAGAGGTAGTCGGCCGCGGCCTTTTCTTTCTCGGCGATCAGGACCGTCTCGCCGCCGATCTCGGCCGCCCGGTAGCCGGCGAAGGCCGCGCGCTTCACGGTGCGATAGGCGTAGGCCGTTTCGTCGACCTGGAACTCGCGGGTGGTCTTGGTCGTCACGGAGGTCACCGAATAGACGCTCTCGGGCAGCATGCCGTGGTAAGAGAGCGCCGACGACAAGGAGACGTAAGAGGGGGAGTAGACCTTGTTGGCGATCGCCCAGCGCGAGGGCATCCGGCCCGGGACGGCGTAGAGCCCCCGCTTGAGCCGGCGCAGGAAGCCGCGTTGGGTGTAGCGGATGAGCAGGAACGACGCCGCGGTCTTGCTCACCCCGGCGATCCGCTGGAAATCGCGGTCGGAGAAGGTCGTGAGCCCCGCCTGGGCAAGCTTCCGGTCTAGTTCAGGCCATTTCATATAACTAGCAGTTCTGCTAGTTATCTAGAATAATACCTCCAGCCCCTCCTGTCAAGGGCATCCGGGCCGAGGCGGGTATTGCAATTCGCGCGCCGTGCCGTTATTCTTTAGTTGATGCCGCTTCGTTCGCCGTTTGGCCGTGCCTGATAAGAAATGCCCGCGATCGACTGGCTCGATTGGACGCCCGAGGCCCTTGAGAGGGCCAAGGCGGAGCGCAAGCCGGTGCTACTTCAACTCGCGGCCCCGTGGTCGCTGCGCTGTCGCGAGATGGACGCCGCGACCTGGACCGATCCCGAGGTCCTCGCGGCCTCGCGGGCGTTCGTCTGCGTGCGCGTCGACGCGGACCGCCGGCCCGACGTGAACCGCCGCTACGCGCAGGGCGGCTGGCCGACGACCGCTTTCCTGGCGCCCGACGGAGAGACCCTCTTCGCGGCCGAGTTCCTGGCCCCCGGGCCGATGCTCGAGGCGATGCGCCGGGCCTTGGACCTGTTCCGGGCCGACGGCACCGCCGGGCCCGCCGCAGATTGGAAGCGGCGCGAGGCCGAGCGCGAGGACGGGCTTTCCGCGCCGGAGGCGCTCGACCCCGGGGCCTACGCGCGGGTCCTGGCCGGAGTGAAGGCCGATTTCGATCCCGAGCACGGGGGCTTCGGGAAAGGCGCCAAGTACCCGCTTCCGGAGTCGATCGAGCTGCTGTTGTACGCGGCGCGCGAGGGCAAGGACGCGGAGGCCCTCAAGATGGCGCTCGCCTGCCTGCGCGCGATGGCCAAGGGCCTGCGCGATCCGGTGGACGGCGGCTTCTTCCGCTGCTGCGCCGGCCGCGACTGGAGCCGCCCGCATCACGAGAAGCTGCTCTCGGACAACGCGCGGCTGACCAAGGTCTATCTCGACGCGCACGCGCTTTGCGGCGACCCCGAGCTCAAGGCGGTCGCGCTGGAAACCTTGGGCTACCTAAGCCAGGTGCTACTCGATACCGAGCTCGGCGGCTACCGCGGCAGCCAGGCCGAGGACCCGGCCTATTACCGCCTGCCCAAGGCGGAGCGTCTCAAGGCCGGCGGGCCGGGGATCGATCCCGCGGTCTACTGCGACGCGAACGCGATGATGGTCCCGGCTTTGTTGAAGGCCGCGGCCGCGGTCCCGGAGCGGCGCGAGGAGTTGGAGGGGCTGGCGCGGCGCGTGCTCGACCTGCTCGAGACGCGCTTCTTCGACCATCACGAGGGCATGTTCCATTTCATGGAGCGCGGCGGCGGGCCGCGCGTCCCGGGCCTCTTGTCCGACCAGGCGTGGACGATGATAGCCTTCACCGAGGCGTTCCAGTACTTCATGGAGCGCGAGTACCGCGAGTTTGCCGACGGCCTGCTGCGCATCGCCTTAATGGGGCTGTGGCGCCGCGACCGCGGCGGCTTCTGGGACCGCGATCCCTCCGAGCCGGCCCTCGGGCGCGAGCGCGAGCCGGTCTCGCCGCCGGCCGAGAACGGCGCGGCGCTCGAGGCGCTGTGGCGGCTGTGCCAGATGAAGGGGATCCCGAACTACGGCAAGTGGCTCGACATGGGCCTGAAGGCCGTGCTGACGCCGGGCATGGAGCCTCACGAGGGCGCGTCGCTCGCGCGCTTGGCGGACATCGCGGCGAAGGGGCGCCTGGAGCTGGATCTCATCGGCCTGCCGGAGGATCCCCGCACGCGCCCGCTCTTGGTCGGCGTGTACGGGCGCTACCTGCCGCGGCGGATCGTCTCGTTCATCGACCCGGACGACATGGACTTCATCCTCGCGCACCGGCTGAGCGCGCCGCGCTATCCGCGGCTGTTCGTCGTCGTCAACGGGCGTCCGGCGGGCTCGGGCGAGACGCTCGCCGAGCTTGAGCCGGTGCTGTCGGCGCTTTGACCGGCGGCTCCAGCCGGCGGAGCTTGTACAGTCTCAAGCCGCCCTGCCGCGTCTCCTGCCAATCCCAGTTCCGCGAGAGGTAGGCCCGCCACTCCGGAGAGTCGATGACCTCCGCCAGCGCGTACACCTCCGCGCCCGCGGGCGGGGGTTCCGCGCGGCGCGGCAAGGTCCACGGCTTGCGGCTCGCGAAATAGGGGACGTAGACCATCGCGTCTCCCTCCAAGGTGGCGACCCAGCCCTCGGTCGGCACGTTCTCCTGCACGAAGCGCATCTCGGCCAGGCGCGGGTTAACGTCCGGCGAGGTCAGCGGGGCGATCCCGTAGACCAAGTTGTTGACCGCGACCAGCAACGCCGCCAGCTCGATCAGGCGATGCTTGCGGCCCGGCCGCGCGGTGACGGCCAGAGCGGGGACCAGCCACAGCGCCGCGAGATCGGCGAGATGGTAGTTCGGGTTGAACGGTTCCCAGGTCGAGAAGAACGCCGCGTAGCCGGCGAGCCGTAGACCGAAGAACGTCGCGAGCCGGCGGTCGAGCCTCGTCCAGGCCCAGACGAACAGGCCCAACGCCGCCGCCTCGGGCCAGAACAGCGGCCCCGGATGGACGTGCCAGGCGAGGGAGCCTTTCTGCGCCCACACCGCGGTGACCACCCCGCTCAGCCAGACGTGCGGCTCGAACGAGCCGTGCCAATGGAAGCCGCGCCCGAAGGCCGGGGCCGCGGTGCCCATCAGCCAGCCGAGCGCGCCGCGTCCTCCCTCGGCCGTCATGATCATCCAGGCCGTCCCGTAAAGCGCCCCGAGCGTCGCGGCCGCCGCCGCCGCGTAGCGCGCCGCGG
>CAZMIB010000069.1:7516-15831 GCA_964566245.1 uncultured Elusimicrobia bacterium | reverse complement strand
GCCATGCTCGGCGCGTCGGCCGCGGCCTCCGCCCAGTCGCTGCGCGACAAGAAGAAGGAACTGCGCGACATCCAGTCGGAGCTCGACCAGCGGCGCCGCGAGATCGACGAGTACCGGCGCCGCGAGCAATCCCTCTCTCAGGAGCTTCACGGCCTGCGCTTCGAGCTGGCCGCCGCGGGCGCGCGGCGCTCGCGCCTGTCCCGCCAGCTTCGCCAGGCCGAGGATCGGAAGACCGAGCTGGAGCGGCAGGCGCGCGGCCTGAGGCAGGCGCGCGAGGGCTGGCGGCGCGGGCTCGGCGCGCGGCTGCGCGAGGTCCACGCGGCGAGGCTCGCGTCCTCGTCCTACTACGGCTCCGACGAGCTTTGGCGCGACGCGTTGCTCGAGCGCGGCGCGTCTCGCCAGGCTTTGTACATCGAGCGCATGAGCGGCTTCGAGTCGGCCGCGGAGAGGCAGGCGAAGGACGTCTCCCGCCAGCGCGACGCGCTCAAGCGGCAGACCAATCAAAGCGCGACCGACCGCGGAGATCGCGCCGAGCTGATCGAGGAGAAGTCTAAGGCCTTGAAGGAGGCCCGCGAGCGCAAGGACCGCGCGTCGGCCAGGGCCCAGGAGCTGGAGGAGAGCGCGAAGGCGATGAACCGGCTGCTCGCGGAGCTGGGCCGCAAGGCGGTCCGGCCGAGCCGCGAGCCGCAGATCCTCGCGAGGCACTCCCTTCCGTGGCCGGTGGACGGCAAGGTCGTCGCCCGGTTCGGACGGCGCGAGGTGCCGGAGCTGCGCACGTGGACCGTTCAGCATGGGATCGAGGTCCAAGCCAAGCCGTCCAGCCCGGTGCGCTCGGTGCGCCCGGGGCAGGTGATTTTCGCCGGGCCGTTCCGCTCGTACGGGCAGGTCGTGATCGTCGACCACGGGCGCGACTTGTTCAGCTTGTACGGCCGCTTGGGCGGGCTGGCGAAGGCGCAGGGCGATTCGATAGACTCTGGCGAGGTGCTGGGCTACGCCGGGGATACGGGCGCGATGTACTTCGAGATACGCCGCAAGGGGGACGCCGTCGATCCCCTGGCGTGGTTAAAGCCGCGGAACTGACGTGCAGGGGGATGCCATGAAGGTTCGAAAGACAAACTGGAAGCTCAAGGCCACGCTGGCCGGGATCGTCGCGGCCGTCGTGATCGGAGCGATGCCGAGGGCCTACTCGGCGATCGATCGGACCTACGAGCAGCTCAAGATCCTCGTCGACGTGCTCGACTACATCAAGGAGAACTACGTCGAGACGATCGACTCGAAGAAGCTGATTTACGGCGCGGCGGGCGGCATGGTCAAGACGCTCGACCCCTTCTCCCAGTTCATGGAGCCCGACGTCCACAAGGAGATGAAGACCGAGACCGAGGGCGAGTTCGGGGGCCTCGGCATCCGGATCGGGACCCGCGACGGCTGGCTGACGGTCATCACGCCGCTGCCCGGGACGCCGGCCTGGAAGGCGGGGGTCCTGCCCGGCGATCGGATCGTCAAGATCGAGAACGAGAGCACGAAGGACCTCAGCCTGTTCGACGCGGTCAAGCGGCTGCGCGGGGCCCCGGGCTCGAAGGTGACGATCACGGTCGCGCGCGAGCCCGAGAGCGAGAAGAAGGACTCGCAGTGGACCGCCTTCGACGTCACGATGACCCGCGAGGTCATCAAGATCGAGAGCGTGAAGGGACGCATGCTCTCCGACGGTATCGGCCACCTGCGGATCAACGAGTTCAGCGGGCACACCGCCGAGGACGTCCTCGGCGAGCTCGGCGACCTCAAGAAGAACGGCATGCAGGCCTTGGTGCTCGACTTGAGGAACAACCCGGGAGGCCTGCTCTCCAGCGCCGTCGACATCGCGAGCGACTTCCTCGGCGAGAACAAGATGGTCGTTTACACTCAGGGCCGTAAGTCCGAGAATCGCCAGGAGTTCCGCGCGCGCTCCAAGGGCCCGTACGAGGAGCTGCCGATGGTCGTGCTGATCAACGGCGGCTCGGCCTCGGGCTCGGAGATCGTCGCCGGGGCGCTGCAGGACCATCGGCGCGCGGTGATCATGGGGGCGCGCAGCTTCGGCAAGGCGAGCGTGCAGTCGGTGATCCCGCTCTCGGACGGCTCGGGCCTCCGGCTCACGATCGCCAAGTACTACACGCCGAGCGGCCGCTCGATCCAGCGCACGGACCACTCCGAGGAGCCCAAGGAGGACGACAAGGGCGGCATCATCCCGGACATCCTGATCACGGTCCCGCGCGAGGTCGAGGCCAAGCTGAACGCGCAGATCGAGGAGATCCAGGCCCCCGGCAAGGCGCCGAAGCCGGCGGTCGAGAAGAAGGATCAGGTCGAGGACGTCGTGCTGAACCGCGCGGTGGAGCTGCTGAAGGCCCGCGAGGTGCTCGGCCGGCTGAGGTCGACCGCGGCGATCCCGCAGCCCCAGTAGGCGCGCGCCGATGGCCCTCGCCCCCGAAAGGGGGAGAGGGAGAGTCCGGCGGAAACGGAGACATCGGTTGCGCGTCCTAGGCATCGAGACTTCTTGCGACGAGACCGCCGCGGCGGTCGTGGAGGACGGCCGCGTGCTGTCCAACGTGATCAGCTCGCAGATCCCGCTGCACCGGCCCTACCTCGGGGTGGTGCCGGAGCTGGCGAGCCGGGCCCACATGGAGAAGATCGCGGTCGTGATCGAGGAGGCCCTCCAGCGCGCGGGCCGGGCGCCGGAGGCGATCGCGTTCACGCGCGGGCCGGGCCTGGCCGGCGCGCTGCTCGTCGGCAAGGTCGCGGCGCAGACCTTGGCCGCGGTGAAGGGCCTGCCGCTCTTGGGCGTCCACCATCTGGAGGGCCATATCTTCGCGGCCGAACTGGCCGGCGGCCGGCCCCCCGGCTTTCCTTATATAGCCCTGATCGTGTCGGGGGGGCATACCGACCTCGTGCTGGTGAGGGGCTACGGCCGCTATCGGGTCCTCGGCCGCACGCGCGACGACGCCGCGGGCGAGGCCTTCGACAAGGTCGCCAAACTGCTCGGCCTCGGCTTTCCCGGAGGCCCGGCGGTCGACAAGCGGGCGCGCCTGGGCGATCCGGGGGCCGTGAAGCTGCCCCGTCCGCTTTTGGCCGGCTGCTGGGACTTCTCGTTCAGCGGCCTCAAGACCGCGGTCCTCTACGCGCTGCGCGACCGCGGCCTCGCGGACCCCCAGCGCGGCCTCGTCCGCCAGCCGTCGGAGAGGCTGGTCTCCGACCTGTGCGCGTCGTTCCAGGAGGCCGTCGTCGACACCTTGGTCGAGCGGACCTTCGACGCCGCGCGGCGCTTCAAGGCGCGCGGCTGGGTGCTCGGGGGCGGCGTCGCGGCCAACAGCCGCCTGCGCGAGCGCTTCGCGGAGCGCGCCGCGCGCGAGGGCCTGCCGGGGACCTTCCCGCCGCCGTCGCTGTGCACCGACAACGGGGCGATGATCGCGCGCACGGCCGAGCACCGCCTGAGGCGCGGCGGCGGAAAATCCAAGCTCGCGGTCGAGCCGAGCCTTCCGTTCGAGAACTGGGGATGAAGACCCTCCAGCTTTGGGTCCTGCCGAACGGCGGCTACCAGACCGTCGCGACGCTGCGCGAGACCCTGCGCGACTTCACGCGCGAGAACCCGGACGTCTCCGTCGAGATCGCCGTGAAGACGCCGGCGAGCCTCTGGCGCCAGCTGCTGCGCACGATCAAGCGCCCGGCCGAGCTGCCGAAGCCCGACGTCGTCCAGCTCCCGGCGGCTTGGACGCACAGCCTGGCTTCCCTCGGGGTCATCGACGACCTGACCGACCACGACCCGGGCCTGTCGGTCGAGCGCTGGCTGCCGGCGGTGCGCGAGCATTGCGGCGGGCCGGGCTCCAAGCGCGTTTTTTCGCTGCCGTGGTGGATGGAGGTCCAGGTCCTCTATTACCGGCGCGACGTGTTGAAGGGCCTGAAGGCCGGCGCGGCGGCGGGCCTGAAGACGTGGGGGGACCTCTCGGCCTGCTGCGAGGCCGTGCAGCGCCAGCACGCCAGGGCCGGGTTGACGCCGATCGCGAACCCGAACCCGAAGGAGTCGGCGTCGCTCTCCGACATCGCCCCGCTGATATGGTCGCACGGGGGGAAATTCTTCTCGACCGACGGGCGCCGGTCGATCTTCCAGCGCGACGAGGCGGTGCGCGGCGTCGCCGACTACTTGTCGCTGTGCGTGAAGGGCTACATGCCCCTTTCGGGGCGCAGCGGCCAGGTCTACCGCGACTTGTTCGAGGGCTCGAGCGCGTTCCAGGTCTCAGGGCGCTTCCCGCGCCTCGAGCGCCTGGACCCGCAGTCGCCGGAGTACCTGCCCGGGGTCGCGCGCAACCTCGCGGCGACGGTCTACCCCGCGGCGGCCCCGGGCCGGCCGCCGGTGCCGCTGGTCAGCGCGCACAACCTCGCGGTCGCGCGCGACGGCAAGCAGCGACGGGAGGCCTTCCAGCTCGCGCGCTACCTTGTCGACCCCCCGCGCGCGGCGCATTACGCGCAGTCGATCGGGGCCTTGCCGCCGTTCGAGAGCGGCTTCTCGGACGCGTTCCGCGGCTTCGACGAGCTGGGCGAGGTTTTCCGGACCTCGCTCGAGAACGCGCGCGCGCTGCCGCACCAGCCCTACCTGGGCACGCTCGAGATGATCTTCGACAAGATGATGGTCTCGCTGATCCGCGCCGTGCTTCGGCGCACCTATACGACCGAGATGCTGCGCCAGGAGATGATTTACGCGGCCGCCGAGATGGACTACGTGCTGAGCCTGTACGCCGCTTGATCGCGCCATGGAACGCGTGAGAATCGTCAAATCGCCGGTCAAGCGCAAGGAGCTCCTGTACCGCTTCCACAAGGAGCTCAACCGGCCGTATCAAAGCGCCGAGGACCTGGTCGGCCGCGCGCTGCACCTGATGGCGCAGGAGCTGCCGGTCGACCGGCTGACCTCGTATACGCTGAACCCGGCCGAGATGACCCTCGACCTGCAGGTCACTTACTCGGGCCACGCGGCGTTGGCCCTCGACGGGGCGATCCATCTGACGGAGACCTCGCCGCTGTGGGCGCTGATCGAGGGCAAGGCCCGCGACCTGCACCTGGCCTCGCCGCACCCGACGCTCTACGTGCCTCTGCGCTGGCCGGAGACCGCCTCGATGGCGATGGGCCTTTTGCGCTTGAGGCGCAACCGTTCGCTCAGGCCTTTCAAGGCGACGGAGCGCGAGCTCGCCCTGGATTTCGCGGCCGAGCTCGCGCAGAACCTGCATCAGGCGCGCCTCGACGAGCGCAGCCGCGAGCAGGTGCGGCGCCTGGCCGCGATGACCGAGTTGGCCCAGGTGTTCGCCTCCTCGCTGCGCGTCGAGGACAGCCTGAAGCTGATCCTGCAGGGCATCCAGCAGCACTTCGGCTTCGATCGCGTGCGCCTGTACCTGGTCGAGAAGGACAGGAAGCGCCTGCGCGGCGAGCTGTCGGTCGACATGCGCGGCCAGATGAAGAGCCTGCGCCACGAGGAGATGGACCTGGAGCCGGGGGTGCACCGCTTCGCGAACTTGATCCTCGGCAAGGGCTCCGACCCGCAGCTCGAGCGCTACAAGGACACTATCCTCTACATGCCGCTGACCGTGACCGGCCAGTCGATCGGCCTGTTGGTCGTCGACAACCTGCTGAGCCAGCAGACGATCGGCGGCGAGGACGCGGGGCTGTTGCGCTCCTTCGCGGGCCAGATCGCTTTGGCCGTCGACAACGCGCGGCTGTTCGAGGAGGTCCAGGAGCTGTCGCTGTACGACAGCCTGACGAACCTGCCGCTGCGCCGCTACTTCAACCAGCGCTTCCAGGAGGAGCTGTACCGCGCCGAGCGCTTCGGTCAGCCGGTCTCGCTGATCTGGCTGGACGTCGACCATTTCAAGGGCATCAACGACACCTACGGGCACCAGGTCGGCGACGAGATCATCAAGGAGGTCGGGCGCGTCATCCTCAAGAGCCTGCGCAAGATCGATTTCCCGTGCCGCTACGGCGGCGACGAGATCTTGATCCTGCTGCCGCAGGCGCGCGAGGAGGAGGCGCGCGCGATCGCCCAGCGCCTCTCGGCCGAGATACGCGAGCTGCGCGTGCCGGTGACCTTCTCGAAGACGCAGGAGGTGCGCGTGACCGCCTCGATGGGCATCGCGACCTTCCCGACCGACGCGCGCGGCGCCGAGGACCTGCTGCAGAAGGCGGACGAGGCGCTGTACTGGGTGAAGTCGCACGGCAAGGACCGAGTCGCCCTCTACGCCGAGACCGTGAAGCCGCAACCGCCGTCCGGATCCTGAAGCGAGCCCCCCGTCAGGTCACCCTTCCGTCCTGTAACAGCCACGTTATTGATTCACGGCCCGGCTCCGTTACACTTATGCGGCGGGCCGTGGGCCCGCTTTTGCCATGCCCGACGATCCCGAGTTCGACGAACGGCTGCGGTCCCTGCTCGCGCAGGCCGGCGCGCTTCCCGAGGCGCCGCCGGCGTTTCGGCCGCTCGCGTTCGGCGAAGAGACCCTCGGCGAGGCGCTGAGCTTCCTGAAGCGGCAGCATGAGCGCGAGCGGGCCCGGTGGCGCGAGCTGCTGGACGCGAAGGAGCATGGCGAGGCCGAGCTGCGGGAGCGGCTCAAGTCGGCGCAGGAGGACGCGGAGCGCGCGAGGGCGCGCTCTCTCGAGCTGGAGGAGGCCTTGCTCCAGCAGCTCGGCGAGGGAAGCAAGGTCCTCGAGGATCTGAAGGCCGCGCTCGCGGAGATCGTCGAGAACGGGGATAAGCGAACGGCGGCCCTGCTGCGCGGACGGCAGGAGCAGAGCGCGCGTGTCGAGAAAAACCAGGCGGAGCTCGAGGCCCGGCGGCTGGAGGACGAGCGGCGCTGGCGCGCGGAGCTGGAAAAGGTCCAGCGGCGATTCGAGGAGGCGCGGCGGCTGTGGGAGGAGGAGGTCGCGCTGCGCGCGCGGCTCGAGGAGGAACGGCGCGCGGTCGAGGCCGCGGCGCTCGAGAGGGAGATGGCGCTGCAGAAAAGGATTCACGATCTCGAGGAGCATGCCCCTCACCCGCAGCCTCTCCCGTCGGGAGAGGGCTCCCAGGCGACGCGCGAGGCGCATGAGTCGGAGATGAAGGCGCTTTCGGTGGCCGCCTCGCAGGCGCGGCGCGCGCTCGAGGAGGCGTTCCGCGATCTGGAGGCGGAGAGGCTGCGGCGCGAGGAGGCGGAGGCGAAGCACTTTCAGGCGGCGGTGGAATTGGAGCATACGGCGGAAGAGGTGCGGCACGTTGAGGAGTTGTGGAAGATCGTCCCCCCATCCCTCCCTTCCCCCGCTGCGGGGGGAAGGAATGAAAACGCCGCGACCACGACGGTGATGCCGGAGCCGGCGGTTCGGGATTGGTTTCCTCCTCCGCCCGCGGTCGCGGCTCGAAACGACGATCAGCGCGGGGGGAGGATGCCGGATGTTCATGCGTTCATCGCGGCGGCGCTGGCGCTGGCGGCGCTCGTCTGGGCGGCGATGTATTTATGGCGCGGGCTTTCGCAATAATAAGGAGCGAAATAAATTCGTAACCGCGGGCGGTTAAATTGATCGGGATGAAGGCCCTCTTGAGGCGCCTGCTTCCGTTCATCGGAGCAGCCGCCTTTCTTGTCGGCTGGGAGCTCCTGTCCTACGGGCAGGTCTCGCTGTTTTTCAACAAGGTCTTCGTCGCCTACCGCGAGTCCGACCCGCTGTGCCAGGGCGTCGGCGGGGCGATCACGCACGGCGCGGCGATCGCGGCGACCGGCAACGGCGGCGCCGGAGAGAACGAGAGCGTCTCGTACCAGAACGCGCCGCGCACGACCTTCTCGCAGACCTTCATCAACCAGTTCGCCGCCAGCAATAACGGCGGCTGCTTCCATGGATCGACTTGTTTCCAACCGCCGGCGGCGATCAAGTTCTCGCCGGCGACCGTCAACGCTTTCTTGACCGAGTCCGGAAACCCGCACACCGCGTATCCGTACCCGGGCGCGTGCCTTCAGTTGTGCACCCAGCTGGGCTACGACAACGAAACCGGGGCCAATATCCCGGTCGACACCTTGGTCATGGAGGTGTTCAAGTTCCTGCCGGGCTCGAACCCTCTCGATCCGGCCTCGACCCCGCCGGTGAGGACGTTCACGTTTTCGAACATCGGCGAGATGCTGGGGTCCAACTCCGGCTTCGACGTCAACAACGGCATCCTGATCACCTTGCGCAACACCGGGGCCCTGCCGCAGGGCAACACGGCGCTGTGCGCCGGCTGGGACGGCTCGTTCAACGTGGAGGGAGAGTACGGCCGCACGAACGGCGACTTCGGGTTCCGCGTCTCG
>CAZMIB010000069.1:0-7506 GCA_964566245.1 uncultured Elusimicrobia bacterium | reverse complement strand
TCCATCGCCAAAGCCAGACCCAGGGCAACATCACCATCCAGACGAGCCCGCCCGGCGTTTATCCCGGCATGGAGAAGCCCGGCGACGGGACCTCGGGCCTTCAGGTCGGTCAGGTGCCGATCACGGTGGACGTCGCCGACGTGCACTTCGTGCGCTCGACGCCGAGCGTCGTGCCCCAGATCACCGCGGTGGCCGCCCAGCCTTACAACCTGCAGTACCGGCTCTCGAAGGACGCGACGATGTTCATGCAGGTGCTGAGCTTCGACAGCGTCGGCAAGAGCACCGTGGTCCGGGATCTGGTGAACGGTCTGCCGCGCGTGGGCGAGGGCATACCGAACGGGACCTTGACCAACGGCGACTTCTGGGACGGCCGGGACGAGGCCGGGCAGATCGAGCCTCCCGGCGTCTACACGGTCCGGTTCCAGGCCCAAACCTTGGGCGACATCCCCAGCATGCTGAGCGGCTTGGACGCCACCAACGCTCCGTTGCCGCGCGGCGCCGACATCTCCGAGATACGAGAGCGGCCGATCAGCCTCGATCCCCTGCAGATCACCGACATACGCGTCGGCCCGCTGACCGACGCCTCGACTTCCTTGGCGACCTTGACCTATGTTCTGACCGAGGACGCGACCACCTTCATCGACATCTACTCTCCCGAGACGACCTTCGTGCCGACGGGGCCGTACCAGGGCGTGATGACGAACTACAACAACTTGACTCCGGCCCAGCTCGACGTCACGAACGCGGCGCTGTGCCCGGCCGGTTTCCAGCAGCCGTCCTGTCTCGTCGCGGGGACCGTCAGCGGGGCGCGCTTGGAGCGCTCGATCTCGGAGGTGAAGCGCTCGCGCGTGCAGGTGCTGAGCTTCTGGGACGGGCGCGACCAGAACGGGCGGGTGCTCGAGGACGGCGACTATCCTTTCCTCTTGTACGGCCAGCTTCCCTCGATGGCCGGCCAGGCCAGCACGGCCTCGGGAAACAACCGCGTGGTCTGGACCTCGAAGCTCCAGACCGGCTTCTTGTCGGTGATACGCGGCCTGCCGACCTCGAGCCAGGTCACGCCTCAGGCGACGATCGCGGGCTCGGCCCCGGCGGTCGGCGGGCTGGAGCCGTTCAGCTTCCGCTACACGGTCAACCGCGACAGCGTCGTCTCCTTGAAGATCTTCAACGCGCAAGCGCCTTCCGGCCCGGTCGTCAGGACGATCGTGAACCAGGAGACGCGCGCGGCCGGGCTGACGAACGCGGAGACCTGGGTGGACGGGCGCGACGACAACGGCCTGACGGTCTCCTCGGGCGTCTACATCGCCCAGCTCACGATCGCCGATCCGTTCTTCCCGCAGAAGGTCTCGACGGTCACCGCGAGCTTCCCGGTGGACATGTTCCGGATCACCGACGTCGCCACCTCGCCGCTGCTCTCGGGGGCCTCGGACGTCGCGCTGATCAACTATCTTTTGACCGAGCCGATGAAGGTGACCCTCGCGATCTATCCGCCGGGCACGGTGGTCAACACCGCCGCGCAGTGGCCGCCCTGCGGCGCCTCCAGCGCGACCCAGGGCTGCAACCAGGTCACCTTGCCGAACGGCCAGCCGGCGACCGCGGTCGACGTGATCACGGGCTTCAGGCCGCGGCGCCTGAAGGTCACCGAGTTCTGGGACGGGCGCGACGGCAACGGCAACTTCGTCGCGGACGGCAACTACGTCTTCACGCTGATCGGGGAGTCGACGACGACGCCCAGCTACGTCGCGACCGACAAGATCGTCGGCAGCATCACGATCGCGCGCGGCCAGGTCGTGTTCCCGGCCTTCCAGATCATACCGACGGTCCCGGCGCTCGTCAGCTCGTCGGAGACGATCACCTTGCCGCCGTTCGAGATCGACTACGTCGTCACGCGACAGTCCTCGGTCACGATCCAGGCGCTGACGACCGCGACGCCGCCGTCGATCGTGCGCACGATTCTAGCGGGCGGGGTGCGCGAGGCGAACATCCTCAACCGCGACTTCTGGGACGGCCGCGACGACGGAGGCAACTTCGTGGCTCCGGGTTTCTACACCTTGCGCGTGACGGCCAAGGATTTGGCCTCGAACCTCTTGAGCGGCTCGACGGTCCAGCAGACGGTCGCGGTCGACTCGCTGCGCATCTACGACGTCGCGGTCGCGCCGGTCACGTTGGAGGCGACCGACGCGGTCATCGCCTACCAGGTCTCCGAGGCGATGAAGGTCTCGGTGAAGATCTTCAAGCCTGGGACGCATTTCGACCCCGCGGGCAACCCCTCGCCGCCCGAGGCGCAGTCGCTGGTCCGGCGCATCGTCACCGTGAAGCCCGCGCGCACGCCGGTCCAGGACCTGTGGGACGGCCGCGACTTCAAGCTGACATTGGTGCCCGACGGCAACTATCTGTTCAAGATCATCGCCTCGACCGATTTGACCGCGATCGACAGCTTTACCGGCAACGCGAGGCCGGGGGCGAGCCTGGCGCAGGATACGGTCGTCGCCGAGGTGGCCGTCGTGCGCGGCGGCTCGAAGGATCCCGAGGCCGACTTCATCGAGAACACCGCGATCTATCCCAACCCGGCGCGCGACCCCACGGTGACGTTCGAGATCCACGTGCCGGTCCAGGCCAACGTGTCGCTGAAGCTCTTCAACCTGGCCGGAGAGATGGTGCGCAACGAGAGCCTGGGCACGATAGCCGGGGGCGAGAAGGCGAACTTCGTCTGGAAGAAGGACAACGCGGCGGGACGCAGGGTCGCGCACGGGGTCTATTTCGCGGTGATACGCGAGGAAGGCACGCTCGGCGACCAGACGGTGCTGCAGACCGTGAAGAAGATCCTGATACCGTGAGAACGAGAATCGCAGCGGCTCTTATCTTGGCGGCCGGCCTCGCGGCGCCGGCGCGGGCGATCGACGCCTCGGCGGGCACCGGGGGCGCCTCGTTCATGAAGATCGGCACCGGCAACCCGCGCGCGCAGGCCCTCGGGAACGCCTACGTCGCGCTGGCCGAGGGCGTCGACGCGCTCACCTGGAACCCGGCCGGCATCGCGGTGGCGCAGCAGCGCGCGATCGTGTACTCGAACCAAAGCTGGCTGCAGGGCTACGGGGGCCACTACATCGGCTATGTCCAGCCGACCGGGCGGACGGTGTGGGGGGCGAACCTCGCGAGCCTCTCGGTCGACGGCTTCGAGGCGCGCGACTCCCAGGGCATACCGGTCGACAACAGCAACATCGTCGCGCGCGACGCCTTCGCGACCGTCGGGCTGGCCCGGTCCTTCTTCCTGGAGCGCTTCTTCCTGGGCGGCGCGGTGCGCGGCATCCAGGAGGACGACGCCGGCACCAAGTACCAAAGCGTGGTCGGGGACCTGGGCGTGCTGTTCCGCCCGAGCCCCCGCTTCGCGCTGGGCGCGGCGGTGCAGAACGTGTTCGGGGACAAGACGAACGTGGCCCAGACCCAGCGCTACGGCGCGGCGTTCACGCCGAGCTCGTTCTTGACCGTTTCGCTCGAGGTCTCCAAGGAGTCGGACAACCAGGCGCGCGTGGGCGCGGGTCTGGAGATCAGCCTGCCCCAGGAGCTGCTTTCGGTGGGAGAGTTCTCGCTGCGGCTGGGCATGTTCAACCAGGACAACTCCGGCCCGGGCACGGACGAGACGCTCAAGCACCTGGGCCTGGACAAAACCAACGGTTTTTCGTTCGGGGTGGGCCTCTACAGCCCGCAGATACTGGGTTACGGGGTCGGCTTGGACTACTCCTTGGTGCCGTTCGGCGCGCTGGGCGTGGCGAACCAGATCGCCGTTAAATTGACCTTTTGATCGCCTTGACACTGTATGGACCGGCTGTTAGACTTAAATGAAAATATTGTTGAAAATCCTTGCTCAATCTATGAAGAGGTTTTCCGCGATGGGCTCGGAGAGCGCCCGGCCGAGTTTTCCTTGCTCGGCCGAGGCCTTCAGGCCCGAGCACCCCGCCCGGAGGGCGGGGGCGCAGGGCGCGACAAGGGGTCAAGCGGCCACGGAGTACATATTGAGCACCATGATGATCTTGGTCTTGTTCACGTCCCTGTACGCGTTGCTGCAGCAGCAGACGCGGAAGCTGTTCACCTCCGCGGCGCGGGTGATCGTGCACGCGTACCACGATTTCGACTGAATGTAAACCAAAGACGGGTCCAAGGCGGTCAAAAAGGAGGCAGGATGCCTAGGCTGAAAGAGATGGCGCGCCGGTTCCAGCAGAGGATGCGCCGGACGGACGGTCAGAACACCGTCGAGTATCTGCTGATGCTGACGGTGGTCGTGGGCGTGGTGCTGGTCGCCGGCATGGCGCTGAAGCGCTTCATGCCGGGCTTGTTCAGCTCGATCTCGTCGATGATATCGGGCGCGGCCGGCTCGCTGGGACAGGGCGGCGGCGGCTAGCCGCCGGCCGTACCGGCGGCGGAAAGACGGCGGGGTCGGGCGACGTCGGCCCGGCCGGGAGAGCCTTCGCCTGAAACGTGCGCGATCCGAGGAAAGAGAGATGCATGAACGCCGCGGAGCGACGGGAAGCGGGGCCATTACGGAGAGCGATCGGCCAAATCACGGTCGAATTGCTCCTGATCCTGCCCGTCTTCCTGCTGATCGTGTTCATGATCATGGAGATCGGCCATCTCGCCTTCCAGACCATCATCGTGAACCACGTGGCCTACGAATGCGCGCGGATCGGCTCCCTGTGGGCGGGGGCCGATCTGCCGCAGGAGGCCTCCCACGGCAGCCCCGCGATGAAGCTCGGGCGGGCGCGGATCAAGATCACCGACCAGCTCCGGCGGATGATCCCGAAGGCGACCTCGCGCGTCACGGTCGAGCAGACGCGCTCCGATCCCCAGAGCGGACAGCAGAACTCGGACATCGTCGTGACGGTCAGCTACCGGGCCAGGCTCATTTTTCCGATGACCCCGTGGGTTCTCCGGCTCAGCCGGAACTGCCGGGGCGGGACGGGCGAGTGCCTCGTGACGGCGACGGTGCGCATGCCGATCGAGAACCCGCAGGGGCGGGCGTCGCCGTGAGGAAATAGGAGCGAGCCATGGAGAAGCGCAACGTCCTGATCCCTCTCGTTCTCGCGATGTTCGCGGCCGCGATCTATTTCATGGCCCTCGCATCGAAGGAGCGGGCGCTGAGCCAGGGCTACGACAAGGTGCGGGTGATCGTCGCCCGCCAGGACCTGCCGGCGCGGACGGTGCTGAAGGAGGACCTCGTCGAGACGCTCGAGATCCCGCGGCTGTACATGGCGAAGGACGCCTACGAGGTCCGCTCCTCGGGCGACATCAAGCTGGTCTCGAACATGGTGACCCAGATCCGCGTTCCCAAGGGCAACCAGATCACGAACTCCGCGCTGATGAGCCTGAGCGCCGAGGCCGGGCTCTCGGTCAAGGTGCCGCCCGGCTATCGCGGCTCGATTTTGCCGGTCGACAACGAGCTGATGAAGCTGATCAAGCCGGGCGACCGCGTCGACGTGCTGGTCAGCTTCGACGCGCAGTTCCAGGACCGCAAGGAGATGGTCACCGCGACGATCTTGCAGAACGTGCTGGTGCTGGGCGTCGGCACGAACCTGGGCCAGGGCAAGGACGCGAAGACCGCCCAGTCGGCCGAGAAGTCGGAGGCGGCCGCGGCCGCCTTCTCCGAGCGCGGGGTGCTGAGCTTGGCGCTGAACCCGATGGAGGCGCAGTACCTGGCCCTGTCGGGGCGCCTCGGCCAGACCGCGGTCGTGGTCCGCGGCATGGGCGACGTCGAGATGCACCCGATGGAGATGGCGAGCTTCAGGAAGTTGTTCAGGTAGGGCCGATTTGAACGGAAGGGACAGTCGCCTCGCCGGGGGTGACGAGAAGCCTTCCGCAGACGCGACAGGGGCGGTCGACGAGGACGGTCGGTCGTTGCGCCATGCGTGAGATGGACCCGGATAGAGGCGACTATGACCTGTAGCCGACGTAGGAGGAGCGCTCCGGCATGGATAGGGACGGTTGCCTTGGCGCTGTCGGCCGTGCTCGCGCGGGCCCAGGAGGGCGGCGCGCCGTCGCCGGCGGCGCCGGAGACCGAGCTCATCGCGGTCAGCGCGGACATCGTCGAGATCTCGGGCTCGGTGGAGACCCAGCTCGGCTTCGGCTGGAACCAGCTCATCGAGATCGGCGAGGTCCAGATCCCGGGGGTGCTCAAGGTCGGGGATTTCAACCGGAAAACGGCCCTCGCGACGACGCTGCGGGCGCTGCAGACCGACGGGCGGGCGCAGCTCTTGTCGAACCCGAAGGTGATCGTGAAGTCGAACGAGCAGGCGAGCTTCGTGGTCGGCGGGGACCTGCCGTTCCCGACCGTGAACAACCAGGGCGTCGGGGTCGAGTTCAAGAAGTTCGGCGTTATCCTGAACGTGCTGCCGTTCGCGGTGCCCGGCAAGAAGGACCATCTGCAGGCGACGCTGCAGATCGAGGTCTCGAACCCCGACTTCTCGAAGCCGGTCACGATCCAGAACACCGCGGTCCCGTCGATCCTGACGCGCCAGATGCAGACGGTCGTCGAGCTGAAGTCCGGCGAGACCTTGGTGCTGGGCGGCCTGAAGCAGAGCACGAAGAACGTCTCGAAGACGCGCGTCCCGGGGATCGGGCGGATCCCCCTGATCGGAAAGCTTTTCGAGACCACGGACAACGTCGAGACGCAGTCGTCGCTGTTCGTTTTTTTGACGCTGGAGTCGGTGAAGTAACGGCTGTAACGAACGGGATGATAAAGGCACGAATTACCGCCCCCCATCCCGCCCTTCCCCCACGATGGGAGGAAGGAGCATAAACGCATGCCAGGATCAGCCGACGCGTTGGTCGTCACGTTCACCGGCCCCAAGGAAGGGGTCGGGAAGTCGCTGCTCGCGCTGAACACGGCGCTGGCCTGGGCGGCGCACCGCAACAAGAACGTCCTGATCGTCCAGCTCGACCCGCTGTGCCGCAACGAGCACGGCTATTACCTAGGGCTGCAGCCGCCCTCGGTCGCGGACCTGATCCGCTGGGTCGGCCCGGCCGGCCAGACCGCCACGACCATTTCGCGCCTGCTGAAAGGCAAGATCCCGGTCTCGCAGTACGGCGTGGGCACGCTCGCGCTCGCGAACAGCCGCTCGGACGTGATGAAGATATCCCCGGAGCTGCTGCTGTCGATCCTCTCCGGCCTGTCGGAGACCTACGACCTCTTCCTCGACGTCGATCCGTTCTTCCCGATGCAGGTGTTCGCGTTCGACATCTCGGACACGATCTTCTGGGTGACCTTGCCGCATCTGGCGCACTTCCAGGCCACCGCGCGGCTGTTCAACGAGATCAAGGAGCTTCACTTCCCGCTGGACCGTTTCGAGGTCGTGCTGAACCAGGCCGACGTCCCCGGCGCGATCAACCCCAAGGAGGCCGAGCGCTTCTTCGCCTCGATGCAGAAGCGCATCCTCTCGGCCCTTCCGTGGGAGGACTTCCTGCTCGAGAACCAGAACGCGCAGCGCATCCTGGTCGTCGAGCGCCCGCAGGCGGAGTGGG
>CAZMIB010000068.1:0-15913 GCA_964566245.1 uncultured Elusimicrobia bacterium | reverse complement strand
GTCGCCTCGGCCCAGTGCCCGGGCGTGGGGCACAGCGCGGCCAGCATGCGCGCCGACATCGGGCCGTGGCGGTCCGTGTCGACGTCGATGTGCCGCTTGAGGTAATAGCCGAAGCGCTCGGTGCGCTCCGGGAACAGGCTGCGTATGCGCCCGACCATCGCCTGGAACATCTCGGGCACGATCTCCTCGCGGCCGATCGCGAACGCCGCGGCGACGCGGTGCGGCGCGCGCGTCTCGACCACCTCCCAGGTGCGCTCGACGAACCGGCGCGCGGGCGCGGGAGCGCCGCAGGCGACCAGCGCCTCGCGGACTCCCTCCCCCCGCGCAAGGCGGGCGACGAAGTCGCGGATGGGGCCCGCGTCCGCCCCGCAGTCGTCCATCGACGCGAGGTACAGCTCGAAGTGGCTCGCGTAGCCGCCGCGGCCGTCCTCGTCGCTTTCCTCGTCGAGGACGATCTCGTTGATCAAGCGCCGGCTCACGACCTCGCCGCGCGGGATCCAGGGGACCTCGCCGCAGGTCAGCGCGGCTTGAAGGGCCTTCACGAGCGACATGAAGTCCCAGACCGCGAACACGTGGTGCTCCATGAAGGTCCGCAGGTCCTCCAAGGTCTCGAGCGAGGCGAACACCGGATGCGCCGCCACGCGCTCGCGCGCCGGGCGGACCGCCCTCAGCAGCGTCTCCAGCTCGGGATGTCGGGTCATGCGGGGCCTCAGTCCAGCTTGTGCTTCTTGTCGCCGAGCAGCTCGGGCAAGGTCCAGATCATCTGCTCGCGCGAGTAGGTCGAGACCTTCTCGTCGTTGGAGTCCATGTGGATCGCGTCGACCGGGCAGGCCTCGACGCAGTAGCCGCAGAAGACGCACATCCCGAGGTCGATGTCGAAGCGCTTCGCGCGCTTCTCGATCATCGGATCGGGACTCTCCTCGGCGACGATGCGTATGCACTTGGCCGGGCAGACGGTCTCGCACATCATGCAGGCGACGCAGCGCGGCGTGCCGTCCGGGCGCTTGAGGAGGCGGTGGCGCGTCCGCGCGCGCGCGGCCAGCACGGCCGGGTCGTCGGGGTACTGGATCGTGACCGCGCCCGGCGGGGACTTCAGGCCGAGCAGGCGCTTGATATGCCGCCCCAGGTTGTCGAACAAATGGCGGTAGGTGACCGCGAGGCCCTTCACGATCTCGATCAGGTAGACGCGCTCGCGCAGGCCCATCGGGGGGCGGCGGACCGGCCGGACCGGGTGCCTCGCGAGCGACGGGGGTTCGTAGGGCATCAGAGCCTCAGCAGATAAACGGCCCACGCGGTGACCGTGAAGTTGAGCAGCGCGAGCGGGAGCAGTATCTTCCACCCGAGATGCAGGACTTGGTCGAAGCGGAAGCGCGGCAAGGTCCAGCGGATTTGCATCAGCAGGAAGAGCACCGCCGCGACCTTCAGGACGAAGGCCGAGACCTGAATCAGCGCCAAAACCGGCCCGGGCTTGAGCCACAGGTCGAGGAACGGGACCTGCCAGCCGCCCAGGAACAGCGCCGCCGCGAGGCCCGCCAGCACGATCGACTCGATGAAGTCGTTCATCAGGAACATGCCGAACTTCATGCCCGAGTACTCGACGAAGTAGCCGACGATCTCGGATTCCCCCTCCGGAACGTCGAACGGCGCGCGCTTGGTCTCGGCCGCGCCCGCGGTGAGGAAAAGGATGAAGCCGAGCGGCTGCAGGACGATTCCCCACGCCGGCATCCAGCCCCCGAGCAGGCGCCCCTGCCAGCGCACCGCCTCCTGCAGATCCAAGGTCCCGTAGATGAACAGGACCCCGAACAAGGTCAGCGCGAAGACGACCTCGTAGGAGATCATCTGCGCGGCGCCGCGCAGGCCGCCCAAGAGGCCGTAGTTGCTGCCCGAGGCGTAGCCCGCCATCACGACTCCGTGGACCCCGATCGCGAGCATCGCCAGCACGAACACGACGCCGGACGGAAGCTGAAGGGGCTGCAGGTCGAAAACGCGGCCGCCGATCGTCAGGCTGTCGCCGAAGGGCAGGGCGGCGAGGCAGAATAGGGAGCACGCCAGCGAGAGCGCGGGGGCCAGGGCGTGGAACGGGCGCATCCCGGCCGGCGGGATGAAGTCCGCCTTGGTCGCCATCTTGATCGCGTCGGCGATCGGATGAAACAGGCCCAGCGCCCGGAAGCCGAAGATCGTCGCCCGATTCGCGCCGATGCGGTCCTGCGCGACCGCGCTTTGCTTGCGCTCGACCCAGCCCAGGAAGCCGGCCAGGTTGAGGCCGAAGCCGATCGCGAGCGCGACCTTGATCGCCGTCCAAAGGACGGGGGTCACTTCGCCCCCTTGAGCATCGCGCCGTTCGGCTCCAAGGCGTTCCAGTCCAGGCCCTCGAAGGCGGGCTCGCGCTCGGCGATGTTCTCGAACACGCCGGCCGCGGACTCGAAGCCCAGGTGCTCGCCCCAGTGCGGCAGGAGGTCGCGCCAGATCTCCCAGTCGCTGCGCGCCTGGACGAGCGGCTCGACGGCCTTGCGGTAGCGCTGGACGCGGCCCTGGAAGTTCGTGAACGTCCCGTCCTCCTCGGCGAAGGTCGCGGCCGGCAGTATCCAGTCGGCGAACGGCATGAAGCCGCCCGCGTGAGAGCCCTGATAAACCGTGAGGTACAGCCGCGAGACGAGGTCGGCGGTCTTCTCCCCCCAGACGGCGGTCGGGTCGCGGTCAACGACGTACAGCCCCCAGATCGTCCCCTTCTCGATGCCCTCGCGGACGGCGTCCCAACCCGCGTCCTGGACCTTGGGCCCAAAGCCGAGGGCCTCGCCGCCCCGGAGGTTCGGGACCTTCTCGCGGCGCCGTAGAAGGGCGTCCTCCTCGCCGACCTGGTCCGGCTCGGGGCCGAACACGACGAATCCGGCCTGCAGCGTCTCGACGAAAAGCTTTCGCGCGAGGTGGAAGTCCTCGTTCGACAGCCGGCCCGAGAGGATCACGGCCAGGCCCTTCGAGCCGCGGCTCTGGATGCCGTGCCGCAGGCGCTCGGCCAGCACGCCGAGGCCGTCGGCCCATTCGTGGCGCGCGTAGCCGTCGGCGGTCTTCTCGCGGAACTTGCCGAGGCGGTCCTTGTCGTGCGACTTGTACGAGTAACGACCCTCGTCGCAGAGCCAGTAGCCGTTGACCTCGGGGTTCACGCGCGGCTTGTAGCGCGCGACGCGCTCGCCGTCGGTGTGCCAGAGGCGCGTGTTGACCTCCATGTCGATCGCGCAGCCGCGCGCGCAGCCGCCGCAGATCGAGGGGGTCGAGCGCAGGTACCAGACCCGGGCCTTGAACCTGAAGTCGCGGTCGGTCAATGCGCCGACGGGGCAGGGGTCGACGACGTTGCCCGAGTAGGCGTTGCCGTCCAAGGTCCGGCCGGGGTACGGGGCCAGGATCTCGCGGTCGCCGCGGTTGAAGATGCCCAGCTCGTAGGTCTTCGTCACGTTGTCGACGAAGCGCGTGCAGCGCGTGCACAACACGCAGCGCTCCTGGTCGAGCATCACGCGCTCGCCGAGCGGGATGCGCTTGCCCTTATGGCGCTTGTCTTCCTTGACCGCGCTCGTGTACGGGCCGAGCCGCATGTAGTAGTCCTGCAGCCAGCACTCCCCGGCCTGGTCGCAGACCGGGCAGTCGAGCGGGTGGTTGACCAGGTGCAGCTCCAAGGACGAGCGCTGAGCGCGGCGCGCCCCCGGCGAGTCGCTGCGGACCTTCAGGCCCTCGGCGGCGGGCAGCCGGCAGGAGACCTGCGGCCGCGGCATTCCCTCGACCTCGACGATGCACAGCCGGCAGTTGCCCGGGTTGCCGAGCGCGGGATGGTAGCAGTAGTGCGGGATGTCGATCCCGGCTTTCCTCGCCGCGTCGATGACGAGGGTGCCTTGCGGCACCTGAAGCTCCTTCCCGTCGATCGTGACCTTCACGAGGGGCTTATCCATGCCGCTGTTTCCCCCTCGCCAGCCTCGCGTCGAACTCCTCCGGGAACTTCTTGAGGTACGAGCGCGCGACCGCGCCGACCGTGTCGCCGAGCGCGCAGATCACCTTGCCCATGATGTTCTCGCCGACGCGGTCGATGTTCGCCTTGTCGCTCTCCACGCCGTCGCCGGCCAGGATGCGGTCCAGGATGCGCGTCAGCCAGCCCGAGCCCTCGCGGCAGGGCGTGCATTGGCCGCAGGACTCGTGCCACAGGAAGCGCTCGATCACGTACAGGGCCTCGACCATGTCGGCCGTCTCGTCGAGGACGATCACCCCGCCCGCGCCCAAAAAGGAGCCGACCGAGCGCAGGCTGTCGAAGTCCATCCGCACGTCGATCTCCTCGGCGCGCAGGACCGGCGTCGAGGTGCCGCCCGGGATCACCGCCTTAAGCTTGCGGCCGCCCCTGACGCCGCCCGCGGCCGCGAGGATCTCCTTGAGCGGCGTGCCCATCGGAAACTCGTAGATCCCCGGCCGTTCGACGTGGCCGCTGATCGAGAACACCGCCGTGCCGCCGGACTTGCCGAACCCCGCCTTCGCGAACGACTCGCCGCCGTGCTCGATGATCGAGGGCAGCATGCAGATCGTCTCGACGTTATTGACGACCGTCGGGCAGCCGAGCAGGCCCGAGACGGTCGGGAACGGGGGCGGCTGGCGCGGCCAGGCCTTCTTGCCCTCCATCGTCTCCAGCAGCGCGGTGTCCGCGCCGGAGATATAGGCGTTCGCGCCGCGCATCAGCTTGATGTCCTGGGAGAGCAGGCCCGCGGCGCGCGCCTCGGCCAGCGCCCGCTCCAGGATCCGGCGCTGGACCTCGTACTCGCCGCGGATGAAGATGAAGATCTCGTCGGCGTCGAGCGCGCGCCCGGCGATCAGCACGCCCTCGATCAGGCGGTGCGGGGAGCGCTCGATCAGCACGCGGTCCTTGAAGCAGCCGGGTTCGCTCTCGTCGGCGTTGACGACCAGGTAATGCGGTTTCTTGAGCTTGTCCTTCGGCGGCACCGTGCTCCACTTGAAGCCGGACGGAAAGCCCGCCCCCCCGAGGCCTCGGAGGTTCGACTTCTTGACCTCCTCGACGATATCGGCGGGCTTCATCGCCAGCGCCTTCGAGAGCGCCCCGTAACCGCCCAGCTCCCGGTAGACCGAAAGCTCGGCCAGACGCGGGTTGTCGAAATGCTTGGTCAGAAGGCGATGATCCGATCCCGTCTCGGGAGCCCAGACGAAAGCCTGCGGGGCGCCGTGCTCTCCGAAACCGTCCGCGCGTATCCCGTCCAACAGCGACTCGATCGCGGAGGCGTCGCCGCGTCCCAGGCAGAGATCGTCGACCGCGACCGCCGGAGCCCGCTCGCAGGCCCCGAGGCACTCCGCGCGCTCGAGCACGAACTCCCCGTCGGGCGTGGGCTCGCCTTCCTTGACGCCGAGGCGGCGCTCCAGCCCATGGATGACGTCCTCCGCCCCCGCGAGCCGGCAGCTCAGGTTGTGGCAGACGGCGATCCGCCGCCGGCCGGTCTTATGGTCGGTGAAGTACGGATAAAAGGTGACGACCTCGTGCACGACCTTGGCCGGCACGTCGAACAGCGCCGCCAGGCAGGCCTCGGCCTCCAGCGACACGCCCTGCTGCCAAACCTGCACCTCTCTCAGCGCCTCGATGAGGCCCATCTGCGGGTGCGGGTAGAAGGATTTCCAGCGCGCGAGCCGCGCGCGCTGCTCGTCGGTGAACAAGGACGGCGTCGAGGCCGGCCGGGCGACGGTCATCGATCCAACTCCCCGGCGATCATGTTGACGGAGCCGAAGGTCGGAACCACGTCGGCGATGAAGCCGCCGGTCAGGATCTTCGGAAGCGCGGCCATGATGAACAGGCACGGCGGCCGGCAGCGCACGCGGTACGGCGTGTCGCGGCCGTCGGAGATGACGTGAAAACCCAGCTCGCCGTTGCCGCCCTCGACCGCGGCGTAGGCCTCGCCGGCCGGGACCTTGAGCCCGCGCTGCCACATGATCAGCTCGAAGTGGCGCATCAGGCCCTCGATGCTGCCGTAGGTCTCCTCCTTCGGCGGCAGCATCACGTCCGGCGCGCTCCCGCAGACGCGGGGCTGAACGTCGCGGCCCGCGCCCTCCAAGGTCTGGTCGACCTTGGCCTTGTACTTCCACAGCAGCGCGACGTCGCCGGCCTTCCCCTCGTCGAAGAAGTCGAACGCGTTCTTCATCTCGGCCGGGCCGAGCGAGTGCGGACCGCCGGGCATCTTCTCCAGGCACTGCTCGATCAGCCTCAAGCTCTGCTCGATCTCGGCCAGGCGCACGAGGTAGCGATCGAAGTTGTCGCCCCTCTCGCCGACCGGGACCTCGAACTCGAGCTGGTCGTAAATGAGGTACGGGGTCGCGCGACGCACGTCGTACGGCACGCCGGTCGAGCGCAGGAACGGGCCGGTGATCCCGTAGGCCAGCGCGTCCTCCTTGGAGATCACGCCGGTCCCGGTCACGCGGTCCATGAAGATGCGGTTCTTCGTCAGCAGGGCGTCCACGTCGACGATGCTCTCGCGGACCTTCGCGATCGCGTCGCGGCACTGCTCGGCGAAGCCGGGCGGCAGGTCGGCCTTCACGCCCCCGACGCGCGTGTAGCTCGTCGTGACGCGCGCCCCGGTCAGCTTGTCGACGAGCTGGTACAGGTACTCGCGCGCCTTGACCATGTAGAGGAACGCGGTGAAGGCCCCCAGCTCCATCGCGCTCGCGCCGACGCAGGTCAGGTGGTCGGTCACGCGCGAGATCTCGCAGGCGAGGACCCGCAGGTACTGGCCCCGCTCCGGAAGCTGGACGCCGCCCAGCTTCTCGACCGCGAGGCAGTAGCCGACGTTGTTGATCAGCGGCGAGACGTAGTTCAGCCGGTCGGTCCACGGAATGACGTTGTTCCAGGTCTCGGTCTCGGAGTGCTTCTCGAAAGCCCGGTGCAGGTAGCCGATCTCGACGTCGGCGCCCAAAATGCGCTCGCCCTCGAGCTCGAGCATCAGGCGCACCACCCCGTGCATCGCGGGGTGCTGCGGCCCCATGTTCAGGAAGTACGTCTTCTGTTCAGCCATCAGTCCGCCGTCACCGTGGGCACCTCGTGGTTGAAGCTCGGGTTCCCGCGCGGCTCGCCGTCCGCCGGGCCGATCAGCGGCTGGCGCTTGTGGATCGGGTAGTCCTTGCGCAGCGCGTGGCCCTTGAACTCCTCGTACATCAAAAGCCGTTTGATCCCCTCGCGGTCCCCGAAGCGTACGCCGAACATGTCCCAGATCTCGCGTTCCAACCAGTCCGCCGCGGGCCAAAGGTCCATCACGGAGCGCGGCACGACCTCGTCCACGCGCAGCGCGACCGCGATCCGCCCCGCGGCCAGGCCCCGCGCCGGATCGAGCGCCAAGAGGCGATAGACGACCTCGAAGCGCGCCCCGGAGGCGGCGTCCGGCAGCCGCGAGCGGTCGACCGCGGTGAGGTCCACCAAAATATTGAAGCCGTGGCGCTCCTTGAGCGTCCGCAGCGTCTCATGCGCGTCCTCGGTGCGAACCTGCAGCACGAGGTCGTCGCCGGCGCCCCGCTCCGCGAGGATCGCCGCGCCCAGGTCCGCTCGAATGGACTCGAGTCGGTTCATTCCGGGTTCCCCTTATGGAACAGCCGCCCGGCGCGAACCGCCTCGGCCGGGGGCAAGGTGCTTTCCTGAACGGCCGTGCGCTCGTCCGCCGGCCGCTCCTCGGCCCGGCGCGGCTCGTCGCGCCGTCCCTGCCGCTGGATCTTCTGCTGCAACAGCATCAGCCCCTGAAGGACGGCCTCGGGGCGCGGCGGACAACCGGGGATGTAGAGATCCACGGGCAGTATGGTATCGATGCCCTGCACGGTCGCGTAGTCGTTGTAGAAGCCCCCGGTGCAAGTGCAGACGCCGAACGCGACGACCCATTTCGGCTCGACCATCTGGTCGTAGATGCGCCGCAGCACCGGCGCGATCTTGTGGCTGATCGTGCCGACCACCATCAGGACGTCCGCCTGGCGCGGCGAGAAGCGCGGCAGTCCCGCGCCGAAGCGGTCGATGTCGTAGTGCGAGCACATCGCCGACATGTACTCCATGCCGCAGCAGGCGGTCACGAACGGGTACTGGAAGATCGAGTACTTGCGCGCCCAGCCGATCGCCTCGTCGAGGACGGTCGTCAGCGTTCCCGGCGGGCTCTGTTCTTCGCCTAGCATTCAAGCGCTCCCTTACGCCAAACGTACGCCAGCATCAGGCCGATCAGGCCCAGGAAAACGGTGACCGAGACCATCATCGCCAGGTCGAGCTCGCGCCGCGCGCCGATCCACGGCAGCAGGAAGGCCAGGTCGACGTCGAAGATCACGAACAGCACCGCGAAGCGGACGTAGGCCACCGACATGCGGTCGGAGGCCGAGTCCAGCGGCGGCATCCCCGTCTCGTACGGAAGGCCGCGCTCCCCGACCAGCCGCCGCCTCGGCCCCAGCAACGTCGAGGAGAAGTTGAACGCCGCCACGAGCAGCGCGACGAGGATGACGTCGATCAGAAGTCCCATCGAAACCTCGGGCTCATCGCGTCAAGAAATACTCGACCCAGTCCGCGATCCACGGACAGACGCCGATCGCGATCGTCGGAACCGCGCAGGCCAGCAGGAGCAGCCCCCCCGCGCGGCCGAGGGCCGGCGGTTCGTCCCCCGCGGCCGCCGCCGGCGGAGGCTCGGGAAGAGGCGTGTGCGCCGGGGGCTCCGCGCCCTCCCAGACGTCCTCGAAGTACATCGCGCGTATCAGCTTGAAATAGTAGCTCAGCCCCACCAGGCTGTTCAACGCCGCGACGACCACGACCCCGATGAGCCCCGCCTTCACCGCGTCCCAGAAGACGAGCAGCTTCGCGAGGAAGCCGGCCGTCGGGGGGACACCGGCCAAGGAGACCAGCATCAGCGCCAGCGCCGCGGCCAGCCTCGGCGCGCGCCGGCCCAGGCCGCGCAGGTCCGAGACCGCGGACAGCCCTCCCAGGCGGAGCGCGGCGAAGGCGCCGGTGTTCATCGCGAGATACGAAAGCAGGTAGACGTAGACCGCCGCGGCCCCGGCCGCGGTCCGCCCGAGCGCCGCCCAGGCCGAGACGCCGAGCAAGAGATACCCGGCGTGCGCGATCGAGGAGTAGGCCAGCAGGCGCTGCAAGGACGTCTGCCTCAGCGCCAGGACGTTGCCGAGCGTCATCGTGCAGGCCGCCACGATCGGAAGGGCTCCCGCGAGCGCGGGGCTGCCGGCGCCGGCCGCGAGCAGGCGCATGAGGAGCAGCACGCCGGCCGCCTTCATCGAGGTCGACAGGAAGCCGGCCAGCTCGGGGCTCGCGGCCTGGTAGACGTCCGGCAGCCAGAAGTGCAGCGGGAACGCCCCGATCTTGAACAGCGCCGCGCTGGCCATCAGCGCGAGGCCGATCGCGGGCGCCCCGGCCGAGAGCGAGAACGAGCCGGTGGCCGCGTAGGTCGCCGCCATCCCCAGCAGGTACAGCGCCGCCGCCGCGCCCCCGGCGAACAGGTACTTCAACGCGGCCTCCAGCGAGACGCGCGTGCGGCGCGAGGCGTAGACCAGCAGGTAGGCCGGCAGGCTCATCAGCTCCAAGCCCAGGAACAGGACGAACAGGTCGCGCCCCGCGGCCAGCAGGCTCATCCCGAGCGCGGAGCCGAGGACCAAGGCGAGCGGCAGCTCGTCGGCGGCCGGAAGGAGCGCGACCGGCGCGAGCGCCCCCAGGAAAAACAGCGGCTGCCATAGCCGCGCCGGCCCGTCCCAGCCGAACAGCGCGCCGTAGGACGCCGCCGCCGGGACGAGAGACGCCGCGGCGAGGAGGGCCGCGGCCGCGAGTCCGCGCAGCTCCGTCGACGGCGCCCGGCCGCGGCCGAGCCCGGCCGCGAGAAGGCCGACCAGCCCGCAGGCGACCGCGAGCTGGGGCGCCAGCACGGCGAACGCGGAGAGACCGTTCATCGCGCGAGCCCCGAGAGCGCCGGCTCGAGCAGCCTGAGCAGCGGCGCGGGATAAAGCCCCAAGATCAGGATCAGGCCCGAGAGCAGCCACAGCAGGCAGCGCTCCCCGACCCGCATGTCGGCCACGTGCTCGCTGGCCGAGCCGGCCCCGGCCGGGGCCCAGAACACGGATTGGTAGGCCGGCAGGAAGTAGCCCGCCGCGAGCAGCGCCGCGAGCGCCGCGGCCGCGCCCAAGGCCGGATGCGCCGACGCCATCCCGATCAAGGTCAGCGCCTCGCCGACGAAGCCGTTGAGGCCCGGCAGGCCGATCGAGGACAGCATCACGAAGCCGAAGAAGAACGCGAACCACGGCGCGCGGACGGCGAGGCCGCCGAAGTCGGCGACGCCCCGGCGATGCGCGCGGTCGTAGAGCATGCCGACCAAGATGAACAACGCCCCGGTGGACAGGCCGTGGTTCACGAGCTGAAGGCTCGCCCCCGCCAGCCCCGCCTCGGTCAGCGAGAACAAGCCGATCATGCAGAAGCCGAGGTGCGAGATGCTGGTGTAGGCGACGAGGCGCTTGAGGTCGGTCTGCGCCATCGCGCACAGCGCCCCGTACAGCACGTTCACCACGCCCCAGGCCCCGATCCAGGGCACCAAGGCGCGCGACAGCTCCGGGAAAAGCGGCACCACGATCCGCAGGAAGCCGAACACCCCGAGCTTGAGCAGTATCCCGGCCAGCATCACGCTGCCGGCCGCCGGGGCCTCGGTGTGCGCGTCGGGCAGCCAGCTGTGCAGCGGGACCATCGGGACCTTGACCGCGAAGCCGAGCGCGATCGCGGCGAAGATCCAGGGCGCGGCCGCCGGGCTCACGCGCGCGGGCGCGAGCTCCGCGATGTCCCAGGTCCAGTAGCCGGTCGCCTGCCGGTTCAGCGTGACCAAGGCCAGGAAGCCGACCAGCATGAACATGCTGCCGAAGACGGTGTACAGCAGGAACTTCAGCGCCGCCTGGCGCCGCGCCGCCCCGCCCCACAGGCCGATGATGAAGAACATCGGCAGCAGGCTCGCCTCCCAGAACAGGAAAAAGTAGAACAGGTCCCGCCGCAGGAACACCCCCATCACCGCGGCCTCGAGGAACAGGAACGCGGCCCAGTACCCGGCCGGGAACTCCCCGCTCCAGGACGCGGCCAGCGCGACCGCGGTCAGGAAGGCGTTCAACCAGACGAGGCTCAGGCCGAGGCCGTCGACGCCGAGCGCGTAGCCGATCCCCAGCTTGGACGGATCGGCGATCTCGAGCAGGCGCCAGCGGTCGCAGTCGGCGTGGTAGGGGCCGAGCAGCGCGAACGCGTACGCGAGCATCGCGGCCGCCGAGACCATCGCGAGGACGCGCGGCGCGCGGCTGCGCGGCCCGGCCAGGCCGCCGAGCAGCAGCACCGCGGCCCCCGCCAGCGCGGGGAACAGCCACAGCCCGGTCAGATAGGGAAACTCGGTCATCGCGCCGCCCAGACGAGCACCGCCGCGCCCGCCAGCATCCACCACAGATACTCGTTCAAAAGGCCGGTCGACAGGCGGGCCAACCCGTCCGCCGCCGCGTAGAAGGAGCGCGCGGCGCCGGAGATGCCGGCGTCGATCGTCGCGCGGTCCCACGGGCCGGCGATCCAGGCCGAGAAGGCGACGGCCGGGCGTACGACCGCGGCCTGGACGAGCGCCTGCCAGCCGAAATCCCCCTCGATCCAGGCCGCGAGGCCGGGGAGGCTTTCGCGCCACTCCCAGTCCCAAACCGGGCGGCCCAAGGTCGCGGCGACGGCCGCGAGCAGGCCAAGGACCGCCATGCCCGCGCCGGCCAGCGAGGTCTCGAGGCCCAGGGGCTCGAGCTTCCCCCACGCGCCGAGAGGGGCGGCCGAGAGAACCTTCATGAAGGCGCTCGGGAACCAGCCGACGACCAAGGCCCCGACGGCCAGGACGGCGACCGGGACGGTCATCCACGGCCCCGGCTCGTGCGGCCGGGCCGGCGGCTTCTGGCGCGGCGACGGCCCCAGGAAGGTCAGCGCGAGCATGCGGAAGATGTAGAACGAGCTGCCGAAGCCGATCGCGAGGCAGCAGGCCTTCAGCGCCGGGCCGCCGCGCGCGAAGGCCAGCTCGAATATCTGGTCCTTGCTGAAGAAGCCGGCGAACGGCGGGACGCCGGACAAGGAGAGCGCCCCGGCCGCGAACGCGGCGAAGGTCAGCTTCATCTTGCGGCCCAGCCCCCCCACCTCGGCGATCCCCGCGCTGGGCTTGCCGACCGCGTGCAGCACGTTGCCGGCGCAGAGGAACAAGAGCGCCTTGAAGAAGCCGTGCGTGACCAGGTGAAAGACCGCCTGCGCCGCGCCGCCCAGGCCGACCGCCAGCGTCATCAAGCCCAGGTGGCTGACCGTCGAGTAGGCCAAGATGCGCTTCAAGTCGGTCTTGACCGCGGCGACGACCGCGGCCAGCAAGGCGGTCCCGGCGCCGATCGCGACGATCCACGGTCGGACCTCGGGGGCGGCGTCCAAAAGCGGCGTCGAGCGCGCCAGCATGAACACGCCGGCGGTCACCATCGTCGCCGCGTGGATCAGGGCCGAGACCGGGGTCGGGCCCTCCATCGCGTCGGGCAGCCAGACATACAGCGGGAACTGGGCCGATTTCGCGGTCGCCGCCCACAGCAGCAGGAAGCCGATCGCGGTGAGCCGCGCGGGGCTCGCCTGGGGCAGGCGCGCGAAGACGTCGACGAAGCGCGTCGTCCCGAAGGCCCCCAGCATCAGCAGAATCGCGATCATGAAGCCCAGGTCGCCGGCGCGGTTCGTCAGGAAGGCCTTCAGCGCCGCGCGCCGCGCGGACTCCTTGCCGAACCAGAAGCCGATCAGGAGGTACGACGCGAGCCCCACCCCCTCCCAGAACAGGTACATCTGCAGGTAGCTGCTCGAGAGCAGCAGCCCGATCATCGACAGGTAGAACAGATGGAAGTACAGGAAAAAGCGCGCCTTGCCCTCGTCGTGCGCCATGTACTCGACCGAGTAGACGTGGATCAGCGCGCCCACGAAGCTGACCATCGCCAGCACCGCCGCGGAAAGGCCGTCGACGCGCAGGCCGAAGTCGATCGAAAGCCCGCCGACGCTCATCCAGCGGCCGAGCGCCAGGTCGAGCGCCTCGCCCCCGGCCGCCTTGAAGGCCAGCGTCCAGCTCGCCGCGGTGACCGCGGCGCAGGAGAGCAGGATCGGGACCGGAACCCAGGACGGGCGCCGGCGGTAGAAGCCGAAGAAGGCGACGAAAAGCGCCGCCGCCGGGGCCAAAAGCGCCGTCAGGGCCGCGGCGATCATCCGTTGAGCTCCCGCAGCCCGGCCGTCTCATCGACCGAGCGGTCGCGGTAGAGGGCCAAAATCAAGGACAGCGCGACGACCGCCTCGCAGGCCGCGACGCCGAGCAGCAGGAAGACGACCGCGAGGGCGCCCGAGTCGCGGTACAGGCGGCCGTAGTACGCGAGGGCCACGTTCACCGCGTTGGTCATCAGCTCCAGGCTCAACAGCATGGCCAGAAGCTGGCGGCGAAGGATCGTTCCCGCGAGCCCGGCCAAGAACAGCAGGCCGGTCAAAAGCCAGATAAGCCAAGCCTCGTTCATTCGGTCTTCGACGTCTCGACCACGGCCAACGCCGCGAGCAGCATCAATACGCCCACCAGCTCGGTCAGCGTCCCCAGCCGGCCGAACAGCTCCCGGCCGAAATCGGATTGCAGCGTGGGCCAGGGCGCGAAGGCGGCGCCGGCGGAGGGCGGCACGGTCCCCAAGCCGATCATGGCCACCTCGAGCAGCAAAAGCAGCAGCCCCAACGGCACCAACGGCCTCGGCACATCCAGCTCGGCCCACAGCGTCTTGGCCTGCGGCGGCGTGGCCATGATCGCGACCACGATCAGCACCATGATCGCCCCGGCATAGACCACGATCTGAAGGAAGGCCAGCAGCTGCGCCCCAAGCAAGTAAAAAATGGCTGAAATTTGAAGCAAAACCGCGAGAAAGCACAGCGCCGCCGCGTACAGCCGGCGCTGAAAGAGCATCAACCCCGCGAAAAGAACCGCGATGGAGCCCGCGAGCGAGAGGGCTAAAGTGCGCATGGGTTATTAAAGGAAAAACTTGGGGCCGACGGCCGCCAATGTACGAAATTTCCCCCGCCCCCCGCAACCCGCTTCGACGACAGGGGAGTCCTTGGACCCAGGCGCGTCCGGGTCCAAATCCGGGGCCGCCCCGGCCATAAGACCCAGGCGGCTTGGGCGGCCTTGCCCGATCCTATGCCTGGAAGCCGCCCGGCTTCGGGAGGGGGAGCATGGAAAGCACGACCCGCAAGGGGTTGGGACCGCTGACGTTCGCCGTTCTCGCCGCCGCCTTCGCGACGGCGCTCGCGCGGAAAGGGACGGCCCAAAGTCCGGCGCCGGCGGGGCGCCTGGACCAGGCCGTCGGACGCTACCAAGTCGCTGGAGCCGGAACGTCGTTTCTGGTGATCGACACGACCACCGGCAACGTTGTGAGAGTCCTGGACGGCTACGGGATGGGCACGTTCCCCGGTGTGATCGACCGACCGTCGCGGCAGCCCTGACGCGACGGTCGCGGCACTAGAACTTGCAGTGCAGGAACGCGCCGTCCCGCAGGTTGACGCCGTGCTCCAGCCAGGCTTTCAGCGAGCACGGCATGTGGGTCCAACCCATGGTGTTGCCGTAGGAGCCTTCGCGCCCCTTCTCGTTATCGGGCCAGCGGCGAGCACCGCCTCGACGGAGGGCTTCTTGTTCACGGCCCATCCTTGGGAGCGTCTATCACCTTCATGGACTCGATGACCGAGGGATTCTTGGTCGGAAGGCAGACGACGCGTGCTCTTCCGTAGTCTCGCCTCAACGCTGTCAGCACCTCGTCCAGCCACGACGGGCCCACGGAGATGACGCCCTCGAAATCCAGCTCGATTCTTTCACCGGCGGCCGGCTCCAGTCGCGCTTTCATCGCGAGCGCCGCCTCCCTGCCCGCGGGCCTCGATATGAGAATCTCTCCGTACTGTTTGACCTTGATTTTCATTTCAGGCTCCACAGGAGCAAAGTGACGGTTCCGCCCGGTTTGGCGGCGAAGCGGGCCGCCTCCGTCCGGCATTCACCCCCCAAACTCCCGTAATCCACGACCCCGACTCCAGAACGGCAGGCGAGCCCTCGACCCTCGACCCCGGTGACGATGTTCCTGACGAATTTCAGCCCGTTGCCTCGGCTCTCCGGGGCCCGGCCGGACAGCGTTCTCTCGAACGCCGCGACCAAAGCCGCCTGCTCATCCGGTATGGAGAGATCGGCTCGGGTCAGCGATTTGAAAACGCCCTGCCCCCGATCCGCGATCACGATCCACAGCCGCTTCCCCGTGGCTTGGGCCTCGAACCAGCAGCCGGGGACGTCCCTCCAACTCCCGAGATTGTGGTCGAAGCAGTTGTTCCCCACCTCTCCCGCCGCCGCTATCGCCAGCGCCGACGCCTTTTCATCAAGACCGGCCGCCTTGAAAGCCGCCAGTCGGCCCAAGCGGGCCGAGAAGGCATCGCGGGTCTCGCATACGAGCCCCGAGGGGCTCTCCCCGGGCGCGCCTTTCGAAGCATACCAACGGCGCGCCCGGTCAAGAAGCGGCGCGCCGGCGATAAAGTAGCGGGTCAGCGGACCGCCGCCGCGCCGCTCCAGAACGCCCGCGGCCAACAACGCCTTCAAATGCCGATGGACCGCCTGGGGAGTGAGCCCGAGAGCCTCGACCAACTCGACCGGGCGCGCCCCGCCTTTCGCCGCCACGATGGCGAGCAGCCGGGCGCGCGTCGCGGTCTTCATAGTTTATAGTTTAGTATAAACTATAAACTATAATCAAGGGGCGCGGGAGACCCTGATCGTCAGGCAAGGCCGGGCGCCGCAGGCGCCAAAAAAATAAGGCGCTTCGGGGTTTCGCGTGGGTGACTTGATGGGGTACGATGGTGGTCTCGGAG
>CAZMIB010000067.1:0-16018 GCA_964566245.1 uncultured Elusimicrobia bacterium | reverse complement strand
AGACCACCATCGTACCCCATCAAGTCACCCACGCGAAACCCCGAAGCGCCAAAAAGATAATGCCCGCAAACCTAAACAACAGGTTTGCGGGCATTTTATCAAGATGGTGGGCAGTATAGGATTTGAACCTATGACCTTCCGCGTGTGAGGCGGACGCTCTCCCGCTGAGCTAACTGCCCGATTCCGTCACATTTTACGACATTTCCGAGGGAGCCGCCAGGGCCGGCGGGTCCCCGTTTGGGACCAAATTGGGACCAAGCCCCGAGTCCAGCAGTTGGATGCCCGCCCGAAGATGGCCATTCGAAAGGGGCGCGGCCAGTCACGTTTTACCACGACCTGCATTGAATCCCCTGCATCGGAGACCTTGCCGGCGCTGAATTTGTGGGCTATAACAACTTGGGCTTCATATGGCGACATTTCGAGAATGGGTATGTATGCGGGGCTGTCGTCGCGGCACAAGTGGCTTGTTCGACGCTCTATCGGAGATCGCCGACCATCGAGACGGCTTGAAATGCGAACCCCACGGATAAGAGGAGCAACTCTAGCTCAGATTTTCGTTCGGGTTGAATACAGGCCATGCGACTTCAACGGTCTTGGCGAGCTTCATTCCCAAACGGATACCCACCTGGTCTTGAACAAACGGCCGCTCTACAGTCGCCTTCTTGGGGCCGCTTAGCCGATGGCACGCAAGCCCGAGGCTAAGGATGACCTTCAACGGCTACTCGCATACTATCTCGCCTGCGTCGAGGAAGAGGATCGGCGAAGCCTGGAGCTCAGCGCCGACCCTCGGTACAGCCAGTTCGTAACGCCGGCAGGAGAACCAGGCGCGCTATTTCGAGGCGCCGCTGATATAAGTTGGACACCCTCAGTCGATGATCGGAAGTTCTTCTCGAAATACACCTTTGATGTTGGGAAACAGCGATATCTCTATGGTTATCCCGTGTTCTTCGATAACGACGGGCACGTCGCGCCGCTGTTCTTCTCCGAAGTCGAAGTCTCGCGCGCCGAGCCAAACGGACGCGTCACGCTTCACTTGACCCATCCTGGTTCCCTGCAGGTGAACCTGCACCTGTTTAAGGGGACGCACTCGATGGCTCTCGAGCGCCTCGAGCTTCAGGACCACTTCGAGGGACCGGACTTCGGCACGATCGACGCCCGGGTTGCCGGCGCGCTAACGCTTCTGGGTGTCTCACCAAAGGACCTGACGACCATTTCGAGGGCTGCCAACCGTGGATGGAAAAACGCAGCTATCGTATTCCGGGACTCCGGAACGATGTTCACCGCCCACTTGCGACGCGAGCTTTCGGAACTCAAGGCGAGGCGGCTCGCCGCGGAGAACACGGCGCTGGGCGCACTCTTAGGGAGTGACGGTAGTCCCCCAAGCTCCAAGATTCCCATCCTCGAGATCACGGCTCTGAATCAGTCGCAGCGGTCCGCCGTCGAGTACGCATTGGGCAGCCCAATCACGGTCATCACGGGTCCGCCCGGAACGGGAAAGTCACAGGTCGTCGTGGCTATGATGGCGTCGATGGGAGCGGCCGGCGCTTCGGTGCTTTTCGCCAGCAAGAACAATCAAGCCGTAGACGTCGTGCGTGAACGCCTCGCCGCGCTCCTCGGTGACGCCGATTGGTTCCTTCGCCTTGGCAGCAAGAACAACATCGAGGAGGATCTCACCCAAAAGGTCGCCGCGGCCGAGACCCTGGCTACACGCGCACCCCTCCTCCAGGCGCCCGCTCATAACCTGGCGACTCTCTGCGAGAGGCGGGACGCGGTTGAATCCGCGATAGACGGGCGTTCAGAGCGCATCGCCAGATTTTGTTCGGAGCTCGAAGGGGAGCGGGCGGCTCTCTCGGCACTCACAGAAGAATGGAGAGACTGGGCGCTCTCGGCGAAGGGAAGCGGCATTTTCGCTATCGACAGGCGGGCCGATGTGCGCCGCGCCGCCAGCGATGTCTTCGCTTTGGCGAGCGGCGGGTGGCCCGGACTGTGGTTATGGTGGAAGCGGCTGCTCTTCGGCGCCAGATTGTTGGATCAGTACCGGCAGACGCTCTCGTCGATCACGATGAACGGGCTTCCACAGTGGTTATCCTCGCGCGAGCCTTCATGGATCAGCCTCCGCACCGACTACCAGAACCTGCTCGGTGTCATGAGTCTCTCGGACGTCCGAACGACGCTCAATGAGCTGCGGGGCGAACTGGCGTCCTCGCGACCGAACAAGGCTCTGGAAGCCGAGCGGCAGGCTGCCAGTGAGGCTATTCAGGCCGCAGCATGCGCCATAGCGCGCCACAAGATACTGGCTAGAGTCCACGGGCAGAGCCGGCGGCTGCCGACGCTGCTGAACGAGTATCGAGATCTCACCCAGAAGGCGGCGAAGCTAAGCCAGAAGGCATCCGGCGACATTCAAGCCGCGTTTGGCCGCGCGGCCAGAGCGGCTCTGGACGCCGTGCCCGGCGTAGTTGTCACTAGCCTCTCAGCAAGACGATCGTTGCCAATGTCCGCCGGCATGTTCGACTGTCTGATAATCGACGAGGCGAGCCAATGCGACATCGCCTCGGCGCTCCCCCTTCTGCTGCGTGCTAAGCGCCTGGTGATCATCGGCGATCCCAAGCAGCTGCGGCACATCTCTTCACTGACGGAACACTCCGATCAAAAACTCGCGGCCGAGCACAAGGCGACGGACCTGCTCGCCAAGTATTCGTATCGGACAAAGTCTCTTTACGACTGCGCGGCCGAGGCTGTCGAGGATCGAGGCGCTGCGCCCTTCTTCTTGGACGAGCACTATCGCTCGCATCCCGAGATCGTCGAATTCTCCAACAGGCTCTACTATCGGCGGAGGCTGATACTACGAACGGCGGCGGAGCGCGCCTCCGAGCAGGCCGTGTTCTGGCACGACGTCCCGGCCAGCCTTGCCGATGGCCGTGGAAGCCTCCTGAACACCTCTGAAGCCGAAGCGGTACGCGACATCGCGCTGCGAGTCGTCACGGCGCCATCCTTCGACCCGCAGTGGACCTTGGGGATCGTTACGCCGTTCCGGCGGCAACGCGAGCGGATAGAGCAGCTTTTCCGAGAAAGCTCTCCTTTGGCGGGCTTGGGGCCGCGCCTGACCATTGGCACGGTGCACACGTTCCAAGGAGCGGAGGCCGACGTCATCATCTTCTCGCCGGTCGTGGCTAAGGGAACGCGCCCTCGCGCGGCTGAGTGGATCTCGAGTGAAGAGGGGCTCCTGAACGTGGCTCTCACCCGAGCGCGAAAGGCTCTACACATCGTGGGCGATCGCTCATTCTGCAGCGAAACGCCAGGCCCGCTCGGTGAGCTCGCTAAGTTCGTGCAGCAAAGAGCGGGCGTGGCACAAGCCCCGCGGCGCGATAGCCCGCCTGTCCAGGTCGTCCGAGCCGCCCTCGAATCCTCATGCCTTTGGTACCAGGAAGAATTCCCCGAAAACACAGATACCAGGACCTACTATTTGGATTTCGTCACGGTCGGGCTGTCCGGCATCCGATACAACATCGAGGTCGATGGCCGGCAGCACTACTTCAGCCCTGAGGCGATCGCCGAAGACAAAGCCAGGGACGCTGTGTTGAAGGCTGCGGGCTATCGCGTAATCCGCGTGCGCAGCGCTGATGTCGCGGCTGATCCCGCGCGCATCAAGACGCTGATCGCCAGCCTAGCCTGAGGCACGTCAGCCAGAGCCCGAAGTCGAACGCCATGGACCGGCCGCTGGGAGTTACGATGCAGCTAGATCTTGAAGTATGGAACGCACACGCACGACCCGTCCTTCACCTAAGGACGGGGGCAAGTGTCCATCGAGGCAGTCGAGGAAGCGCTCGTCTTTGAGGAAGTCGCCGAAGGCGCGCTGAAGGTAAGTTCTCACGCTCGGCGGCGCATGAAGCACCTTTTCCTGGGAGTCCGGAGCTCCATCGAGAACCGTGATGATGTCTTCGAGGTCAGGGCTCGCCATGAAGTCTTCACGGCCGCGGTCCTTGAACGCCTCGATCTTGCAGGCGATCAGATACGGCAGATCGAATATCTTGATGGTCTGACCGTCCGGAAGCCGGGCCGTGATGGGCCGCGCGAAGGCTTCGGGGTACCAGCGGTTTTGGAAGCCGAGGATTTCGCCTTTGACCGGCATGACGTCGACCGGAATCTCCTTATAGAGCCAGCGACAGATCGGAGCCTTCGGGTCCATGGAATTGCGGAACCCCAGTTCACGGAGCCGATCTTCCATCGCGTGATACTCGACCCGGGTCACGATCGACGTCACGCAATCCACGTCGTCGGTCGGCCTGACCGACGGCGCGGCCGAGCCCGTCAGGTACAGCTCGATCGTTGCGCCGCCGACGAAGACGACCTCGTCCTTCAGCGGGCCGAGGCCGCGAGCCACCACCTCCAGCATCGCGAGATTACTCATGCCTTCTTGGGACCGAGCCTCGCCTCAAGCTCTTCACGCGCGATGTTGCGCTCGCGAGCCCGCCCGACCCTCAGCGCGTCAACGAGCGCCAGCAGTTCGTGGAGTTGAGGGTCCTTCGCGGCCGCCATGGGAACGGACGCATAGAGCGGCTCGATCGCCTGTCCCCGCACCGTGCCTTCGCCATAGGGCCAAACATACTGATCGTTGTCTTCCGAGACGATGTGTCTTGAGAGTGGGGGCGCGGAATGAGAGGTCGGCATGCCGCGGTAGAGCGGCCCCGGCTGGGCCGGGAAGACGTACCTGAGGCCGTGCAGAAGGAACTCAAGGAAAGCCGCCTTGATGACCCGCTTCTTCGCTTGGTCGATTAACCCCGAGGACCGGCAACGCTCCAGGGCGAAACTGATCTCCGTCTGAGACAAGCCGAGTTCCGCCGCCAGGTCGACATGCCGCCACTCTCGCTCCTGCCAGAGGCAGAGCTTGAGCAGGACCAAGACATCCTGCGGCTTGATTCCCTGAAGGACGCGTGCCATCAAAGATAGTTTATATTAACAGATTGCAATTTGCAATATGTAAATTAAGAAGCCCGACCCCCTCCAATCTTGGGACCAAATTGGGACCAACCGCTCGAAAAAGAGCGGGCTCGGTCAAAGTCGGCTTTCGGATTTCTCGACGGCGAGAGGCTTGGTGGGACTCCAACAAAAAGCGCCCGGACCCCGTGTGAGGCGGACGCTCTCCCGCTGAGCTAACTGCCCGTTATCGACGTGTTTTACTATATTTTCTCGCATCCTTCGGCGCGAGGCCTGCCTTATTTGAAATGTCCGCCCAGGTAGCGTAAGACCTTCTCGATCCTTCCCTCGGACATCGCATGGGTCGCGCCGGGGACCACGGCGGCGGTGTGCGGCACGCCTCCGCGCTGCAGCAAAGTCCTGAAAATTTCGAATCCCTCCTGAAAGCCCCAGTCGTCGTTGTCCCCGACGTCGAAATACAGGCTGGGAAGCGGCGCTCCCCCGGACCAGGAGCGGGCGAGCTCGATCGGATCGTTGCGGTCGGCCAGCTCCTTGGTGGGACAAATGAACCTCACGGTCTGCACGAGGCCCAGCCCGCGCGCCGCGCCGACGGGCTGCCTTCCAAAATACTCCCGCCAGCGCTCCATCGGCTCGTAGAGACCCAGCGGCGTGAGCGCCGCGGAGTTGGCCGCGACCACGGAGAACAAGCCGGGATATTTGAAAGCCATCTTGAGCGCGCCCTGCCCGCCCATCGAGAACCCCAGCAAGCCGCGGCAGCCGCGCTCGGCGCAGAGGCCGTAGCGCCCCTCCATGAAGGGAATGAACTCCTTGATGAACCAGGTCTCATAGGCCTTGGGGCCGGAAGGCTCGCCGCCCCAGTCGCTGAAAAAACCGTTCGGCTCGGTATCGAACGTGACGAAGCTCATCGCCGGCACGTCCCCCTGAAGCGCCAAGGCGTGCGCGGACTTGGAGTATCCCACGTCGAACCAGCTCCGGCCGTTTCCCCCGAGCGGATGCAGAAAATAGACCACCGGCTCCCGCGCGTTCGCGGGCAGATCCGGCCGCGTGCGGTCGATGCAGTAGGCGACCGAGCGGCCCAACACGGCGGAGGAGTAGGCGCCGCATTCCGCCGCGGCCTTCCAACTCGGCGCCGCTCCAATCGCCAGGACCAGCAACGCGGCGCGCAAGCCGCGCGGCCGGCGCGCCATGATGGAAAAGTCGTATCGCATAGATCCGAAATCTAGCACTGTCGCCGAGGGAGCTCGATGGGGCTTAAGCCCCACAACCGCTCGGTCTTAAGACCCATGCTGGAGCCGCGCGGCCCATGCGTCCACGCGGTGCCGCGTCTCGCTCTCGGTGTTGATCACGTAGATCACGCCCTCCTCGATCCAGAAGAAGGCGTCTTGCTCGAAGCGGCGGCTGATCGGGCGTATCGCTTCCGGAGACTCGGCGGCTACGCCGAAGCCGGGTTCGCGGTGCGAGCCGTCGCGCGAGCCGCCGATGACGCGAAAGGGATGGAGACCGGCGTCGATGAGATGCCGGCGCAGCGCGGCGTCGGCGCGCGCGTTGGCCTCGGCCGAGGCCGGGAGGCTGCGCGGGTTATGGGCCGTCACGACGCCGAAGCGGGACGGCAGGCCCTCGGGCGGAAGCTCGACGGTGAAATAAGCCTCGAAGAACTCGGGCCGCGGCCGCTCGCTTTCCACGCCGGCCAGTATAGCGCTCCGCGGCCGCTTTTTAAACCTTACCCCCGGACAGGCGCAAGCGCAGAAAGCCGAGCAAGGCCTGGCGCTCCTTCGCGGGGGCGCGGCGATAATGCTCGATGCTGCGGTCTATCAAACGATCTATACGGACATCGATCGGGATCGGCGTATGCGCCTCAACCCGCGTCACGTTCCTGGAATCCATGACCACCTCCGCGACCCTAGCTAGATTGAGCTTAGCGTGAGCGAGCGTAAAGGCCCATGGCCTAAAGGTCAAACCCTTATGGGCCGCAGGCGACCGGGGCGGGTCACTAGGTCCTTCAGTCTAAAATAAAATGGGCCCTAAGACCCTCCCGGCGCCGCGGCTCGGAAGACATCCTATCGACGGGGAGCGCCCGGAGGCGACACATGCGCAAGCTCTCGGTTCTCCTTCTTCTCGTTCTCGGCCTTTCCGGCTGCGGCCTCTTCGGCGGCAAACGCGCGCCGGCGGCCTCCGATTCCTCCGACGCCGCGGTCCGCGCGTCGCTCCCCGTTCCCGAGCACGTCTCCTTCGGCCGGCCGAGCCGGACGGCCGCCCTTTCGGCGCCCCCTCCGGCCGCGACGCGTGCCTCGCTATCCGAATCCGAGCCGGCCGAGGAGCCCGAGCAAGCCGAATCTCGGGAAGAGGCGGAGACCCCGGGCGAGCGCGCCGCGCTTGCCCCCGAGACCGAAGCCGGAAGCCTGGAGCGCTTTAAAGCCGCGGCCGGCGCGGACGTCGGGACGAGGCTCGGCAAGGCCACCCTCTCGCAGGTCAAGGCCCCGACGCCTCCGGCGGCCGCCGCCAGCGGGAAGATCGAGCGCGGCGTTCCCGGCGGCAAGACCTACGCGGTGATCATCGACGGAGACGACGGCGACACCCAGGACCAGCACGAGCGCAACGTGCGTGACGCGGTCGATTTCATGACGCGCTACTACCAGGCGACCCGGATCACCGTGCTGTCGCCGTCGAACGGCGCGCCCGCGACGCGCTCATCGGTGCTCGCGGCGGCGCGCAAGCTCGCCCAGTCGCTCACCGAGGTGGATACCTTGGTGATCTACACCACCGGCCACGGCGACCGGCGGAACGGCAAGTCGATCCTGTGCCTGCAAGGCGAGGAAACCGTGGCCGAGGACGAATTTGCGCTCGCCTTCACGAGCAACCGTGCTCGCAGCTTCGTCTACATCGGGGACCAATGCTACTCGGGAGGCTTCGTCCAGCGGATGACCTCCGGCGCGAAGGAAAGCGGGCGGAGGTTGATCGCGATATCGTCGACGGACGCCGAGCACAGCACGCTTTGCGACACCTTCATCTTGCCTTTCTTCCATGCCGCGCTGAATCCCGCCAACGACCATGGCGGGAAGGGCTTCGTCAACGAACAGGAAGCCTTCGAGGTGGCCAAGGCGGCCCACCAATCCTCCGGCAGGGACCCCGAGGAGACGAACGCGCAGTTCAGCTACGTCCCGGCGTCTGCTCCCGCCGCGAAGTAAGTCCGCGAAACGGATATTGCACGACGGACATGGCCTCGGCCGGCCTCTTGGGCTAGCATGAGGCATGAAAAAGTTCGCCTATCTCTCGCTGAGCTGGCTCGCGGGCTGCGGCCACGTTCCCGCGAGCACGGCGCCGCTGAGCGCCCGTTTCGACGCCCCGGACGGGCTGATCACCAACGAGTTCGCCTTCCATAACCCGGGCGACGCCGCGGCGGCGCGCTCGGCGACCTGGGAGATGACCAGCGGCTCGTTGTTCTCCCGCGGCGGGGAGGCCTGGTCCGGCGTCCCCGACGACCGCGACCCCGGCCCGAGCTCCTCCTCGGGGACCGGCTCGGCGGTGTTCAGGCTCCGGACCCAGCGCGAGGACTTCGGCGACGTCGCCGTCTCGTTCGAGCTGATGACTCTCGGCATGACGTCCACCCGCCGCACGCCGCCGGTGGACTGGGACGGCGTCCACGTCTGGCTGCGCTATCAGAACCCATACCACCTCTACGCGGTCAGCGTGAACCGCCGCGACGACACGATCATCATCAAGAAGAAGCTGCCGGGCGGGGAATCGAACGGCGGGACCTATTACAACCTTACCCAGCCGACCCCGTACAAGGTGCCTTACCACCGCTGGCAAAACGTGAAGGCGACCGCGCGGGACAACAAGGACGGCTCGGTGACTCTCAGGCTCTACGTGGACGGAAAGCAGCTCTTGGAGGCGACCGACTCGGGCCAGGGCGGCCCGCCGATACGCGGCGCGGGCCGGATAGGGGTCCGCGGCGACAACACCGAGTTCAAGTTCCGCGGCTTTTCGGCCGAGACGCTGGGGCCCGAGGCTACTTAAGCTCGAGCCCGATCAGCAGCCCGCCCATCGTGCCGCGCGTTCCGGCCAGCCCCTCGAGGCCGAGCGTCCACGCCCCGAGGGAGCACGGCCAGCGCCGTCCCAGCTCCAGCGCGCCCGCCGGCCCCGCGACGATCTCGCCGGCCGTCGAGCCGGGCAAGCCGGCGAAACCGGCCCGCGCCCCGAGGAACCACGAGGGCGACGCCGAGCCGCTGAACAAATAGTCCGCTCCGAGCAGCGCCGCGAAGCCGGACGAGGTCGGACGCCGGCCGCCGTCCCTCGTCACGAAGAGCATCGGCCCGCCCGAGATCGAGAGCCTCCAGTAATCCAGCAGGCGCACCAGGCCGATCCGCGGGACGGTCGCGCCCATGCTGTGATCGTCCGATATATCCCCGCCCAATAGCCCCACGCCTCCCTCGATAATGAAGGCCATCGGCGAGGGCGCCGGAGGAGGAGGAGGAGGCGGTGGAGGAGGCGGTGGTGGCGGAGGGGGCGGCGGAGGAGGAGGCGGCGGCACGGCCTTCTCCTGAACGACGAGCGCCATCGCGGGCGAGAAGCAACTCTTCAGCCCCACAGCGTCGGCCGCCTGCAGGCGCGCCCAATACGTCCCGGCCGGAAGGGCCGCGCCCACGGTGGACGTCGACGCCTCCTGCTCCAGCGCGTATCCCCTGAACTCCGAGGACGTCGAAATCTGCATCAGATAGCCGGCGGCCTGGCTGCTGGCTCCCCACGAGTAGCTGGCCTGAGAGCCGGCCGCGGGGGTCGAGGGCTCGACCTTGAACCCGGCCGGGGCGTCCAGCAGGCGCTTCGGGTCCGCCGGGGCCTGACCCGCGTCCACCGCCACGCCGAAGCCGGACGGCAGGTCCACCGCCTTGTTTTGCGCGGTCACCTTGGCCGTCCCCTGGCAGATCGAGGCCGTCGTCCGCGCCGGCGTCGCCGCGACCACGCCGTTCTGCGCGGCCAGCTCCACCTCGGCGGCCGGGGTCTTGAGCCCCAGCGGCCCGGCTCCGGACAAGCGGCTCGACAGGCAGCCCTTCTGCATGTCGAGGTTGAAGCGGTTGTCGAGAAGCTTCTCCCGGACCTCGCCGGCGGCCCCGTAGATCACCAAGGTCGTGTTCTCGCACAAGGTCAGCTCGCTGCCGTCCTTGAGCTTGATCCCGGCCCGCGAGGCGGCGCCGGTGCGCACGGTGTAGCGCCGGAACAGGTCCGCGCCCTCGCGCGCGGCCGACCACTCCTGCGCGCCGATCGGCAGGTACTGGACGTCGCCCTGGCGCCACTCGACCCGCGCGTCGGGCTGCTGGACGACCTCGATCACCACGCGCCGGTTCGCGGCCTTGCCGTCCTCGGTGTCGTTCGAGCCGACCGGATCCTCGGGACCGCGGCCCTCGGCGGTCATGCGCTCCTGGCTCCAGCCGAACTTCTGCGTCAGATAGCCGGTGATGGCGTGCGCGCGGCTCCACGACAGAGACTCGTTGGTCTCCTTCGAGCCGGTCGCGTCGGTGTAGCCGGTGACCCTCAGCCGCATCGCCGGATCGTGGGCCATGTCGTCCACCAGCGTCTGGCCCAACGAGTCCAGCTGCTTGCGGTATTCGTCGTTGAGCGTGCTGTCGCCCGACGCGAAGCGGATCACCAGATCCTTGGCGAAAGCGGGCCCCGACGACAGCAACAGCCCGCCAAGCAAAATGAGTGCCCTCTCCCCACGGGAGAGGGTGAGGGTGAGGGACCTCATGCCTTTCCTCCCCGGCCGAATCGCATCCCGAGGCCGAGATCCAGCTCCGCCCCTAGCTTGCCGAACGGCTTATAGCCGAAGTCCGCGGTGAAATCCCCGAAGTGGAGGCTGCCGCCGCCCGTGAATCCCGACACCCCGCCCGAGCTGTTTTCCCCCACCGTATAGCCGACGCCCAAGCTCAAGAACTCGAACGGCTGCAGCGTCTCGCCGATGTGCAGCAAGGTCGTCTGTCCGTCGAAGGACTCCACGTCCGCGGCCATCATGTAGGGCCCGCTCTTCCGGCTCACCCCGCCGCGCGCGATCAACGGGAGGGGATACGACTCCGAGCGCAGCTTGAGCGCCGGCCCCATGTTCGCGAACGCCGCGCCGAAGGACCAGTCCCCCCAATCGTGCTGGAAGCCGACGTCGAAGGCCGGGCTCATGCCCGAGAACTCGGCGATGCTTTGCTGCACCAGCTTGGCTCCGACGCCGAACCGGTTCGCCCCCCACGCCTTCGCCCACACCAAGCTCGCGGCCATGTCGCCGGCGGTGAAGCTGCCGACCGCGGCTCCGGTGTTGTCGAGCTTGGTCAGCGTCCCCTGGCTCAAGACCTGGGCCATCATCGCCAAAGTCCCCCACGAGCCGCCCTTGAGAGGCATCGCCGCCGAGGCGAAATCGGAGTTCACGGTCTCGGGCAGGCTGTGATGCGAGATATAAATTTCCGACCGGCCGGTGCCCGCCACGCCCGCCGGGTTCCAATACGTCGCCTGGGCTCCCCGCGCGACCGACCCCGACGCGTCGGAAAGGTAGGCCGGGGCCCCGATGCCCATCCTCAGGAACTCCGCCGCCGTCGTTCCCTCCGCCCACGCCGCGGGAACGGCGCGGCACAGCAGGACGAAAGCGACCAGCGCCCGCTTATTCCGGCTTCTCATCGGACCACCGCCACGCGCCCGTGCGCCACGTTCCCCGCCGGGTTGGTCACGAGGTAGTAGTACACCCCGCTGGCCACCTTGCGTCCGTCGTCGTTAGTGCCGTCCCAAAACTTGGCGTTGCCGTCCGCCGCGACCTTCTCGATGCGCTTCACCAGACGGCCGGTGAGCGTGAACACCTTGATCGTCGCGAGGTCGGTCAGATTCTCGAACACGACGTTCGCGCTATCCTGCGGCCCGCCGGTCCCGGGCTCCCACGGGTTCGGGTACACCTTCACGTTGTTGAGGTCCGGCGCCGAGATCGTCCCCAGCGCCGTATAAATGGAAAGGTGCGGCACCTGCGCCTTCACCGCGTGGATCGTCTTGTCGAGGACCGAGTTGGAGACCAGCTCCCAGTCGTTGGTCGTCTCGTTGAGCGTGTACATCTTCAAGGTGTCGGCCCGCACCGGCGGGTTGGTCCCGTCCACGATGCCGTCGTTGTTCGCGTCCGGATAGTAGACGTACACCGTGATCATCTGCGGGAAGGTGCCGTGATAGCGGACGTCGTTGATCGTCACGATGAACTCGGAGACCGAGGCCGGCGCGCCTTGCAGCGTGGTCGCGAGCTTGGTGTTGGCCTGCGTTATATGGTTCGGCGTGTCGTCGACCAAGGGCTCGGTCGCGGGCTTCAGCGAGAACAGCCAGCGCACCGTGTCCGTGGAGGTCGCCGGTGAGGCCCCGGCCGGGATATCCACCACCGGATCGGTGGAGATGTCCGGGCGGTAGATCGTACCCGAGGAAATGCCCCCGCCCCCGAACGTGAACGTCACCGGCGTCGCGACCGTCACCGTGCTCGAAAACGCCTGTCCCCCGAGGTTCATCGCCTCCAAGTAGCGCGACGCCACGGTGTTCGTCGAAAGGATGTTCTCCAGATAGTACGTCGCCGAGCCCGATATCTGGGAGATCAGGACGCCGTTCGTCGAATAAAGGAAGAAGAAGTCCGCCGGGCCGCCGGTCGCGTCCGGCGTCCAGTTCCAGCGAATCGTCGACGAGGACAAGGCGAAGGCGTGAAGCTCCGGCGGCCCCGGAGGAAGCACCGCCGGCGAGAACGTCGTCGTGCTGGCCGCGTTCGAAAGGGCGCCTTGGATCTGCGCCAGGTTGCGGGCCTCGACCGCGAAGAACCACGTCGCCGACGAGGAAAGTCCGCTCACGAGCCGGCTCTCCGTGCTTCCGGGCGACTGGGCCGAAAGCGTCGCGTAGGTGCTCGCCGAGTCGAACAACGCCTGGGTGGTCAACGGCGAGGACGAAACCTTCACCACGATCACCGAGGCCTGGCCCAGGAAGCCGTCCCAGCCCGGCTCGGTCCAGGTGAGCTGAACCGCGTTGGTCGTGCTCGAACGCACGGCCAGGAGGTTCGTCACCGTCCCCGGCGCGTGGTTGGTCTGGATATAGCCCGAGTAGACCTTATTCGACGGCTCGGTCCCTATGCCGCCGCCCAACTGGCCTTGGGCCGTCTCCAAGCGCTGTCCCGAGCCGGTGGAGATTTGCCCCCCCGAGTCGAGCACCTGGCGCTTGACGTTTTGGGCGAGCAAAGAGGACGAAAACAGCACCGCGGCCGCGGCCAAGCCCGTCGATGCTCGGCGCCCCATGCGGCCCTCAGACGTCGGCTTGCACCCTTTCAAAGCATTCCTCTATAAGCCTCGATGCCGCTCGCGCTCAGTGCGCGCTCAACATGACCAGCGCGCTGCAAGGCCCCGAAGCGCACGTCGAGGCCGTGAAATTCTCCAAGAAGCGGCCGCGCGAGTTGCTGCCCGCGCTGGAGCTGCTTCCGCCGTCCTTAGCCTGGCACGCGACGTTGTTCGTGTCCATGAAGTTTCCGGCGACGATCGCGGTCGCGGCGGGGACCTGGACGCGCACGTTGCCGAACATCGCGACGCGGCACACCGCGTTGGAGGCGCAATTGGCGTCGGTCACGACGCCGATGAAGGTGGAGTCGCTGGCCGCCGCGCTCGTGGTAAAGCCCTGATTAACGGAGGCCGAGGCCGTGACGGCGCACCCTCCCGTGACGGCTCCGCCGCTTGCGTTGATCAAGTAGATCGCGATGTTGAACCCGCAGCCCGGGGAGGTGCACGAGGTTGTGGAGCTTCCGAGGCTCATACCGTTGCCCGAGCCCGTGAAGATGATGTTCGTCAGGTTCGCGATGCCCCCGTAGTAGTTGCCCGAGATCGAGAGATCGCCATTCGCGCTGAACGTGGACACAGCCGTCCCGACCGTGATCGTTCCGCTGCTCGAGTTCGACAGGGCCCCGGCCGTGACTCCCACGTAGGCGCCGGCCGCGATCGAGGACACGCGCAGGATCAAAGAGCCGTCCAAGGCCGGGTACTGGCTCGAGCCGTTCAGCATGACGAGCTGGTTCGGGCCGTTAAAGGTATTCCCTTGCATCGTGACGGAAGACGGATTCAGCGCCAAGGAGATCGATCCCGGGCCGTTCGTGACGATGATCGCCGAGGAGGCGGTCAAGGTCGAGGCGACCGGCGCGCTGCCGGTCTTCCCTATGATGAGCTGGCCGTTGGTCAGCATGCCCGTCGAGAACTGATTGAGGCTGTTGATCGACCCCGCCGCGAGCGAGGAGACGATGACGGTGTTGGGGAGGTTCCCGGCGCCGTCGAGCTGGAGCAGCTCGTTCGGCCCGTTGAAGGTGTTGCCCTGCAAGGTGACCGAGGAGGACCTCAGCGTCAGAGTGGTGCTTGCGCCGTCGCCGGTGAACTGAGAGGCGTTCTCCAAGGAGATGCCGCCCCCGCCGGCCACCGTGCCCGTCGCCAAGGACACGAAGGTCGAGCCGTTCAAACTGACCTTGAGCGCGCCGAACCCGCTCGGGTCGAAATAAATCTCGCCGCGATTCACCGTGACGGGAGGCGACGCGAGGTTCGCCATGGCGATATAACCCGAGACCGAGATCGTCGAGCCGGTCGCCTGGCCGACCTGTAGGTCGCCGGTCATCGTGTCGCCGGCCTTAAGGACCCGCGCCGCCAGGTCCGTCGTCAAGCCAGCGATCTTCGACTCCTGTATGCCGGCCCCCGTCGCGATCTGGGCGTCGGTGATCGCGCCCGCCGCGATCGAGGAGGCGATCACGGTGTTGGGCAGGCTGCCCGTGCCGTCCAGCCTGACGAGCAGGTTCGGACCGTTGAACGTGTTGCCGACCATGGTCACCGAGGACGAGACCAAGGACAACGCGGTCCCGCTGCCGTCGCCCGCGAACTCAGAGGCGTTCGAGACCACGGAGAAGGCGCCGCCCACCGAGCCGGTCGCGAGGGACACGAAGCTCGAGCCGTCCAAGCTGAGCTTGAGCGCCCCGACGCCGGTCGGGTCGAAATAGATCTCGCCGCGCTTGATCGTGCCCGGAGGAGAAGACAGGTTCGCCAGGCTCAGGAAGCCGGAGGCGGAGAACGTGGACGCGTTCGCCTGTCCCATCTGCAGGTCGCCGGTCATCACGTCGCCGGCCTTGAGAACGCGCGCCGCCAAATCCGTCGTCAGGTTCGCGATCTTGGATTCCTGTATGCCGGCGCCCACCGCGATCTGGCCGTCGGTGATCGCGCCCACCGAGATCGAGGAGACCACGACCGCGGCCCCGAGCGGCCCCGGACCGATGAGGGTCGCGGAGATCGTGCCCGTTGAGAACTTGCTCAGATCGAGACCCGAGAGGGCCAGCTTGGAGTTCGTTATCGCGCCGTCGTCGACGGTCGCCGCCGTGAACGCATAGGCCACCGAGACGACCGGCTGGCGCGGCGCCAAGGCCGTGTTCGTGCCGATCGCAATCTCGAGCCAGCGCGTCGGGGCGCCGGTGCTCGTGCTGGAGAAAACGGTCGCGGACAGGAACGTCTCGGTGCCCAGCATCACGCTGAAGAGGCCGTTGTCCGTCGTCACCGACTGCGTCTCGCTCCAAATCAGGTTCCCGCCGGTTCCCGGGCCGGTGTCCCAGATGCCGAACGTGACGGAGAAGGTCCCCGTCAACGGGTTGCTGTTTGAATCGGTGAGCCGGCCCTGGAAGCTCAGCAGGCGCGGCGACGCCGTGGACGAAAGGTTGGCGAAGGCCGGCGTGCCGGGCAGATTGAGCCCGAAGGCGGCAAGCAACAGCGCGGCGCCGAAAAAGCGGCGCAGGACGCGCGACGATCGGGTTTTCTCGTTCGAAAAGATCATGGAACCTCGCATGCGACCAAGGAGTTGACGCCGGCAATGGACAAGGAAACGCCGGAGAGGCGCGGAAGGAAAGAAACGTCCAGGAAATAGGCGACGGCGCGTCGGGGCGTCTCGCTCAAGCGGCTCTCGCTCTCTCACGAGCCGGCGCGTCTCGGTCCGCGCCGGCCCAAGGGACCTTACTGTAAACGTTGAGCCGCGCGTTGTCAATAGACGCAACGCGCGGCTCGACGGTCAAAAAAAAATTTTTCAGCTGCAG
>CAZMIB010000066.1:14407-16170 GCA_964566245.1 uncultured Elusimicrobia bacterium | reverse complement strand
GAGGCCACGCCGTCGGGCGGTGCGTCGCCGCGCGAGGGAGAGGCGTCCTCGGAGGACAGTGATCCCGGGCCGGACAGCAGGGACTCCAACTCGGCCAGCAGGCGCGCGAGACGTTCCCGCTCCGCGCCGTCCTCTATCGCCGGGAGCCGGGCCGCCAGGGCCGCGAGGCGGCGCCTGAGGGACGGGAGGTCCTTGGGAGCGGGGCGGCCGGTCTCCCGCCGCGCCTCCTGGACCAAGGCTCTCACCTCGGCGTCCAGGGGGGGAGCGGCGCTCGCCCGCGCGGAGAGCGCCAGGAGGAGCGGGAGCGCCAGGACTCGGACGGGCACGGATGGATTCTACAATCCATGCATCGCCGCGGGGTCGCGAGCGTGTCACATGTGGATGACAGGCCTTCCCGCGCGCGGGCAAAAGTATTAGCATCGGCGCATGCTCCGCGAAAAAGTGCTCGTCGTCGAGGACGAACGAAACATGGCGCGCCTGCTCCGGTACAACCTGGAGAAGGAGGGCTATCAAGTCGAGGTCAGGAGCGACGGGGAGTCCGGCCTCGAGGCCCTGCGCTCCGGGGCTCCCGCGCTGGCGATCCTCGACCTGATGCTGCCGAGGATCGACGGCCTGGAGCTGTGCCGCCTGATCCGCCGCGAGTCGGGGGTCCCGATCCTGATGCTGACCGCGCGCCGCCAGGAGGCGGACAAGGTGCTCGGCCTGGAGTCGGGGGCCGACGACTACCTCACGAAGCCGTTCGGGGTCCGGGAGCTGCTGGCCCGCGTGAAGGCGCTTTTGCGCCGCGCCTCCGGCCGGGCCGCGCCGTCGGCGCGCCTGCGCGCGGGCGGGCTGGAGCTGGACATCGAGACCCGCGAAGCCCGCCTCGGCGGCCGGCGGCTGGCGCTGCGCTTCAAGGAGTTCGAGTTCCTTTGGCGCCTGCTCGAGGCCGGCGGCAAGGTCCTGACGCGCGACCAGCTTCTCGAGAAGGTCTGGGGCTATGACCCCTCGCTCGGCGTCGACACGCGGACCATCGACCAGCACATCGCGAGGCTGCGAGGGAAGCTCGGCGCCGAGGCGGCGCGCGTCGTGACGGTGAAGAACGTCGGGTATCGGCTGGACCTTTCTTAACCCCTCACCCTCGCCCTCTCCCCAAGGGGGAGAGGGATGGTGAAAAAGCTTGATATAATGCCGGCGTTCCATGGCCAACGAAAAGCTGCTCGTCGTCGAGGACGAAAAGAACATCGTCAAGCTGCTCAAGTACAACCTCGAGAAGGCCGGTTTCCGCGTGTCGACCGCCGCGGACGGCGAGGCGGGCCTGGCGCTCGCGCGCTCGGAGAAGCCCGACCTGCTGATCTTGGACATCATGCTGCCCAAGCTGGACGGGTTGGAGTTGTGCAAGATCCTAAGGAAGGAGTCGCGGGTCCCGATTTTGATGCTGACCGCGAAGAAGGAGGAGGTCGACCGCCTGCTGGGCCTGGAGCTCGGGGCGGACGACTACGTGACCAAGCCGTTCAGCGTCCGCGAGGTGATCGCGCGCGTAAAGGCGATCCTCCGGCGCGCCTCCGAGGCCGCGCCGGCGCGCGCGCTGCTGCGCGCGGGCGAGCTCGAGATGGACGTCGAACGCTACGAGACCCGCGTGAAGGGCAAGGTCGTGCCGCTCAGCTCGAAGGAGTTCGAGTTCCTGAAGTGCCTGCTTCAGGCCGACCGCAAGGCGCTGAAGCGCGACCAGCTTCTCCAGAAGGTCTGGGGCTCCGAGCCCCCGGTGGACCACCGCCACCCGC
>CAZMIB010000066.1:0-14397 GCA_964566245.1 uncultured Elusimicrobia bacterium | reverse complement strand
CGGTATCAGTGCGGGTGCAGGGGGCTGGCGGGCGACGAGGTTCGAGAGAAGGGCGGGGGCTGCGTGCGTGAGGGCGGCCTCGGCGCGCGCGAGCGCGTCGAGCACGGCGCGCGCCTGCGCGAGCGCCTCGGCCCGGAGTCCCACCGCATCCTGACCGTGAAGAACGTGGGCTACCGCGTGAAGATGGACTGAGACCGGACCGAACGTTGAAGCGCCGCCTCCTCCTTCCCCAAACCTTCGTCGCCGCGCTCGCTCTCTGCGGCCTTTCCATTCTCGCCGGCGGGGGACGCGCGTTCGCCTGGGGGGCCGTCCTGCTTGCGCTCGCCGCCTGGGTCGCGCTGTGGGCGTTGGCGCGCTCCGCCGATCGCGCGATCAAGGAGCTCGCCGACGCCGCCGCGCGCCTGGCCGAGGGCGGAGAGCCGGCTCGGCTGAGGGGATTCCCGCCCGGGGACCTGGGCCGCTTGGCGGGCGCGACGAACGCGCTGGCCGGGACGTTCCGCGCCGCTCTCGGCGACCTGTCGGCGGAGAGGAACAGGCTCGCGACCATCCTCGGCAACATGGTCGAGGCCGTCGTCGCGGTCGACCAAGGCGGCATGGTGATCGCGGTGAACCCGGCTCTCGGCCGGCTCTTCGGCGTCGACGCGCGCGCGGCCGTCGGGCGCCCCCTGGTCGAGACGCTGCGGCACAGCCAGCTCGCCGAGCTGATCGGCGGCGTGCTGGGCGGAGGCGAGGCCCGCTCCGAGGAGCTGAAGGTCTTCACGCCGGAGGAGCGGGTCTTCGAGGCGCACGTCGCGCCGCTGAAGGAGGAGGACCGGCGGGTCGGCGCGCTGCTCGTGCTGCACGACATCACGCGCCTGCGCGCGCTGGAGCAGCTCAGGAAGGATTTCGTCGCGAACGTGTCGCACGAGCTGCGCACCCCGCTGGCCTCGATCCAGGGCTTCGCGGAGACGCTGCGCAGCGGGGGCCTCGAGGACGTCGAGCACCGCCTGGAGTTCGTCGAGGCGATCGAGCAGGACGCCCGCCGCCTGACGCGCCTCGTCGACGACCTGCTCGACCTGTCCTCGATCGAGTCCGGGAAGCGGACGCCGCGCCTGGCGCCGCTTTCGTTCCGGCCCGTCGCGGAGGAGGCGGCCGCCGGGCTGCGCCCGCTCGCGGCCGCGCGCCGCGTCTCGATCGAGCTGGAGCTTCCGGGCGGCCTGCCGAAGGTCCTGGCCGATCCCGACCAGCTCCGCCAAGTGCTGACGAACCTGCTCGACAACGCGGTCAAGTTCAACCGCGAGGGCGGGCGCGTCGTCGTCTCGGCGCGCCCCGAGGGAGGGCGGCTGACGGTCTCGGTGCGCGACACCGGGGCCGGCATCCCCGCGGCCGACCTGCCGCGCGTCTTCGAGCGCTTTTACCGCGTCGAGAAAGCGCGCTCGCGCGAGCTGGGCGGCACCGGCCTCGGCCTCGCGATCGTCAAGCACATCGTCGAGGCGCACGGAGGCTCGGTCGCCGTCGAGAGCGTCGAGGGAGCCGGCTCGACCTTCATGTTCACGCTCCCGCTCGACGAGCGGCGATGAGGCCCTCGACGGGTGTCACCTTGATGTCACCTACATTTTAGGGCCCCACGATGGCCCGCGGCTCCCCACCCGCGGTAGCATACGTTCCCGGTACGAGGACGTCAAAAAGGCGCTACGCCCAGGGGGGAGAATGGTCCGAGGCCGGGGGAGGAAGGGGTTGGCGGCGTTGTTCGCGGCGTATTTGGGGGCCGGGGCGGCGATGGGGGCCGAGACGGCGACGGTGACGGTGAGCAAGCTCAAGGACTTGAACATACGGATGTACGGCTTCGTGGAAAACGACCTGATACTGGACTCGACCGAGGGGCTGTGCGAGGAGCAGGGGAACAACGCGATCCCGACGCGCTCGACCTACGCGGGCAGCCACCAGCGCCTGATCGAGAGCGTGCGCAACAGCCGGCTCGGCTTCGACCTGACGCTGCCGAGGACGGAGTCGGGGCTCCAGAGCGAGGCGGTGATCGAGCTGGACTTCCTCGGCAACAACGCCCCGAACACGACGCCGGGCTCGACGCCGGGCAAGCAGAGCGAGCGGGATTTCTTCAACAACCCCGCGGCGCGCGTGCGCCACGCCTACATCAACCTCACCCAGGACCGGTCGAACCTCAAGATCGGCCAGTACTGGTCCTTGCTGGGCTGGCAGCCGTACTACTTCCCGGCCGAGCCGATCGTTCAGCCGGGCGTCGGCCAGCTCTACCGGCGCTTCGGGCAGGTGCGCTACACCCATACGCTGCCGATGGGAGGCGACTGGACGTTCGAGTCGGCCGCCGACATCGCGCGGCCGGCGGAGATCAACGCGGGCGTCCCCGAGGCGCACGCCGGCTTCCGCCTGGCCTCGACGAGGACCAAGGCCGCGGCGCTGCAAGGCTCGAACGGCTCGATGGTCGGCCTGTCGGCGGCGGTCAGCGGCGCGTACATCCCGGTCCGCACCGACAAGGGCAACCAGAACGGCGGGGCGGTCGCGTTCGACGTCTTCATCCCGATCCTGGCCTCGCCGGACGGGCAGAGCAAGTCGAACAACCTCTCGATCCTCGGCGAGTTCTCCGCCGGGGAGGGCGTCGGCGGACTCGAGCTCTCGGGCCTGACCGCGGGCGTGCCGGCGGCGCCGTACGGCGGCGGGATATTGGACTCCGGAGTCGCCGGGATCAACCAGAACGGCAACGTCGAGCTGATCCACTTCCGGACCTTCCGCGGGAGCGTGGCGTACACCTTCCCGGGGGCCAAGTGGTCGGCGTCGGCGGGCTACGCGCAGGTCGAGGCCCTGAACCTGAACCGCTTCAGCAACGCGCTGAACGGCAACGGCGGGGGCCTGGGCTTCATCCCGCGCATCCAGTACGGCTACCTCAGCCTGTTCTACGACCCGCTGGCCTGGCTGCGGGTGGGCGCCGAGTACAGCACGACCCAGGACACGTACAACGATCCGAACAACCGGTACGCGATCAACAACCGCGTCCAGTTGACGACCTACTTCGTATTCTGAGGCGACTCAGGGGAGATGAGCGATGAGACATGGTAAAATGACGGCCGCTCTGCTGGTCCTGGCCGGCCTGGCGCAGGCCCCGGCCCGCGCGGCGGACAGGACGATCACGATCAAGGGCTCGGACACGATGGTGATCCTGGGCCAGCGCTGGGCCGAGGAGTACATGAAGGCCAACGCGGGCGTCGTGATCCAGGTGACCGGGGGCGGCTCCGGCACCGGCATCGCGGCGCTGATCAACGGCCAGACCGATGTCGCCGAGGCCTCGCGGCCTATGAAGGCCGAGGAGAAGGATGCGGTCAAGAAGAACTCCGGCAAGGACGTCCGGGAGATCCCGGTCGCGCTGGACGGGCTCGCGATCTACGTGAACGCGTCGAACAAGCTGGAGAAGCTCACGCTCGCGCAGGCGAAGGCGATCTACACGGGCAAGTCGGTCTCCTGGAAGGAGCTCGGGGTCCAGGACGCGCCGATCGTCGCCTACGGGCGCGAGAACAACTCGGGGACCTACGCCTACTTCAAGGAGCACGTGCTCCAGAAGGAGGACTTCGCCCCCGAGATACAGAGCCTGCCCGGCACCGCGGCCGTGATCAACGCGGTCGAGAAGGACAAGAACGCGATCGGCTACGGCGGGATCGCGTACGCGAAGGGCATCAAGGCCGTGAAGGTGAGCGTGGATGAAAAAGGTCCGGCGATCGAGCCGACGATGAAGAACGTGATCGCGGGGACCTATCCGATCTCGCGCTCCCTGTACTTCTACGTGGCCGGCGAGCCGAGCGGCGAACTGAAGAAGTTCGTCGCCTGGGTGCTCGGGCCCGAGGGGCAGAAGATATGCGAGCAGGTGGGCTACTACCCGCTGCCGAAAAAGAAAGCCGCGGCCGCGAAGACGCCGCGCGCGTGAGCGACTTGGGAGCGACGGCTCGGCGGGCCCGCGAGAGCGGGCCCGCCGGGCGCGTTTCCGCCGCGAGGCCCCCGATGAGACCGCGCCGTCTCGAGCGGCTGGTCGAGGCGTTGATCCACGTCAGCGCTTTCACCGCGATCGTCGGGCTGTTCCTCATTTTCGTCTTCATCGCGAAGGAGGCCCTGCCGATCCTGACCTCGGCCGAGGTCAAGAAGGAGGCGAGCCTCGGCCGGATCTTCCTGCCGCTGAACGGGCGCTTCGCTTGGCAGCCGGTCTCCGAGATCCCGAAGTACTCGATTTATCCGCTGTTCGTCGGCACCCTGAAGGTCACCTTCGTCGCGCTGCTGATGGGCCTGCCGCTCGCGCTCGGGGCGGCGCTGTTCACCTCGGAGTTCGCGCCGGATTGGATGAAGGAGATCGTGAAGCCGGTGATCGAGCTTTTGGCCGGCATGCCCTCGGTCGTGCTCGGTTTCTTCGCTCTGATGGTGCTCGCGACCTACGTGCAGGACGCCTTCGGCTTCGTCTACCGCCTGAACGCGATCAGCGCCGGCATCGCGCTCGGCTTGGCGGTGATACCGATCGTCTACACGGTCGCCGACGACGCGCTGACCGCGGTCCCGCGCTCCTACCGCGAGGCGGCGATCGCGATGGGCGCCTCGCCCTGGCAGACCGCGTGGCGCGTGGTCGTCCCGGCGGCCGTTCCCGGGCTCTTGGCCGCATGCATCCTGGGGCTGGGCCGCGCGATCGGCGAGACGATGATCGTGCTGATGGCCTCCGGCAACGCCGCGATCGCGACCTGGGCGCTGGAGAAGCCGGTGCGCAGCCTCTCGGCGACCATCGCGGCCGAGCTGGGCGAGGTCGTCGTCGGCAGCCCGCATTACCACGTGCTGTTCTTCCTCGGGACCTGCCTGTTCCTGTTCACCTTCGCGCTGAACCTGCTCGCGCACGGGGTCACCGAGCGGCTGCGCGAGCGGATCACGGGGGCGAGATGATCGGCAAGCTCTGCATCGCGCTCACCGCGCTCTGCTGCGCGCTCATCGTGGCCTTCGTCGCCGCCATCCTGGGGGACATCGCGGTCCACGGGGCCCCGCATCTGAGCCTCGGGTTCCTCGTGAACGCCCCCGAGAAGGGCATGACGGCCGGCGGCATCTTCCCGGCCATCTTCGGGACGGCCTTCCTCGTGATCCTGATGACGATCGCGGTGATACCGTTGGGCGTGATGACCGCGATCTGGCTTCACGAGTACGCGCCGAAGGGCTCCCGGGCCGTGGGCTGGGTGCGCCTCGCGATACAGAACCTGGCCGGGGTGCCGGCGATCGTCTTCGGCCTGTTCGGGCTGGGCTTTTTCATCGAGTTCGTCGGGCGCGGCATCGACCATGTCTTTCTGGGCGGCGCGTTGGCCTTCGGCCAGCCCGCGATCCTCTGGGCCGCGCTGACCTTGGCGCTTTTGACCTTGCCGACCGTCGTCGTCTCGACCGAGGAAGCCCTGAGGGCGATCCATCCCGCCCACCGCGAGGTCGCCTACTCCCTGGGGGCGACGCGCCTGCAGATGGTGCGCCGCGTCGTGCTGCCTCAGGCGGTCGGGGGCATCCTGACCGGGGGCATCCTCGCGGTCAGCCGCGGCGCGGGCGAGGTGGCGCCTATCCTGTTCACCGGCGCGGCGTACTTCCTGCCGTACCTGCCGAAGAAGCTGAACGACCAGTTCATGGAGCTCGGCTACCACATCTACGTGCTCGCGACCCAATCGCCGGACGTCGAGACGACGAAGCCGATCCTGTACGCGACCGTCTTCGTGCTGCTGTCGCTGACCTTCACCCTCAATTTCACGGCGATCTGGGTGCGCGCCCGCATACGGCGCCGGCTGAGGCTGTCCAAATGAGCGAGAAAGGACTGCGCATCGAGGGCCTGACGATACGCGCGGACGGGCGCGCGATACTGCGCTCCGTCTCCCTCGCGGTCTCGCGCGGGGAGATACTCGGGGTCATCGGCCCGGCCGGAAGCGGGAAGACCTCGATGCTGCGGGCGCTGAACCGGCTGATCGACCTGGACGACGGCCTGACGGTCGAGGGCGAGATCCGGCTGAACGGCGAGCCCGTCCTGGGGGCGCACGTCGATGTCCCGGCCCTGAGGCGCAAGATCGGCCTGGTCTTCTCGGTGCCGACGCCGCTGCCGATGTCGATCATGGACAACCTGGCCTTCGGCCCGCGCTTGGACGGCCTGATGGACCCGCGCGAGCTCGCGCGGCGCGCCGAGCGGACCCTGCGGTCCGCCTATCTTTGGGACGAGGTCAAGGACCGCCTGGATATGCCGGCCGCGAACCTCTCCGGCGGGCAGCAGCAGCGCCTGTGCCTCGCGCGGACCTTGATGCTCCAGCCGGAGGCCCTGCTGCTCGACGAGCCCTGCTCGGGCCTCGACCCCATCTCGACCGCGAAGATCGAGGAGGCCCTGACGGCCCTCAAGAGCGAGATGGCGATCGTCTTGGTCACGAACAACGTCAAGCAGGCCTCGCGGGTCGCGGACCACACCGCCTTCCTGCTGCTCGGGGAACTGGTCGAGCACGGCCCGACCGGAAAGCTGTTCACGGCCCCCTCGGACAAACGGACCGAGGACTACGTCACGGGACGGTTCGGATGAACAAGCTCGCGACGGAAAAGCTGAATCTTCATTACGGCGCGTTCCACGCGCTGAAGGACGTCACGATCGCGATCCCCGATCGCGCGATCACCGCGATGATAGGCCCCTCGGGCTGCGGCAAGTCGACCTTGCTGCGCGTGTTCAACCGCATGAACGATCTCATACGCGGGGTCCGCGTCGAGGGAAAGGTGCTGCTGGACGGCAAGGACATCTTCGCGCCCGGCGCCGACGTCGCGGCGCTGAGGAAGAGAGTCGGGATGGTGTTCCAGAAGCCGAACCCGTTTCCGCTTTCGGTCTACGAGAACGTCGCCTTCGGCCCGAGGATCCACGGCCTCGCGGAGGAGGACGAGCTTCCGGGCATCGTCGAGTCGTGCCTCGCGCGCGTCGGGCTGTGGCGCGAGCTGAAGGACAGGCTCGACGGCTCGGCGCTCGCGCTCTCGCCGGAGCAGCAGCAGCGGCTTTGCGTCGCGCGGCTGGTCGCGACCGACCCGGAGGTCCTGCTGATGGACGAGCCGTGCTCGGCCCTCGACCCGATCGCGACCGCGAAGATCGAGGAGTTGCTGATCGAGCTGAAGGAAAAGTACGCTATCGTCATCGTGACGCACAACATGCAGCAGGCGGCCCGCATCTCGGACCAGTCCGGCTTCATGCTGCTCGGGGAGCTCGTGGAGCTCGGGCCGACGGGCAAGCTGTTCACGAACCCGGCCGAGCAGAAGACCCAGGACTACGTCACCGGCCGCTTCGGCTAGATTCTCCCTCGCCCGCTTGCGGGAGAGGGGCGGGGTGAGGGGGATATCATGCATCGCCATTTCGAGCAGGCCGAGGACGAGCTCAAGAGCCGCCTCCTGACGATGGGAGGGCTCGTCGAGCGCATGATCCAGTCGGCCGTGAAGGGGCTGGTCGAGCGCGACGAAGCCGCGCTGTCCTCGATCGGCGCGCTCGAGGATCAGGTCAACGCCCTGCACATCGAGATCGACGACCGCTGCCTGACCTTGATCGCCCTTCACCAGCCGGCCGCGGCCGACCTGCGCTTCATCATGGCCGCGATCAAGATCAACTCCGACCTGGAGCGGATCGGCGACCAGGCGGTGAACATCTCCGAGAACACCGAGCGGCTGCTTCAGCACCCCCAGCTCGAGACGAAGCTGCTGGACCTGCCGCGCATGGCCGAGCTGGCGAAGGGCATGGTCAAGGAGAGCCTGGACGCCTTCGTCAGGAAGGACGTTCCGATGGCGCGCGCGGTGATCGCGAAGGATGACGCCGAGGACGCGATGAAGAGCGAGGCCTTCCGCCGCCTCCAACAGATCATGCAGGCCGACTCCTCGACGGTGGAACGCGCCCTCTCCCTGATCCTGATCGCCAGAAACCTAGAACGCATCGCCGACCACGCGACCAACATCGCCGAAGACGTCGTTTTTATGGTGCTAGGCAAAGACATACGCCACGGCGCCGAGAAGGAAAAGGGTGTCATACTTTGACTATTTGAATCTTTGGCGTGCGGCATCCCGCCGATGGCGCAAAGAGTAAAAGATTCAAGGTATGACACCTAGTCAGGTCCTGCCAAGGGCCGTTTTTAGTTCTTTGCGGCGGGCTTTGCGTGCGGGGCGTCTTTGCAGCGGCGGTCGGGTTGGACCAGCGGGCCGCCTTCGCCGTCGCCGCGGTTCTTCAGCTCCGGGTCCAGGAGCTCGGCGCGGCCGAACTCGCGTTTGGAGCCTTCATCGTCGCCTAACAGCTTCAGAGCCACCGAGGAGAAGTAGTAGGAGTGGGCGTCGCCGGGCCAAATCTCTCTTGCCCGGGCCCATTCCTTGAGGGCCTCGCGGCATTCGCCGGCCTCGTAGAGCTTGATCCCGCTTTTCAGGCAGGCCTCGAAGGTCGGGCAGGCTTGGGGGGGCGGGGGGGTGGCTTTCTCCAGGGCTTGGAGGGTCACGGCGTTCCTCAGCTCCAGGTCCTCCAGTCTGGCGGAGTCGGCGGAGCCGTCCGTGGAGTTGCGACGCGCGTAGACCAGGCGGGTCCTCTCGTCCGACCACTCGGCGCGCTGCTCGCTGGCCGACGCGAGGAGCTGGTCGGAATGCCGCGGCGTCCCGTAGCGCTCCGAGGGAGCGTTCAGTATCTCGCCCCAGCTTTGCCCGGCATGCTCCGCCGGGAAGTCCACGAGGATCGCCCAGACTTTTCCGCCGCGCGTCCTTACGAGAAGCCGCTTGGCGCCTCCGGTGACCGGGGCGAGGCTCCACAGGCGCTCGCCGGGCAAAAGCGGGTCCTCGGCTCCCTTGGAGGCGTCCTTGAGCTTGTACACCCCGCGCAGCGCCTTCTCCGTCGCGCCAAGGCTCACCCCGCCCAGCGAGCGGTCGAGTTCGGCCTTGGCGGCCCGGGCCGCGGAGGTGAAAGGAAACGCCAAGACGACCGCGGCCGCGACGGCGCGGAGCGGCCTCATGCGGGCAGGACCCGGCACCACAGCACCTTGAGGTACTCACCCTCCGGGAAGTCGATCGCCACCGGGTGGTCAGGGCCGGCGCCGCTCTTGCGCAGTATCTGGACGCGCCGCCCGGCCGCGGCCGCGGCGCCGCGCAGTATCTGGACGAAGCCCGAGACGTCGAGCATGCCGCTGCACGAGCAGGTGACGAGCAGGCCCCCGTTCTCGATCAGCCCGAGCGCCATCCTGTTCAGGTCGTAGTATTTCTGGCGCCCCTCGCGGAACTTCTCCTTCGAGGGAATGAACTTGGGGGGATCGAGCACGATGCAGTCGTAGCGCCGGTTGTTGACGCCCATCTGCCGCAGGTACGGGAAGGCGTCCGCGCAGACGGTCTCGAGGCGGATCTGATTCAGATTCGCGTTCTTGCGCGCGAGGGCCTCGGCCTCGGGCTCCAGGTCGACCGTCGTGACCTCGGCGGCCCCGCCGAGCTTCTTAGCGTACAGCGCGAAGCCGCCCGAGTAGCCGCAGACGTCCAGCACCCGCTTGCCCTTGACCAGGCCCGCGAGCGCCAACCGGTTCTCGCGCTGGTCGCAGAAAAAGCCGGTCTTGTAGCCCGCCGCGGGGTCGATCCAGAAGCGCACCCCGTTCTCGACCACGTGAGCGGGCCGCGCGTTGCCGGAGGGCGGGCAGCGGAAACCTTCCATGGTCTCGACGTGCTCGTTCGCGCGTTGGACGATCGTCGAGTCGGGGAAATGCTCGCCTAAAAGGCGCGAAATCAGCTCGCCTTGGCGGAACATCCCAAGCGAGTAGTACTCGATCGAGAGCGTGCCTCCGAAACGGTCGATGACCAGTCCGGAGAGGCCGTCGCCCTCGGCGTGGACGACGCGGTAGGCCTCGGTGGACGCGTCGAGTCCGAGAGCTCCACGCCGCAGCCCCACCGCGGCCTTCAGTCGCTCGGCGAAAAGCGCCTCCGCCGAGCCGGCGATCGGACCCCGCGAGAGCATGCGCAGAGCGATCAGGCTCTTGGGGTTGTAGAGGCCCATGCCGTACGGCGCGTCCGTCTTGTCGTAGACCGCGACCAAGGCCCCGGCCCCGGCCGAGGGGTCCACGTCGCCCAGCATGCGGCGGTAGACGAAGGGACCCGAGGAGGCCGAGCGGAGCTTCACCCAGGGCAACTCGCTGGAATGTCCGGACGGAGGAGAGAGCTTGGGCATTAAAGGTTCAAGAGGCGAGGGCCGCGGGCGGGACCACGCTTCGGACGACTCTCGCGACCGCGGTGGGCTTGAAGGGCTTCATGATGACCCCGGAGGCTCCCGCCGCGAGCGCGCGCTCGCGCTGGTCCGCCTCCTCGGCGTCGAGCAGCATGATCGTCGGCACGCCGCCCTGGCGCGGATGCGCCTTGACGTCCTCGAGGATCTGCCAGGCGTCGCGACCGGGAAGAAGGTAGGTCGAGAGCAGGATGAGCGAGTAGCTCCCCGCGTCCAACGCCGCGCGCGCCTCGGCGCGCGTGCGCCGCCACTCGAGCTTGTAGCCTTCGCGCCCGAGCTTGGAGATTAAAATGCCCGCGACCTGCGGGGCGTCCTCGATCAGCAGTATGTCGGCCACGCGCCTATTCTACAACTCTGGGCAGGGAAGTCTACCGCGCTCGGTAGATCTCGAGGGTCTTGCCGTCGGCGGATTTGCGGAAGACGTAGCTCATGAGGCCGTAGGGGGGGACCTTGAGCCAGCCGAGCAGGGCATTGCCGTCGGCGGGTATCGAGTCGCCCTCGATCGCGTCGCCGATGTACTTGAACTTCTCGCTCGTATAGCTGCCGGCCGCCTGCTCGGCCATGAAGACGAGCAGCGGCTCGCCGGTCCGCGCGATACGTCCCGACTCGTTCTCGTAGATCTGGTCGTTGTAGTGCACGCGGAAGGCTCGGCCGTCGAGGGTCACCGGCTCTCCGGCCTCGTACATCGCGCGCATGATATCGCGCGTCGGGAAAGCGAAGCGCGCGCCGCCCTTTTGCTTGAGCACCAGCTCGCTGCCCCAGATGTCCATCACGTTCGGATAGACCTGGACATGGACGTCGGCGGCACCCAGCGCGACGTTCTGCCCCGTGAGCGCCAGGTTCATGTCGCGCAGGAAATAGGTCTTGCCCTGGGGGTTGTGGACGACCACGAAGTAGTCGTTCTCGTGGCTCGCCATGCCGCTCACGTAGAAGGTTTCCCCGCCGAACTCCACCGTCAGAGAGGTCCGCCACAGGCGGTTGTAGAGGTCCTCGAGGTTGATCGTCGCGACGGGCTGGGCGCCCTCGGGCAGGCCGACGACGGTCGCCGCGGGCTTGCCTGGCTGGATGAGCGGCGGCGGGGTGCGGTCCTCGGAGGAGTACTGGACCAACCGCGGGGCGCGCGGGCGGGCGGGGCCGTCCTGGCCCAAGGTCATTTCAGGAAACACGGCCGAGCCCTCACGGAGCTGCTCAAGCTCGCCGGCGAAAGCGGGGGAAATAGCGGCGAAAAAAACGGCAACTAGAAGATGGGACACGGGGACCTCGGTGTGCGGGAAAGTGCTTTATTTTACGACATTTTAAGGCCTTCGGCAATGCGGGGCACGACGGGCGGCCTCTATTAATAGGAAGAGGCCGCCTACCCCTCACCCCCACCCTCTCCCTCACAGGGGAGAGGGCGCCGATGGAGCTATTTCCGGCCGAAGTAGTAGCGGAGGCCGATGCCGAAGTCGATGTTCGAGCCGATGCTGGGGGCGATCCGCAGGATCGGGACCAGCTCCCCGAAGAACTCCACCGGCTGGGAGGTCGCGAAGTAGTTGAGGCCTCCGACGAAGCGTACCCCCAGCATCGTGTCGTCCCTGTCGGTCAGCATGCCGCCCAGGCCGATGTAGAACGGCAGACGCGGCCCGTTCTGCGGCAGCGTCGCCGGGATGTGCAGCAGGTAGTCGGCGTGGGTCTGCAGGTGGCTCCCGTCGGACCCCAGCGCGAAGTCGATCCCCGCGCGGCCGTCGAGCCAGTGCTCGAACGAGAAGCCGGTGGGATCGCCGACGATGACGCCGATGCCGTTCATGCGGCCGGCGGGCGGCGTCGACTGCGCCAGGACGGCGGCCGGCGCCAGCGCGGCGGCCGCGAGCAACAACGGAACGAGGAGACTCTTCGTTGGGATCATGCTCGCCTCCCTTACTTTACTTTGGACGCGCCGGAGGGGCCGGAGGTTGGGTCGGGTTTCCAAGAACGCGCAGGGCGCGCTCCGCCTGTTCCTTATATCCTTGGTCGGCGGTGGTGTCAAGGATGTTCCGGTAAAGTTTGCGCGCCTCGTCTAGACGCCCCGCGTGGCGCATCAGGAAGGCGACCTGGTTCTTCACCAAGGTCGGGCAGTCCGGCTCCCAGACGAACGGCTCGAGCACGCGCATCACCTGCTCCGGGTCCCGCGCCTTCTGGTAGCCGACGGCCGCGAGGTAGGCATGGTAGCGCCACTGCTGAGGGTGGCGGCGCAGCGCGGTCTGAAGCAGGATCACCGCCTCGTCGGGCCGGTCCAGGTTGAACGCCAGGGCCCCCGCCGCGAACAGGGCCGCGGGTGTAAAGAAGGGATCGAGGTCGAGCAGGCGCAGCGTCCGCGGCAAAACCTCGGGGTAGCGGCCGCCGCCGTTCTCGGCGACTCTCTCGGGGACGCCCGCCTCCTCGGTCCCGTAGTACTGCAGCAGGCGCAGGAACTCCAGGTCCGCGCCGAGGCGCCGCAGCCCGAGGCTGAGCGTCGCGAGGTCCTGCACCGCGTCGTCGGGCCCGCCGCGGATATGCCCCGGAGGCGGAAAAGGAAGAACCAGATGGGACGCCGCCTCGGCCGAGGCCAGGACCAGCGCGGCGAGCAGCGTCAGCGCCAGCGCCTTCAGAACTCCTTCCTCCGGAACAGCAGCATCGCGAGGCCCAGGCAGGCCGAGGCGTAGACGGCCGCGTAGCCCGCGGCCCAGGCCGTCCCCCCGAACGTCAGCGCTCCCGGAGCCTCCCAGCGGTCCTTGAAGTTCAGGAGCTGGAGGTTCGGGACCAGGAGGATCGCCGCCCGCGAGAGCCAGGCGGCCGGGCCCGAGAGCCGGCCGATCAGGAAGCGCGCCTCGCTCATGAAATGGCCCAGGACCCACAGCACGAAGGTCAGGTTCAAGGCGGTCAGCACCGAGGTCGAGAAAAGGGCGAGCAAGGTCGCCAGCGCGGCCATCAGCGCCACCTTGAGGAACGAGCCGAAAAGCAGGACCGGATACGCGGGAACGAAGGCCGCGCCCTTGGCGCGCAGCAACGCGAGGTGCAGGAGCGCCATGACCAGCATCGCGGCCCCGGACGAAAGCAGAAGCCCCAGGTAGCGCCCGGCCAGATAGGCGTCCTTCGAGACCGGCCGCGTCAGGATCAGGTAGAGCGTCTTCTGGTCGATCTCGCGCAGGATCGTCGTGGCCGCCCCGTGCACCGCCGCGGCCAAGGTGAACAGCTCGATCAGCGCCAGTCCGAAGTCGAGCAGCACGCGGGACGCCTGGTCGACGGCCATCGCCCCGAACAGCAGCGAGGCGTAGATCAAGACGCCGCCGAAGACGACGATGAGATGGTATGGGCGGCTCACGCCCTGCTCGCGCAGCGTATGCCGCGCCAGGACGCCGACGGCCGTCATCGGACGGTCTCCACGAAGATTTCCTCCAGGCGCCCCGGGCGGCCCTTCCACTCCTCCGACGCCACGACGCGGGCCAGTCGGCCCCCGGTGAGGATCGCGACGCGGTGGCAAAGCGCCTCGACCTCCGAGATGCTGTGCGAGGACAGGACGATCGTCCGGCCCTCCTCGTTGAAGGCCTTCAGCACCTCGCGGCTCTCCTTGATCGCGAGCGGGTCCAGGCCGCTGACCGGCTCGTCAAGGATCAGCAGGTCGGGCTCGTGCAGCAGGGCCTGCGCCATCCCGACGCGCTGCAGCATGCCCTTCGAGAAGCCGAGCAGCTTGCGGTCCCGCGCGGCGCCGAGGCCGACGCGCTCCAGCGCGCGCCGGACGCGGCCGTCTAGCTCCCGCGCCGGGAGCGCGGAGAGCCGGCCGTAGAAGGCCAGCGCCTGCGCGGGGGTCAGATACGGGTAGAACGCCGGAAGCTCGGGCAGAAAGCCCACGCGGTCGAGCGAGGCGCGCTGCCAGGGGTCGCGGCCGAACAGGCTGACCTTGCCCGAGGTCGGGCGCAGCAGACCCAGCGCGAGCTTCATCGTCGTGGTCTTGCCGCTGCCGTTCAAGCCCAGCAGGCCGAAGACCTCGCCGGCCTTGATCTCCAGCGACAGTCCGCGCAACCCGGGCTGCTCCTTCGCGCGCCAGAAGCCCGGAAGGCGGTAGACCTTGCTCGCGCTCTCGAAAACAAGGGGCGTCATCGCGGTACAGTCTATAAAAATCGTTCATGTCCCGGCCATGGCGCGCGCAAGGGGGGAGGCTT
>CAZMIB010000065.1:0-16216 GCA_964566245.1 uncultured Elusimicrobia bacterium | reverse complement strand
GCCGCCGCTCCGGCCGCCAGCGCGAACCAGGCGATGCCGGCGAGCACCGCGAGGAACCGCGAGTAGAAGCGCACCTGCAGCCAGGCCCCCGCCTCCAGAGGCTTGAAGCGGACCTCCTCGATCCCCTTGATCGCCTCGGCCCGCTGGACGAGGCCCCCGAGCCGCCCCAGGATCTCGGGGCGCAGGCGTATCTCGAAGGCGTCCGGCAGAAGCGGCTCGCGCGGGGCCGACTGGACGAGCTCCGGCTGGCTTTTCGCGAGCCGCCCCAGGGCGTCGCTGCCGGCGACGAAGGCCACGCTGTCGATCCCCTCCAGGCCCTTCAGCCCGTTCTCGACGGCCATGCGGGCGGGAGCCTCGAGCGGGTGCTCGAGGAAGGCGACGAGGCGGAAATCCGAGGCCAATTGGTCCTCGACCGCCCTGCAATGACAATGAATGAAGAGAAGACCTTCTCCCGCGAGGCCGCACAGGAACCCCAGGAGGGCCGGCACGGCCGCCCGATGGCTGGACATTCTTTTACCTAAGATAGCCGTCGGCGATTAAATTGTCAATAGCGCGGACGTTACGTGTCATGGGACGCAACCTTCTGTCGCGCCTCATAGCGTGAGCCCTTCATGAGTTCGAGCCGATGGCTGCGGCACGACCGCCCCGTGCTTCATTTCGTAGCGCCACTTCCAGATCGAATACAGAACCGGATAGATCAGAAGTTCGAGCAGGAACGACGTCACGAGGCCTCCGACCATGGGCGCCGCGATGCGCTTCATCATGTCCGCGCCAGTGCCGACCGACCACATGGCGGGAAGCAAACCGACGAAGGCGGCGAGCACCGTCATCGCCTTGGGGCGCACTCGCCGGACGGCGCCGTGGATGATGGCGTCTTCGAGATCCCTGTAGGTCTTCATCTTCCCCTCGTGAACGCGCTCGTCGTATGCAAGGTCGAGAAAAAGCAGCATGAAGACGCCCGTCTCGGCGTCGAGGCCCATCAGCGCGATCATGCCGACCCAGACGGCCACCGATAGGTTGTAGCCCAGCCCCCAGAGCAACCAGACCGCGCCGACGAGCGAGAAAGGCACGGCTAGGAGGATGATGCCGGTCTTAACGCCGGAGCCGGTGTTCGCGTACAGCAGGAGCGCGATAAGGACGAGCGTCAGCGGCAGGACAAATTTGAGGCGCTCCTTCACGCGCGCCATGTTCTCGTATTGCCCGCTCCAGACGAGGGTATAGCCCTTGGGCAGCGTGAGCTTGTCCTGGACGACGCGCTTAGCTTCGTTCACATAACCGCCCACGTCGCGTCCTGCCATGTCGACGTAGACGTAGCCGGAGAGCTGGCCGTTCTCGTCGCGGATCATGCCGGGGCCTTCGAGCATCTTGATCTCGGCAAGCTCGCCGAGCGGCACCTGCGCGCCGGAAGCGGTCGGGACGAGGACGCGCTTGAGCCGCGGCAGGTTATCGCGGAACTCGCGCGCGTAGCGCACGTTGACGCCGTAACGTTCTCGTCCCTCGACCGTGGTCGTGATGTTGTCGCCGCCGATGGCCGACATGATGATCGTCTGGGCGTCCTCGATCGAGATGCCGTAGCGGGCCAGTTGGTCGCGGTTCAAGACGAAATCGACGTAGTAGCCGCCCGCCGTGCGCTCGGCTAGCACGGTGCGGGTGCCTTTTACCTCCTTGAAGATCGGTTCCAGTTGCCGACCGATCTCTTGAATCACCTTCAGGTCGGGACCGAGAATCTTTACGCCGATGGGGGTGCGCACGCCGGTGGAGAGCATGTCGATGCGGTTCTTGATCGGCATGGTCCAGATGTTGGGGATGCCGGGAAAGCGCAACTGCTCGTTCATCTCATTTTGCAGGTCCTCGAAGCTGATGTGGTCCGGCCAGAAGTGCCGGAACGGCCTCTGGAAGAGGTCCGGCATCCACGAGTACCAGCGCTTCTGCCGGCGCCACTGCGACTCGGGCTTGAGCATGACCGTGGTCTCGGCCATCGAGAACGGCGCGGGATCGGTGGGCGAGTCCGCTCGCCCCGCCTTGCCGAAGACGCTCTCGACCTCGGGAAAGGTCTTCAAGATGCGGTCCTGGAGTTGGATCAGGCGCTGCGCCTCCGTCACGGACATGCCCGGCAAAGCCGTCGGCATGTACAACATGGCGCCCTCATTGAGCGGCGGCATGAACTCCGAGCCCAGGTGCAGATAGACAGGGACCGTGGACGCCATCAAAAGCCCCGCCGCGACCAGAGCGGCCTTGCGGTGCTCGAGGACCCACCGGCAGGCGGGCTCGTAGATGCGGAACAGCAGGCGGCTGATCGGGTGCTCCTCTTCCCTGTAGTATTTGCCCACCGTCACGGCGTTGACGATCTCCGACAGCCACTCGGGCTTGAAGTGGACGTAGTCCATGCGCGTGAACATCATGCGCAGCGCGGGATCGAGCGTCACGGCCAAGAGCGCGGCCAGGGCCATCGCCAGAGTCTTCGAGTACGCCAGCGGCTTGAAGAGCCTGCCCTCCTGATCCACCAGCGTAAAGACGGGCAGGAACGCGACGGCGATCACGAGCAGCGAGAAGAATACCGAGGGCCCCACCTCCTTGAGCGCCTGGAGCCGAACCTCGTGAAAGTCCCTCTTCCTGCCGCCCTCGTTCCATTGTTCGAGGCGCTTGTAGGCGTTCTCCACCTCGACGATGGCCCCGTCGACGAGCACGCCGATCGAGATCGCTATTCCGGACAAGGACATGATGTTGGCGGTGAGCCCCATGAAGTAGAACGGGATGAACGCCAGCACGACCGAGACGGGGATCGTGATGATCGGGACGACGGCCGAGGGGACGTGCCACAGGAAGAGCAGGATGATGAGGCTGACGATCAGCATCTCCTCCTTGAGCGAGCGAACGAGCGTATGGATCGAGTCTTGGATGAGCCCCGAGCGGTCGTAGACCGGCACGATCTTGACGCCTTCCGGCAGAGAAGGCTCTATCTCCGCGAGCTTGGCTTTGACGCGCTTGATCACGGCGAGGGCGTTCTCCCCCTGGCGCATGACGATGACGCCGCCGACGGTGTCACCCAGGCCGTTGTAGTCCGCGACGCCGCGCCGGATGTCCGGGCCGACCTCCACTTTCGCCACGTTCTTGACCAATACGGGCGTTCCCGAGCGCGGGTCGGCGCGCACGACGATTTTCTCGATATCCGACACCGATTTGGCGTAGCCTCGGCCGCGCACCATGTATTCGGTGCCGTTGAATTCGAGCAGGCGGCCGCCCGCCTCTTGGTTCCCCTTGCGAACGGCATCGAGGACCGTGGTCAGCGGTATCTTGTACGACAGCAGCGCGTCAGGGTCGACGTTGACCTGGTACTGCTTGACGGAACCGCCGACGGCGGCCACCTCGGCGACGCCAGGAACCGCCTGTAGTTGATAGCGCAAATACCAGTCCTGAAGGCTGCGCAGTTGCGCCAGGTCATGCTTGCCGGTCTCATCGACCACGGCGTACTGATAGACCCAGCCCACGCTGGTCGCGTCGGGACCGATCTCGGTCTGCACGTCCTTGGGCAGACGCGGCAGGATCTTGCTGAGGTATTCGACCACGCGCGAGCGCGCCCAGTAGAGGTCGGTTCCGTCCTGGAAGATCACATAGACGTAGGAATAACCGAAGTCCGTGAAGCCGCGGACAGCCTTGATCCTCGGCGCTCCCAGCAGGGCGGCCGTGATCGGATAGGTGACTTGGTCTTCCAGGATGTCCGGGCTCCGATCCCAGCGTGAATAGATGATGACCTGAGTGTCGGAGAGGTCCGGGATCGCGTCGAGAGGCACGCTCTTGGCGGTCCATACCGACGCGGCCACCGCCAAGGCGACAAGGAGGAGAACCAGGCCCTTGTTGCGCGCGCTGAAGTCGATGATCTTTGAAACCATGGCTATCTCTGGGGCTGAGTCGTCATCGGCTTCTTCGGAGCGCCGAATGCGGACACGGCGGCTCGAAACCTCGATTCGGAGTCGATCAGGAAGTTGGCCGAGGTTACGACCTCTTCGCCGGACTTCAAGCCGGAGAGGATCTCGTAGTATCCGTTGGCCTGTCGCCCGAGCTTGATCTCGCGCGGCTCGAACTCGCCTTCATCCTTGCGCACGAAGACGAGCTGGTGCTCTCCGGTATCGAGCACGGAATCCTCGGGCACGGCCAGCCGCCGGCCGAGGTCTATCGTCAGCCGCACGTTGACGAAGGTCTCCGGGCGAAGAGCCTCTGTCGGCGTCTCGATGAGGCCTCTGATGCGCGCGGTCCGCGTCTCGGCGTTGACGACGGAATCCACCGCGACGACCTTGCCGTGGTAGGTGCGTCCCGGGAGAGACGGGATAATGACCGACAGTCCTTGGCCGGAGCGCAGCAGGCCGACCTCGTTCTCGTAGACGTCCGCGTAAATCCAGGCCGTCTTGTCCGGCAGAAGGAGGTTGATCGGGTCCTCCCCGTCGCCGGCGAGCTTGTCGATCTGGTCCTGCGACAAACCAAGCAGCCGCAGCCGAGTCACGGCTGATCGGACGATGGCGTCCGCGCCGCGACGGGCGTCCGGCAGCGGGCTGTCCTTGATCTTGCCGCGCGCGGCCACGGCCTGCTTGTACTCTTCGATGGCGTTGTAGAGCTCCGGGTCATAGGCGACCCGCCCGACGGCGCGTATCTCTACGTCGAGCACGCGCACCGTCGCCGTAGCCGTCTTGACGCCGATGAGCTGCTGGCGTTCCAGCGGGATCGAAAATGAGGCATGACCGGCGACGACGGGGCCGCTCGACTGCTCCTCGGAGTAGACCGGGACGTAGTCCATGCCCATTTCGTCCTTGGCGGGCGTCGGCGAGGTCACGTCCGGTCGCATGGGGTGCCGGTAGTAAAGCGGCTTTCCCTTATCGCCCCCGGTTGAGCCGGATTGTTTTTCTCCGTCGACCTTTTGAAGGCGCATCCCGCAGATGGGGCAGTTGCCCGGCTTGTCGGAGACGATCTGCGGGTGCATGGCGCACTGGTAGCGCTCATGGCCCTCGGCGACGCCGATTATTTCCCGATGCGAGCGCCGATGGCCGATTAGATAGCCCGCGCCTCCGACGGCGACGATGAGAGCCGCCGCTAAAAAGATCAGCTGTTTCCGGCTAATGATGATGTTCATTATCTCGGGTCCTCGGCTCGGCCGTCAGCTCTGTGCCGACGACGCGTTCCAGCTGCGCGATCTTTATCCCGTAGTCGGCGATGGCCCTGTCGTATTCGAGTCTGGCGTCCAAGTGGGCGCGTTCCGCGTCGAGCAGGTCCAGGAAGCCGATCCGGTCGGCCCGATAGCCGGACTCGGAGACCGTCAGCGCCTGTTCGGTCTGCGGCAGGATCGTCGTCTTGTAAAGCTCGACGCTCCGCCTCGCGGTTTGGACTTTGACCAGGGCTTCCTTGACCTCGTATCTCGCGGCTATCTGAGCCGATTCCAGCATGGCGTCCGCGTGCTCGAGCTCGAGCCGCGTCGATTTTACGATGGCCTGCTGGCGGCGGAACCAAAGGAAAGGGAGCGTCATCTTGATCATGGCGACGGCGTCCGAGGGCATGCCCTCGCGCGTCCTCCAGGTGTACTGCAGCATGAAGTCCGGGAGATAATCGGCGCGCTTGGCCGCCAGCTCGGCGCGCATGTGGTCGACGTGGTGCGCCGCGCCATGGACCTCCGGCTGGTATTCCAAGGCAAGGGCTTCGAGTTGCTGTTGGGCGGGCTCGGTCGAGGCGGCCACGGGCTCCTCGCCGGCGACGATGGGCTCTTCAGGTCCGCGCGCAAGCAGGGCATTGAGCTTCGCCTGGGCCGTTTCAAGTTCTTGGCGCGACGTGATCGCCCGGTTCTGGACCTTCGACAACTCGACCTGGGCCTTGAGGACGCTCGGCTGGGTAGCCCTGCCTACGGCGTACTTGGATTCGGCGATGCGAGAGAACCGGCGCAGAATGTCCGAGGTCTCCTCGTAGACCTTCACCTCTCGCTGGGCGAAAAGGAGGTCATAGTATGCCTGCTTGACTTTGGCGATGACATCGCGCTCCATGGCGCGGAACGCTTCGCCTTCCCGGCGCGCGAGATGCGCCGCGGACCTGCCGCGAAGCGAAAGCTTCCCGGGAAACGGGATGGTCTGCGCCACGTCGTACCACTTTTCGCTGGCGGACCCCGGGTTCAAGCCCGACCGGGAAAAGCCCCAATACTCGACGCCGACCTGGGGTTCGGGCCAGGCCTTGTCCGAATCCACCTTCGCCTGGGCCATCTCCCAGGATTTGCGGGCGGCGACGATGTCAGGGTTGCGCTGGCGCGCCGTCTCGACCAATTCGGCCAGGGTTGCCGGGGCCGGCTGTTCTTGCGCCCGCCCCGGCAATGCAAGCCACGATAGTACGGCGAAGACGAACAGGAAATTCACGATGCCTCCTTAGAACGCAACAAGCAGGCCCGCACCATTAGGCGCAGGTCCGCGGTCTAAGCGAGGGTGGGAGGCGCGAGGCCGGAAACGACGAGGCGGTCAGCCTGAGGTGGGGACGGGTCCTGCGCGAACGGCACGCCCTGGGAGGTCGTTTGCGAAATCGGTTGGGCCATGACGACCACGACAGCCCAGGCCAGAAGTTGCGGCGTAAATTGTGCGATCGCGACCGGCGCCGAAGGCATTGGAGCGATCTGGCAGCAAGCAGCAGGCGCGGACCGGGCCGGGGGCGGGCAGGACTTACCGCAACACGCCTTCGGCTTCGACGGTTGGGCAAGCAACGGCTGCGCCGTCAAAGTGACGGTGAGCGCCGCGGCCAGCGTCGCGCCAACGAGTTTCTTGAGCCCCATCCTGCTTTGAGTCTAGCACCAAAACGGCCTACCCGCAAGGGCGCGCGGACGTTAGCGCGGACCGATGTCACGGGCCGAGAAGCGCCCCGCGATTTAGACGCACGAGCGTGTCGAGGTCAAAGATTTCTCGGACCGATTGGAGGGCGAAGCGCTCCTTAAGGCGGCTAGCGATGACGCGTGCGTCTGGATTCACCACCACGACTCGGGCGTCGCCGAGCGCGCCGCGATCACGGTCCGCAGCACGGATGAGAAATAGAGGTCGGCCGGAGGGAACGAATAGCCGACGAACACGAGGACACGCGCCAATTGCATTTGGCGCTCCATCTCGCGCCAAATTTTTTGGATGACAGGGTGTTGGTTCAAGTAGCCGGCGCTCGAACCCAGGCCTCCGACAAACTTGAGATGAGTTGGAGCGACGATGACAGGGGTCGCCGGCGCGGAATCGACCGATATGATCTGTCCATCGGCGGTCCAGTTCACGGAGCCATGCGGCTTGAGCACGGGCCAGCCTTGATGTTGCGGAGCGACGCCATGATAATGCCATCGGTGATTTGGGATGGATTCTTCCATGACGGTGTCGTAATTGAACGACACCACGGCGTCTCTCGAAAGGATGAGCCGCGCCATACGGCGAAAATAATTACGCATTTGCACGTTATCGTCGAAACGACGGAAGGTCGCGCCAACTTGCCGTGCAAGCGCGCTCCAGACGCCGGAGAACGTCCGTTTGAGTTGGTCCGACGTAGTGGGTGAAGCGACGCGTTCGCTGATAAAAGTGAAGACTTCCTCGACGTTGATATCTTGGAGGAGTTTCGCGCGCGCCGAAGCCTCCGACCGGGCCGGCACCTTGCTGTAATGAGTGAAATAACGGAACAGGAACGATTCGATGGTCTTCCGGTCCTTACGCGACTGGCAGAAGCGAAGTAGCGTAGGCCAGAAATCGGCTTGAGTGGGAATCTTGATCCGGCCCCCCGCCTGCACGCTCGTATACGCACCCGCTCCGAGAGGAGCGCCTGCGCCCATGAACCAGACGATCTTTCTACCTTTGCTCATGCCTTGAAGCGTGCCAATCTCATGCGGATGCCTTCAATGTTGAATTTATCGGGACCAAAATGACCGCCCGGCCATTCGAGAGGAGCTTCTCGTGCGCGGCCTTCAGCGGCCCCGCGCTCTTCGAGACGATCTCATGAAGGTGGGTGTCCTTCCAGCCCATCGCGATCTGGATACACGACGGAGCTTGGCGAAGGTGATGGAACTGAGCGCTGGGACTTGCCGCCAAATGAGCGGCTCGATGTCCTGGAGCGAGATCGGTAGTTGACATGTCTGGGAGCCTTGCTTCATCTGTCGTTTATCTTGCGTTCCAGCTCGGCGAGCACGTCGAAGACGTGATCGAGCGCCGGGACTTCGCCGAAAATCATCTGCCGCATCTTGCCGTAGTCGGCCTCCAGTTCCATTCTGCGCTGCGACGTCGGCAGCAGCCGCAAGGTTCCAGGAGCCGCCGTCTCGTACTTGGCGGGCGGCGAGCGGAAGAAGATCGATTTGTGCGTGGCCACGCTCTTGAGCAACTCGAAGTTGCCCAAGGCTTTTGCCCCGTGGCCCTTCTCGTAGAGGTTCGCCAAATCGAAGTAATGCCGGGACTGGCGCTCCGGCAAGGGCTTCGACTCCGGAAGATGATGCCAAGCGTGCAGGATCGTCGCCTTCTCCCAGAACGTCCGCTCGATGGCGAGGACCTTCACGCCGCAGGAAGCCTCTTTGAACGGCTTCGGCTCGGCCTGCGCCGCGTAGGACGTGACCGTGGCCTGTTCGGCCGGCCATTGCTCTCCGCGCGCGCCGAGTTCGAGCCTGATATCAGGCGTCGTGGCCGTCTCGCGGTCGAGGACGCCCTGCGGATAGTGAAAGAGGACCGTCTGCTGGTCGGGGTCGTCTTTGTCCAACTCGACCCGCCACGTCGTCTTCGAAGGAGCCGTGCCCAAGGCTTCCCGGAAAGAGGCTTCCAGCACGGGAATGAATTTGGCGCGGATCATCTCCTGACACGCGGCCGAGAGCGCTTCCAGCCTCTTCTCCGCTTGATTGCGGCTCGAAGCGCGCGCGGGGTCCTTCTCGCCGCCGAAGCCGAGTGCGCTGCGGTCGAACGAGAGGTCCACGTCTTCCGAGAATCGGTCGATGGCCTGATAGACCTTCGACAGACTCGTTCCGCCCTTGAAGATCAAGCCGGCGGGCGAGTCGGCCAGCGTGAAGACCCGCTTGAGAGACCAGCACACCCAGAAGTCCTTTTCGACGAGCGCGGCCAGCATGTCGCCGCGCCGTTCGGCGACCGTCCTAAAAAGTTCGGCGCGGTCCTCGGGGGATAGACGCGCGACGTCATCCATGCTGCGCCTCCGCCGGGCTGTCGTCAGGCAGGCATACCTTGCGCACCACATCGGCGACCCAGTCGGTCGCGTATTTAGCGTCAGCGAGAAGCCTGCGGCGATACTCGGGCGACAGCGAGCGACGCAGGCGGGCGATGGCCCGATCGTCGATGTGGTTCTTGCCCATGTACCGTAGGCCTTGAAAGACCATGGCGCTCAGGGGATGCCCCCATGGAAGGTCTTTGGGGGAAACGTGCTTGAGGACCAAAACGGCGTTGCCTACACGGGTAGTGCGCGTCCTGCCGTCCGTAAGATAGATCGGCTTGGCCGGAACCTGCGTCGAAAGCCCAAGGCGGTTCGCAGCCACCGCTCCGGTCGGAACGATGCGGCTGCCGGTCTTGCGGGCCAGGGCTTCGGCGATTCGGTCTAGGCCCGGGGTTACCTCGATACCCAGCCGCGGATTGAAGCAGGGAACGTAGTAGAGCCCGCGGCCGAGCCTTTTGACGGCTCCGCGCCGGACCAATCGCGAGAAAGCTTGATCGACCGCGGCGCGGCTGCCGAGGCCCAGGAAGTCCTTGCTCGTGTGGACCTTCCCTGAGCCCAGTCGGCGCATCCGGGCGAGGAGCCTAGTCTGCATTGTATTCGCCATTTCAACTGTCAGAAAAGTGTATACGTTTTTCTGACATAAATCAAGACCTCGGACCTAGCGCGGCGCGCGGCGCGTCGCGGCCGGACTTCACCTCCACCTCCGCCACCGTTCTTCGCTCCAACTCCTGCCCCAGGTCCTCCGCGAGCCGCCGCCCTTCCTGCTTGTCCAGACGGATCGCGTTCAGCCGCCAAAGCAGCTCGCTTCCATGCTCGAATGACACCTCCGCATCCAGCAGGCAGATCGATTCCCGCACCCCGGGGCTGAAGCTCGTTTGATCCAACGACAACTGCCGGTCCAGGGGGACCGCGCCTTCGCGGCAACCGGCGCAGTGATAGTACGCCCGCAACAGCCGAATCTCCTGCACCAGCGTCGTTATCGTTCGCGGCCGGTCCTTCACGTAACGCGCTCGGCCGCCGCATTTGCCGCAGGCCATCGAGCCGCCGACGTAGCCTGCCCCCAGACCCGCCGGCAGGGCTTCGCCCAGCAGCAACGCCCCCAGCTTCAGCAGCCGCTCTCGGAAATCCTTCTCCATCGCGCCGAAGCCTTGGTTGGGAATTTCTCGCGCTCGCCGCACCGCCTCCGCCCACAGACTGTCCAGCGCACGATGAACAGCCTCCGGCGCGCGATCGTCGGAAACCTCGGTGTGATTTGGAACGGCGGGCCGGCGTGTGCTAATCTTCGCGGCGGCAAGCTCCTGCATAGTGGCACCCGAAGCCGGGCCTTGGCTCGGCGTCAGTGCCTTGGCTTACTTTGGTCGGTGGGCCGAAACTATCCGCGGGAGCTTGCCTTTTTTCATGCCTGGCCGTCCTTGATCATCATGCCGGAGAACGAAAACGCCGGACGCGGGCGGGATGGCGCGGAACATCGCCCGCAGGGGGAGATCGCCGCAGGCGATCAGCGCGCGTTACGCGGCCTCAAGGGGTATCGGCGCGGCCGCCGAAGGCGGACGACGCCGAGGGGCCCCTGGTCGCCCGCCGAAGGCGGGCGGAGGCCCGAGCGCGCGGCCCCCGAGGACGCAGTGGAGCGCCAGCCCGCACGCGCCCGGCCCTTCGCAGCTAGCGCGGCCTTCGAGTCACCTACAAATCTTCCCCGCACCCGCCCCCGTGGTCGCGAACAGCCAAGGGGAGCCGCCCCGCGGGGGCGGCCTCAGGCATCGCGCCGGCTGAAGATCGCGCCGAGAAGGACGCCTGAAAAGACGCAGCCGATCAGGACGGCGATCGCCGCGGCCGTCGAGGGAACCATGCAGGCCGCGTACAGGCCGAGCAGCAGGCCGAGCGCGCCCCCGAGAGCCGCCGGGGGATAGGGGAGCCCCGACGCTCCCGGCCCGCCGAAGACCTCCAGCCAAGAGGCGAGCGAGGACCCGCGCTTGACCTTGATCCGAAGGGCTTGCTCCGGAAGCTCGCCGGGGTCGATGAACGTCGACTCCAGCAAGCGGACGCTCAGCCACGCGAGCGCGTCAAGCCGCTCGCGATAATCCCAGGCCTTGGGATCGAGCGTCGGCAAGGTCGAGGTCGCGCGCTGCCAACGATAATTCAAGCTCCTGTCGTAGCCCGTCCGGCGAGCGTCCTCTTTGACGACGGCGGGGATGATGACGTCCCGGACCCCTCCGCCCAAATGAAGGATGAGCTTGGGAACCTCCCGCCGCAAAACCTCGATGTAACGCGCGACGTCCTCCGGAGGGAGGCTCGCGAGATGAGCCCGGACGGCTTGCACTCCGGGCGTCCTCGAGCCGTCCTTCGTCGCCGGCAGCGGAAGCAGACGGCGCAACTCCTTGCGCTTGGCCTTCGGTATCACCGACAAGTACTCGAGGATGTAGAAAAGGCGTTGGTAAACGTTCGCGCGGACGTCCTCATGCCGCCACGCCGGCCCGCCGTCGCGCCGCAGCGCGGCGACGGCGCGGCGAAGCGAGGCCATGAACGCGGGCGCCTCGGCGAACGCCGAAAAATGCGCGAGATCGTGCAGCAGGGTCGCTTCCTGGTCCTCCGCGACCGTCTTTTCGTGGTCGCTGATCGGGTACCACCCCGCGGCGATCATGTCGTGAATCTCGCCGTCGCCCAGCAGCCCTCGCTTGGGTTTCACTCCCTCGGGCACGGACGTTCCGAACGGAAGGTGGATCATCTTTCCCTCGCGCGTCGCGAACGCCCGCGCCGGGCGGATGACCTCCTCCGGACGGACGGTCCCCGCCTCGATCAGGCGGTCCATGCGCGCGTTGTAGTGGTCGAGAATCCGATCTATCGGCGGCACGTAAAGCTCCGGCTCGAAGCGCACCCCCGCTTCCTCCAGGAAGCGGACATGCCCGTGGCCCGCGGCCTTGGCCGCGAGGAAGGCCGGACGCATGCGGGTGAGGTTCTCGACCATCGCCTCATGAACCTCGTTCGCGTACGCCCGCCAGTAGGCCTCGTTTTTCCAATCCGCCTCATCGAAGACCGCCTCAAGCGCCGGCGCCGCGTCCCCCTTCGCCTCCACCGAGCGCAGCGTTTCGCCTAAACGCCGAATCTCTTTCGGGGCCGCTCGCGATCCGGCCGGCGCGAGGACGGGAGCGGGACCCGCCGCGGGCGCGATGGGAGGCGCACCGGCCGCTCCCCTCACCCCAACCCTCTCCCCCAAAGGGGGCGAGGGAGTTCCCCTCATGAGAACGACGCCGACGCCCAGCGCCGGGATCTGCACCGAAGCGGGACCGGCCGCGATCGTCTGCACGCTCGGCGCTTCGATCGGCTTGACGTCCTCGACCGCGGCGATAGCCGGGCCGCCGGCCAGCGCGCCGGAGGCCAACGCCGAGGCGATCCATGCCCGCCGCATCAATCCCCCTCCCGGCCGATGATCGACAGCCAGAGCTGCAGCGAGGAGTCGAGCGAGGCGACGGGCCTGCGCGCTTCTACGACGAGCTTCGCGGGGTCGATGCGGGTCGACTGCAGCAGCCGTTTGATGAACACCGCCAGCTCCTCGACGCGCGCGTCGTGATAGCCCCCCAGGCGCGCGAGCGGCACGTCCGCGTCCCACGGCCGCGTCACGTGCCGCCACTGCCGGTCCAAGCTCTTCTCGAAGCCGGTGCTCCCGGGATTTTCCTGCAACGTGGCCCGGCCGATCACGTCGTTGACCGTGCCGCCGAAGCGTTCGAGCAGCGCCGGATACTCCCGGCGCAGGGCCTCGAGGAGGCCTTTCAGCTCCTCCGAATCCAGGTCATTCAAGAAGGAGCGGACCTCGCCGACCATCGGGCCGATCCGGCCGTTCCAAGCGCGCGGCAGTCCCAGCGCGGCCAGCAGACGGCCGCGCTTGGCGGCCGGCACGGCGGCAAAAAGCTCCAGGATGTCGTACATCCGCGAGTCGAAGCGATTGGTGTTCCTTCGCGCCTGGCGCCTCAACTCCTCGGGGAGGCCGTCGCGCCGGACCCGCGCGTAGGTCCTCCGGACCGCGGCCATGAACCTCGGGTGCTCGAGGAAGGCCGTCAGGTGGCCTAGGTCGTGCTCGAAAACGGTCAGCGGCTTGGCCTGCAGCAGGTTCAGATGCGGCCCCATCGGAAAGTAACCCGCGGCCACCATGTCTCCGAAGTCGCCGTTGGATAGCGTATCGTCGACCGGCACGGCCTCCTCGGGTATCGGCTCCCCGAAAGGAACGTGGAGGATCCGCCCGGTCAATCCTTTGAAAGCGCGCGCGGGACGCAGGACCTCCTCCGCGCGGACGGTCCCGGCGGCGATCAGCGCGTCGAGGCGCGCGTTGTAGCGCGCGAGCAAGCTCTCCAGCGGAGGCACTTTGACGACGGGCTCGAACCTGAAGTCCAACTCCTCCAAGACCGCGACATGCCGGTCCCCCTCGGCCTTGGCGCGCAGGTAATGCCCCAGGTTGCGGTTCACGTTCTCCAGCGCGGTCGCCTGAAAGCGCTCGGCGTACCACTTCCACGCGGCGGCGCTCGCGGCGCCGGGAGGAAGGGGCGCCTCGGGCTTTTCATGAAGGGACTTCGAGCCCACCCGGGACAAGGTCCAAGCAGCCTCCTCGAGCCAGCGGGCGAGCTCCTGACGGATCGGTTCCGGCATCTTCATGGGCCGGCTCTTGAACGCCCCGGGCGGAGGAGGCAAGGTCGAACCGAAAATAGCGGTCGTCATCTCCGCCAGCATTTGATCCCTCAGCCCGACGTAGCCTCCTCGCTCCGCGTAACAGAGCTTATCCCATGACGTCAGAAGGTCGTTGAGGGCGCGCCGCATGCCGCGGGCCGCCGCCGGCAACAGGGCATCGTCTCTGACCAGTCCATCCAGGCCCTGCTTGCGCTCCGACAGCCTCCGTCTCAACGGGCCCAGCCGCTTGGCGACGGCGCGCTCTTCGAGAAAAGCCCCCACGGTCGCGTCCTCGTGAAGCGAGATGTGATCGTTTTGATAATCGGCGCCGGAGCGGTCCGCCCGGCCCGCCAGGTCGGGGTTCGGCGCGATGAAAATGACCTTGACCCCGTCCTTCGCCTCGCTTTCCGCCGCGAACTTGCGGAAGCCGGCGAAGCTCCGCGCCGGAACGTCGAGGTTGACCGCCCCGTCCTTTCCCGGTATGAATCGCAGCGAGCCCTCGAAAATCCGCGACAGGAACGCCTCGAACGACTGCTCCTCGACCTTGCCTTGGGCGTCGGTAAAGCTGACCCGCTCGGTCTCCGGCGAGAAGGCGTTGAAATAGGCCGTGACGCGCCGGCCGCCGCGATCGCGGTAGCGAATCCCGTCGCCGGGCTTAAGCCGCGCCACCGCCTCGTACGGGTTCGGAGACGTCGTCCGCCTGAAAACCGGCGGCAGGACGACTGCGGACGGGGAAACGGCGGTCCCGGCCGAAGGGCTCGGAACGAGCGGCGCGGCCGGAAGAGCCGTTCCAGCCGGCGCGAGCGTCGGAAGTTCGAGCGGCGCCGGCGCGGCGTCCCGTTCGTTCGCGCCCGCGCGAGCGCGGCCGGGCCGCCCGACGATCCAGGCTCCGACGGCCAAGGCCGCGGCGGCCGCGGCTTGAAAACGACGCCCCAAGGAACGACGGGCCTTCACGTCCCGCGCCTCCCCGGGCTCCCCGCTTATGATTCTAAGGGACCGGGACGGAGCCGCCTGGGGCGAAAGGCCCAGGAGGAGCGGGACGAACAACCCACCGGGAGGAGGGTCCTTTAGTCGCTCCCCACCCTGTCAGGCGGCGTCCGCGTAGCGCTCCACGATCCTCGCGCGCAGCAGCTCGCGTGCCTTGTCCGGCGCCAGGCCTGCGTCGGCCTCGATCGCCTTCGCGGCCTCGGCCAGCTCGTCGTCCTTGATCGCCTCGCGGAACCAGCGCGAGTAGTCGCCGCGGCGCAGGTGGTGCAGCCAGGTCGCGTCGTCCACGCCGTCGCCCACCTGCAAGAAGAGCCTCAGGTTCTGGGCGCGCAGGTTCAAGGCCCCCGAAGGCCCGCGGAAGTAGAAGCTCCGGTCCGGGCCCAGTTCTCCCTCCGCGTACTTGCGCCGGTGGCGGCGGCGCTCGGCGCGCGGAGGCAGGGGATCGAGGACGAACGGAGCCTCGCCGGAGCCCTTCCACCATGCCAGCGCCTCGCCTTGCGCGGGGAGCGCCGGCGCGGCCGGCGGCGCATGCAGGCCCGCCGCGCCGCAAAAGGCGCGCAGCGTGCGCTCCGGCGAGGCTCCGACCGCGAGCGCGATATCCACCTCGGAAAGCGCGGCCGGGGAGACCTGCTCCGGATGGACGGTGATCAGAAGCGCCGGCCCCAGCGGCCCGCGCGCGGCCTCCCGCGCGGGCGTCCACGCGGTCGGCAAGAGATGATGCGCCTCGTCGATCACCAGCCAATGCGGCCGGCCGAGGCGCGCGCGCATGTCCTGCAGCGCCGCGAGCAGCGCGCCGAAAAAGACCGGCCGCCCCTCCATCCCCACGGCCAGCAGGTTCACCGCGGCGCTTTTGGACGGGTCGGCGAGCACGCCCAAGACCTCGGCGACCAACGGGGCGCGTTCGCTTCCGCCCAGCGAGACCGCGGCCGGAAAGCCCTCGTAGTCGCCCTCGGGGTCGACGATGCAGAACTGGTAGCCCTTCTCCGCGAGCCGCTCCAGGAAACCCGTCGCCAGCGTCGACTTGCCGGAACCCGAGGAACCCGCGACCAGCAGGCTCGAGCCGTACGGCGGCACGGCCGCCGGCCTCGCCTCCCCGTCGCGCCGGCCCAGCGCGACCTCGTGGCGCTCGAGGCTCCGCGCGAGCCCGGAGAGGTCGTCCTTTTCCAGGCTCCGCGCGAGCTGGATCGAGCCTTCTCCCTCGGCCCCGTCCGTCACCCAATCCGCGCGCTCCTTCAGCGCCGGCACCGCGTTGGCCACCGCGACGCCGGCCTCGCACAGCTCCAGGACGGCGTGGTCGTTCTCCGCGTCGCCGACGCCGACCACGTTGCGCGGCCAAAGCCCCCGCTCCGACAGCGCCCCCGCGAGGCCGGTCGCCTGTCTGACGCCGGGGGCG
>CAZMIB010000064.1:0-16286 GCA_964566245.1 uncultured Elusimicrobia bacterium | reverse complement strand
CTGCGCTACCACAGAGCAAGCCGAACCGTGGGGGGCAAGGCCGGGGAGTACGCGTTGGGGGGTCGGACAAAGTTCCTAAACGGACAGGGCGTCTGGATCATCGGAACCGGGAAGGGCTTCTACTCGCTGTGGGCGCGCTGCACGCACCTCGGCTGCACGCCGAACTGGTTCGGCGATCAGGGCCGCTTCCGCTGCCCGTGCCACGGCTCGAATTTCTCTCCCGAGGGCGACGTGATCGCCGGCCCGGCCCCGAAGCCGCTGTACCGCTGCGCGGTCGAGATCGCCTCGAACGGCGATCTGGTCATCGATAAAGCGATCATCGAGGGGCGCCCCGGGGCCCGCGAGAAGGTCCCGTTCTTCGCCGACTTCCATGCCTGAAACCCCGATCCAAACTCCGCCGACTCAGACGAACGGCCGGTTCAGCCTCGACGTCGACAAGATCAAGAAAGAGATCATCGACTCGCAGCTTTGGCGCTCCGTGTTCCGCGGCGGCGTCTGGAAGGACACGCCTCGCGACCGCGCCGGCCACATCATCGGCAACGTCTGGCTGCACCTGCACCCGGTCAAGACCCGGCCCCGATCCATCGAGTGGATGTACACCTGGGGTCTCGGGGGCATCTCGTTCCTGCTTTTCCTGCTGTTGACCGGGACCGGCGTGCTGTTGATGTTCTATTACCGGCCCACGGTCGACCTCGCCTACCGCGACATGAAGGACCTGGAGTTCGCGGTCATGCTCGGGACCTTCGTGCGCAACCTGCACAGGTGGTCCGCCCAGGCGATGGTCGTGTTCGTCATCTTGCACATGGTCCGCGTCTTCCTGACCGGCGCGTACAAGAAGCCGCGCGAGTTCAACTGGGGCGTCGGCGTCCAGCTCCTGACGCTGACCTTGTTCCTCTCGTTCACCGGCTACCTGCTGCCGTGGGACCAGCTCGCCATCTGGGCGGTCACGGTCGGCACGAACATGGCCGCGGCGACTCCATTCCTGGGGAACGAAGGTCCGTTCTCCAGCCTGCTCGGGATGCGGATCAACAACGACGTCCGCTTCACCTTGCTCGGCGGCACGATGGTCGGCGAGAACACCCTCGTCCGCTTCTACGTGATGCACTGCGTCGCGGTGCCGCTGATCGTCGGCATCCTGCTGATCGTGCACTTCTGGCGCGTGCGCAAGGACTCGTTCTCGGCCGCCCCGCGCGACCCGAACGAGGAGAAGGTCGAGGTCTGGCCGCGGCTCGTGACGCGCGAGTACATCGCGGCCGGCGCCTTCCTGGTTTTCATGATGGCCTGGAGCCTCCTGCAGAACGCGCCGCTCGAGTTCATCGCGAACCCGAACGTCACGCCGAACCCGTCCAAGGCCCCGTGGTACTTCGTCGGCCTGCAGGAGCTGCTCGTCTATTTCGACCCGTGGATCGCCGGCGTCTTGCTGCCGGGCTTGATCATCGTCGGCTTGACCGCGATCCCGTACATCGACCCCAGCCCGAAGGGCATCGGCTACTACTCCATCAAGGAGCGGCCGTTCGCGAACACGATGTTCCTGCTCGGGGTCGCGATGTGGTTCATCCTGATCTACATCGGCTACGCCTGCCGAGGCCCGAACTTCATGTGGTACTGGCCGTGGCAGTCCTGGCTGATGCAGAAAGCGCCGCCTCCGCCGACGTGGAGCCTGTTCGGCCCGGCCGCCGGCACGCATCCGTTCAGCTTCAAGCTGGCCATGCAGATCATGCAGGGAACCCTGAAGGCGCTTCCGCAGGGGACGGTGCCGAACCTGCTGCCGGCGTGGCTCGGCGTGCCGGTCATCGGCGCGGGCTTCGGCGCGGCGGTGCTCGGCCCGAAGCTGATCGATAAGGACGTCCCGACCTGCAAGGCGATGGGCGGCTTCATCGGCCTGATGGCGCTCGTGGCCGTCGGCATGCGCGTCGCGGGGCTGGACTGGCTGCAGGGCTTCTGGCTGGTGTTCTTCTCGGCGCTGTACTTCTACTTCGGCTTCCTGCTGCCGCAGAAGCACATACGGAAGCTCGACTGGGTGCGTTACATGGTCACGATGTCGCTGGTGGTGATGATGATGGGCGTGCTGCTCAAGATGGGGGCGCGCCTGTGCTTCAACATCAAATACGTGCTGACCTTGCCCGACTTCAACCTCAACATCTAGATGAGCCTGCGCAAGCTTTTCTACGTCGTCAACTTCGGCCTGCTGGGGCTGTTCATCGTCGCGGTCGCGGTCGATAGCTGCCGCGAGTGGAAGGGCTACCAGAAGGAGTATTACCGCCGGGCGGCCGTCGACGCCGAGACCCGGCTCGCCGCGGCGACCGACGAGGGCGAGAAGAAGGAGCTCGCGGCCGAGGCGAAGCGCTGGCGCCGCCGCCCGCTCGAGATCAAGCAGATCCTCGCGAAGGACCTCGGGCGCGCCGACCGCTGCGTGACCTGCCACGTGGGCATGGACGAGTTCACGAACCCGACGTTGACGAACTCGTTCAAGGAAAATCCCTTCAAGGCCCACCCCGACATCTCGGGCTTGATCGCGAAGCATCCCTTCCAGAAGTTCGCGTGCACGACCTGCCACGGCGGGCAGGGGCTCGCGACGACGGTCGTGGGCGCGCATGAGGGCATACGGACCGAGGTCGGAACCTCCCACCTCGCCGAGGGCCACATGCTGAGGGGGCAGTTCATTCAGGCGAGCTGCGCGAAGTGCCACGCGAACTTCGAGACCCTTCCGGGGGCCGAGGTCGCGGCGCTCGGCAAGAAGATTTTCGACGAGAACGGCTGCCGCGGCTGCCACTCGGTGAACGGCAGCCCGTCGGGAGGCATCTCGGTCGACCTCGGCGACGTGGCCGACAAGCCGGCCGAGCGCATCGCGCCGCACGACTTCCACCTGGCCGAGATGCCGCCGCAGAACCACGACGTCTCGGTGCAGAACTGGATGCTGGCCCATTTGAGCCGCGACCCGATGGTCTTCGTCCACAACGATCCCGAGGGCAAATACAACGCGGAGCCCATCGCCCCCAGCGGCATGCCGCCGTTCTACGAGGAATGGAAGAACGGCGCCGGCGAGGGCGGCATCAGCCCGCAGGCTAGGGCCCTCGTGACCTACCTGCTTTCGCTCTCGCACCGCGAGATACCGCACAGCTACTACGTCTACGCCGCCGCGAAGCCGGAACCGAAGTTCGGCGGTCCGGCCGAGCACGGCAAGTTCGTCTTCAAGAAGTACGGCTGCGCGGGCTGCCACGGCCTCGAGGCCAAGCGGGGGCGGCGCAACTTCAACGCGATGGGCCCCGGGCAGGACCCGGAGAATAAGACCGTCGACGAGATGGCCAAGGGGCGCATCCCGACCTTGGTCGAGACCCTGGGGACGTTCACCGCCGACGAGCTTAGGAAGAAAATTCAAGAGGGCGTTCCCAGCGCCCGCGTCGCGAAGTACAACGATAAGGGCCCGGTCCCGCCTCTTTTCATGCCGACGTGGAAGGAAAAGATCAAGGGGCAGGAGCTGGATGACCTCGTCGCCTACCTGCTCAGCATCGCGAAGAAAGGCGAGGAGTGGTAGTTCGTCGTTCGGATCAACAGTCCGGCAACACGGCAAGGAGAACGCAGATGAAGAAGGCGCTGATATTCGCGGCGGTTCTTGGAATTTTCACGGGCGCGGGCCGTCTCGCGCTCGCCGACGAGGGCGGCAAGTCGGCCGCCGAGCTTGAGAAGGAGAAGGCCAAGCGCGATCCCTATCCGAACGACCTCGGCCCCGAGAAGCTCGACGACGCCTACGTCAAGACGCTCTCGGCCGCGAACCAGGAGGGCTACAAGCTGCTCCTGACGAAGTGCTCGAAGTGCCACTCCTCGGCCCGCCCGCTGAACTCGCAGTTCGTCGAGGCTCCCGGCAAGACCTCCGCCGAGCGCGAGGCGAACCTGGGCAAGTGGAAGGCCGCCCATCCCGAGATGTTCAAGGAGAAGGAGATCTACCAGCCCGAGTCCGATATCTGGTCGCGCTACGTGAAGCGCATGATGGCGAAGCCGGGCTGCGACATCGCGAAGGAAGACGGCAAGAAGATTTGGGGCTTTCTCGCGCAGGACTCCGTCAACCGCAAGACCGGCGACAAGGCCGCCTCCTGGAAGGAGCACCGCGCGAAGCTGATCAAGGAGTTCAAGGAGAAGTACCCGGCCCGCTACAAGGAAATCTTCGGCGGCGCCGAGTCGAAGGGCTAGAATAGAGGAAGGACCGCCGGGAGCCGAGAGCGACATGCCCAAGAAGATTTTGGTCATCGACGACGAGCTGGAGATGCTCAACCTGATCAAGTACACGCTTGAGAAGGCGGGCTTCGCCGTCGAGGTCTGCGACAACGGGCGCCAGGCTTGGGACCTGATCCAGCAGGTCAAGCCGGATCTGATGCTCCTCGACGTGATGCTTCCGGGCATCGACGGCTACTCGCTGCAGATCAAGGTCAGCCAGGACGAGGCGACGGCCAAGATCCCGATCATCGTCCTGACCGCTCTCGAGCCCTCCCGCACGCTGTTCGCGAAGTTTCCCCAGGTGGTCGGCTTCATGACGAAGCCGTTCCGGACCGACGACCTGGTCGAGAAGGTCCAGAAGGCGCTTCAGGCCCCTCCCATCGGCAGCGCCTGAGGGTAGGAGGCGTCATGCCAGACGAAGCTCCCCAATTCGACGCGATCGTCGTAGGCGCCGGCCCGGCCGGCGTCTCGGCGGCCATCACCTTGGCCAAGGGCGGCTGCTCGGTCGTCCTGCTCGAGCGCGGCGAGTATCCCGGCGCCAAGAACGTCCAGGGCGCCGTGCTGTACACCCGGATGCTGGCCGACGTCGTCCCGGATTTTTGGAAGGACCCGAACGCGGCGCTGGAGCGCCCGATCGCCGAGCAGCGCATGGCGATCGCGACCGAGGACTCCTGGGTCACGGTCGGCTACAAGTCGGAGCGCTTCCTGAAGGACCCGCCTAACTGCTTCACGATCATCCGCGTGAAGTTCGACCAGTGGTACGCCGGCAAGGCCCAGGAGGCCGGGGCCGAGCTGTACACCGGCGTGATGGTCAAGGAACTGGTCAAGAAGGACGGGCGCATCGTCGGCATCAAGTCCTCCGAGGGCGACGAGATCACCGCGAACGTGGTGATCGCCTGCGACGGCGTGAACTCGATCCTCGCTCAGAAGGCCGGGCTGATCGACGAGCTGAAGCCCACCGAGGTGGCTCTCGGCGCGAAGGAGATCCTGAAGCTCGACCCGGGGAAGATCGAGGACCGCTTCAATCTCGAGAAGGGCGAGGGCGCGACGATGGAGGTCTTCGGCGCGGTCACGAAGGGGATGCTCGGCTACGTCTTCCTGTACACGAACAAGGACACGCTGTCCTTGGGCGTCGGCTGCAAGCTTTCGGAGTACATGGCGCGGGGCCTGCGCCCCTCGGACCACCTCGAGGAGGTGAAGCGCCATCCGATGATCCGCCGCCTGATCGCGGGCTCGACGTCCCTCGAGTACTCGGCGCACCTCATCCCCGAGGGCGGGATGCGCTCGATGCCGCCTCTCTACACGGACGGCTTCCTGGTCGCGGGCGACGCGGCGCAGATGGTGAACCCCGCGTTCCGCGAGGGCTCGAACATGGCGATGACGGCCGGCAAGCTCGCGGCCGAGACCGTGATCGAGGCCAAGAAGAAGGGCGACTACTCGGCGGCGACGCTGAAGGCCTATCAGGACAAGCTGAAGGCCTCCTACGTCTGGCCGGACCTCGACGAGACGAAGGACCTCGAGGCCAACATCGAGGCCAGCCCCGATTTCCTGAAGTTTTATCCGCAGCTCGCCTGCGACCTCGCGCATCTGCGCTTCACGGTCGACGGCCGGCCGAAGCACGAGCACCTCAAGCAGGCGATCGGCATGATACGCAAGCGCGGGATGGTCCGATTGGCCAAGGACCTCTGGCACTTGAAGGCGGTGGGAATCTGATGGCGGACATGAACGTCGAGGCGAAGCTGGGCCTGGTGACCTGGAAGAAGGCTCCGACGGCCCACATCGTGATCAAGGACCAGGCCGTCTGCGCCAAGTGCCCCGACAAGCCCTGCACGACGGTCTGCCCCGCGAAGGTCTACGAGTGGGAGGAATCCCACAAGAAGCTGATCGTCAACTACGAGAACTGCATCGAGTGCGGCGCCTGCCGCATGCTCTGCCCCTACCAGAACATCGACTGCGACTGGCCCGGCAACGGGCTGGGCGTGCAGTACAAGTACGGCTGACCGCCGCCCGCCGCGTCTGCATTGATACAATATTTGTTTCAATAGATAGCACATCTATTGACATGAAAAGCGGCGTCTGCTATCCTTTCCCCTGGAGGCTCCCATGCTAACGATAAAAGACGCGGCCACTTTGGCCAGCATCAGCGAGCTTCGCACCAAGTCCGAGAGGATACTCGGCCTTCTCAAGGAGAATCGCGTAATTCTCGAGCGTCACAAGACGCCGGTGGCGGTCATGCTCGACTACGCCCAGTACGAGAAGCTGGAGGCGATGCTGGACTTGGCGGAGGACATCGTTCTTGGAACCATCGCCGCCGAGCGCGACAAAAGAGCGAAAAAAAGCGATTTCATCGACCTCGACCGATGGTGAACGGGAGTTCCCAGGCGACGGCGGGGCCCCGCCGTTATAGGATCAAGGTCCATAAAGAGGTCACGACCCGCGACAGCCGCCGGTTCGATGACGCGACGCGGGAGAAAATCAAGGCGCGCATCCGAGCCCTTCTTTCGGTCGCGCCCGAGAAGGCCGGGGCCCCCCTTCGTTTCGAGCTGAAGGACTATCGAAAGCTCGTGGTCCTGAACAAGTACCGCGTCGTCTATCGGGTCGAGAAGGAGGAGGTCCTGGTCTTCGTTCTCGCGGTGGGCCTCCGTCGCGACAGCGAGATCTACGCGGAAGCCTTGAGGAGGATTCGTCGCGCTTGACGACGAGGAGACCATGAAGGCCTCGACCGCTGCCTCCTCCATTTAGCGCTCGCCGCGAGATTTTAGGCCCGGCGGTTCGGGTCTTGGGAGATTGACGTAATATATTACGTCAGATATAATAGGGGCATGCTGAAGGCTCGGCGGGAGGAGCGCGGGTTGTCGCAGAGGGCGCTGGCCCGTGAGGCCGGGGTGGCCTACAAGACCGTGCAGCTCATCGAGGCGGGCCGCGACGCGCGGTGGTCCACGTTGGGCAGGTTGGCTCGGGCGCTGGGGCTCAAGGGGCCGGAGGCGCTTCTGTCCCGGAGCTCAGCCTGGGCGCCGGCGGGCGCGGCGGAGGCCGCCGAGAGCATCACCCGCGGAGGAGAGGGCTTCTGGAAGCAAGGCCTGTTCGACTGGGTGGACGCCTTCCGGCGCGCTCCCGCTCCGGAGGCCGTCGCCCGGGCTCCCGGCCCCGGCGTTTCGCCGCGAGTCCTGGCTTTGCTGGCCTCAACCGTGGAGTCGCTGTGCGCCGAGACCGGGCTCGACGCCCCGTGGTGGTGCGCCGGGGTCCCGCCGCTGGAGGAGCCGTGGTTCGTCGCGGGCGTGGAAAGCCTCAAGGCCTCGGCGATTCTGGAGTCGCCGGCCTATTTCAGGCACAGGAACATTTTCGTTCTCGGCAACTTCTTGTCCCGGGCCTGACGTGCTCGATCGCGGGCTGATTCTCCGCCTTCTTAAGGCCCTGAACGCCGAGTTGCGTAAAAAGGGCGTGGTCGGCGAGATCGGAATGTGCGGCGGCACCGTGATGTGCCTGGTGTTCAAGGCGCGCGAGGCGACCCGGGACGTGGACGCGATCTTCGCGCCGACGAAGGCCTTGCGCGAGGCGGCGCGAGCCGTAGCGGCGCGCTTCGAGCTGCCGCCGGATTGGCTGAACGACGCCGCCAAGGCCTACTTTCACGCCGATCCGCCGCGCGAGCCCGTGCGGGAGTACTCGCATCTGCGCGTCTGGGCGCCCCGCGCGGACTACATGCTGGCGATGAAGTGCGTCTCGGCCCGCTTCGACTCCAGCGACAAGGACGACGTCCTCTTTCTGGTCCGCTACTTGAAGCTAAAATCTCCCGAGGCGGTCTTCAAGATCATCGAGCGCTACTACCCTAGCCGCCTGATCCCCGCGAAGGCCAGGTTTCTTGTCGAGGAGGTCATGGGCTCCTCGATTCTCAAGGCGATGCGCGAGTCGCGTCGGAATATCAAGGGCAAGATCGACGTTAAGGCTCTCCTGCGAGAGGGGCGGCGCAAACGATGAGCGCTCAACACGCCGGATCGCTGAATCACTGATCTTCAAGCCGAGGATTTGAGCCGGGCCAGGCTCCATTCGGCTTGCTCGCGGATCACGGCGTCCTCGCTCTTCGTCCAGGGCTCGACGGCGGGGGCCAGCGAGGGGTCGCCGGAGTTGCCGGCGGCCAAGAGGACGTTTCTGATCCAGCCGCGCCAGCGCGCCCGCTCCAGCGGCGTGCGCTTGAGCGCCTTGAAGTCCTCGGGGCGCATCCTCAGCCAGTTTTTCAGCGGGCCGCGCGTCGGGAAGGCCGGCTCGCCCTCCGGCATGAACTCCGCGACCGTCGACGGCGCGGAGAAGCGGTTCCACGGGCAGACGTCCTGGCAGACGTCGCAGCCGAAGGCCCAATCGCCGACGCCCTTCCTGAAGCCCTCCGGTATCGCGCCGCGGTGCTCGATCGTGAAGTAGGCGATGCAGCGCGAGGCGTCCAGCTCATGCGGCTTGGGGAAGGCGTCCGTGGGGCAGGCGTCGAGGCAGCGGCGGCAGGTCCCGCAATGGTCGGGGACCGGCTCGTCGGCGGGCAGGTCCAGGTTCAGCGCGAGTCCGGCCAGGAAAAAGAAGGAGCCGAGGCGCGGGTGGAGCGTTAAGGTGTTCTTGCCGGTCCAGCCGATGCCCGCGCGGCGCGCGTAGGCGCGCTCCAGGACCGGGCTGGAGTCGACGAACGGCTTGCCGTCGGCCCCGGGGCTCTCCTTCTTGAGCCACTCCAGCAGCGACCCCAGCCGGGCCTTCAGTATCGGATGATAATCCGGCAAGGTCGCGTAGCGCGCGACGCGGCCTTGGGACGAGGCGCCGGGCTCGGCCCTTTCCGGCGGGTCCGCATGCCAATAGCTGAACGCGCAGACCAGCACCGAGCGCGCCTCGGGATACCAACGACGTATGTCCCGCCGCTCCGGCTTTTCCATGTAGCCCATGGTCGCATGGCGGCCGGCCGCGAGCCAGGCTTCGAGGAACCCCGCGTCGTCGAGCGGGTCGGCGGGCGCGATTCCGGCTTGCTGGGCGCCCAGCGCCCGGGCCTTGTCCTTGAGGGCGCGCGCGAGCGCGGCGCTCACGGGGCTTCGGGGCCGGCGAAGAAGGACTTGTAGCGGCGGTAGATGCGGTGCGTGAGCCAGTCGCTGAAGCCCGGGGCCAGCCGCGCGAGCTTCAGGATCGGCCCCGGGACCTCGCCGAACACGACCTCCGGCTCGCGGCGGCGAGTAGCCCGGACGATGCGCGCGGCGGCCTGCTCGGGAGTCTTGGCCGCGCGCCTGACGCTCCTCGCGAGGGCGGGGTCCTTGGCCAGGGCCTTCTCGGCCAACTCGGTCAGCACCGTGCCGGGGCAGAAAGCCGTCAAAGTCACGCCGGAGCCTCTCAGTTCGACGCGGAGAGCCTCGGTGAAGCCGACCAAGGCGAACTTGGAGGCGCTGTAGGCCGCGCTGTACGGTATCCCGCGCAGGCCGGCCGTCGAGGCGACGTTCACGACATGCCCGGAGCGGCGCTCGAGCATGCCCGGCAAGAGCGCGTAGGTCATCGCCGCGGCGCCGAGGAAGTTGACGCGCACGATATCCTCGACGGCCTCCAGGCGCTGCTTGGAAAAGAGGAGGTAGTCGTTGATGCCCGCGTTGTTGACCAGCACGTCGACGCCGCCGAGAGCCTTCTCCGCCGCCTTCGCGGCGCGCAGCGCGTCCGCGCGGTCCGCGACGTCGGCCGCGATCTCGACGGCCGTTCCGCCTTCCGCGCGTATCTTGTCGCCGACCTGCTTGAGCTTTTCGGCGCGGCGGGCGACGAGCGCGACGCGGGCGCCCTCGCGGGCGAAGGCGAGCGCCGTTGCCGCGCCGATCCCGCCGGAGGCGCCGGTGACGAGGACGGACCGGCCTTTAAGCTCGAACATCGCCCCTCCCCCGCGCCCCGTCTCCCGCGGGGGAGACGGCAATAGGTTGAGAACGAACGTCCCGGCGGAGCCAGGCTCGCAGGTCGCGATCGAAACGCGCGAGGACGCGGCGCAGCACGGCCTCGGGCTCGGGGGCGCGGCCGAGCAGCGACTTCAGCGACGCCGCCTGGAGGCCGCGCGGCAGAGGGTTCGAGACGTTGATCCCGACGCCAACGAGGACCCACTCGGTCTTTCCGCCGCGCGTCGAGGCCTCGGCGAGTATGCCGCAGATTTTCCGCCAGGCCTTTCCGCGCGGCGCGCGGGCCAGCACGTCGTTCGGCGGCTTGACCAGGGTCTTCACGCCGAGCGCCGACAAGGCGGCGGCGACCGAGCCCGCCGCGAGCACGCTCAGTTCCGCCAGAGCCGCGGGAGGGACCTTGGGGCGGAGCAGCAAGGTTGCGTAAATCCCTCCGGGCGCGGAGGACCATTTCCGGTCCATGCGCCCGCGCCCGCCGGTCTGCGCGTCGGCCCAGACCATGGTCCCCGACGGCGAGCCGGACGCGGCCAAGGCGCGGGCCAAGGTTTGGGTCGACTCGGCGCTCGCGAGGTGATAGAGCTGGCGGACGCCCGGGAAGGGCTTCACGCGAGCTCGAGGCTGAGGTCGAGGGCGCGCGCGGAGTGGGTGATCTGGCCGACCGAGATGCGGTCGACGCCGAGCGCGGCGATCGAGCGGACCGTGTCGAGGTTCACCCCGCCGGAGACCTCGATCAAAGGGTGGGCGGACTCGTTGAGCTTGCGGTGCGCGCCGACGAGCCAGACCGCCTCCTCGAGCTCGGCGAGGCTGAAGTTGTCGAGCAGGATGATGTCCAAGTCGCAAGCCAGCGCGTGCTTGACCTCGGAGAGGCTCTGGGCCTCCATCTCGATCGCCAGGCCCGGCAGCTCGCGGCGCATCTTCTCGACGACGGCCTTGAGGTCCCGTCCGTTGAAGCGGCCGGCGCGCAGGTGGTTGTCCTTGATCAGCACCGCGTCGTAGAGCCCGACGCGGTGGTTCTCGCCGCCCCCGCAGCGCACGGCGTACTTCTCGAGCGCGCGGTAGCCGGGCGTGGTCTTGCGCGTGTCGTAGATGCGCGCGCGCGAGCCGGCGGCCGCCTTCACGAAGCGCGAGGTCAAGGTGGCGATGCCCGAGAGGCGCTGGAGAAAGTTGAGCGCGAGCCGCTCGGCCGAGAGTATCTCGCGCGGGCCTTCGAGGCGCATCACCATCTCGCCGCGCTTGACCGCCTCGCCGTCCTTCTTCAGGACGCGGACGCGTGCCTTGGGGCACACCGCGCGGAACACCGTCTGCGCGATGTCCACGCCGCAAAGCACGCCCTCGTCCTTCGCGGCGATCTCGGCGCGGTAGCGCCGCCCGGCGCGCAGCATGTAGCGGGTCGTGACGTCGCCGCGGGAGCCGAGGTCCTCCTTGAGGGCCTCGCGCAGCAAGGCGGGGGAAAGGCGCGGAATCATCGTCGGAAACCGGCCCCTAACGTAGCAGTTTGCGCCCGTCCCCGGCAACGCGACGTTTACTCAAGCAACGGCGCGCCGGACGGGGACGGAAGCTGCGGCAACGCCTCCACCTGGAGGGACAGCGCATGGAGGAACTCCGGGGTGGTCTCGAAGCGAGCGTCCCGGAGGACGGCCGTCAGCTCGGCGGCGATGCCTTGCCTGGGGTCCTTGCCGGCCCCATGGGGGATAACGCCGGTCAGCAGCGAGGCCAAGGCGGCGAGGCGCTTGAAATCCTCCGGCGCCAGGCTCGCCCGCGCGCGGGCCGCGTCCAGGACGAGCCTGCGGCGGAGCAGCGACTCGGCGGCGGCGCGCTCCGGACCCGGCCGCTGAAGCAGTTCGGCGATGCCGTCCTCGAACGCGGCCGAGGGGTCCAGGAGAGTCCTGTCCGGCTCGACCGGCATTCCATACAGCTCGGAGAGCTGGGCGAGGGCCCGCCGTTCATGCTCCGCGAAGCGCATCATATCCCGCCGGTACTCCTTCATGAGCGCGCGCCTCTCGGCCTCGAGCGCGTTGCGTCGGCGGTACTCCACCAAGTAGGTTTTGCCTGCCTCCCCGAGTTGGGCCAGCGTCTTGGAGTAGGAGTAGTCGAAACTTCGTTGAAGCCCGTCCATGAAGTGCCAAACAAATGGTGCCGCGGAGACGGTGAACGCGCCGAACCCATAAAGCAGGATGATTGCGATCATAAATTCAGGATCTTTATGGTGGATTACCGCGTAGCATAATGCCGCCACGGCGCTTGCTCCCAGCGCGGCGGCGAAGACCAGTTCTTTCCTTCGTTGGGTAACGGCATCCGCGGCCTTCCGCCATTCCGTGACCGCTTTCGCATCGACGATCGAATCGAGGGTGCTTATCGGCAGGGAAAAGCTTCGCCGCTGGTCCTCGTTTGAGGGCAACGGCGGATTGGAGCCGGGAACCTCGCCACCCTTCGCCATCGAGGCGCGGCGAGGCTGGGCGTCGTACGCCCAGGGGAGGCCTTCGGGTCCCGAGCGTTGATACTCGACCTCAATGCCCAAAAGCGTCCGCCTGAGCTCCGCGTCCTCGAAGGCCAGCTCCTTGACCTCCGGCGAATAGCGGTTCGCCTCCAGGTAGCCGCCCAGGAAATCCAGCGCCTGCTTGACCACGGCGAGCCGGCCGGATTGCTTGTAGCGGTCGTAGTTCTTGATGATTTTCACCGCGGCCTTCAATTGCTTGGGGTCGGACTCGAGAGAGGCGACCGCCTTGGTCTCCGCGCGGGGCGCCAGGGCGGCGGTTTTCATGGGCCGCGGGCCCAGGCCCTTGCCTTCCATGACCAGGACGGCGGCGCCGCGTCCCGCGCCCGAGAACATGGTTTCCAAGCGCCCCGCCGCGAGATCGTATTGGCCGGTGGTGATGAAGCCTCCGACCTGTTTGTCCACCTCGTCCAGCAGACGCGACAATTCGGGTTGGCCGGCCGCCGCGTGGCCTTTAGCCAGCTCGGGCAAGGCCGCGGCGGCGGCCTGAAGCTTGTCGAGCCGCGGGGCGAAGTCCGGCGGCAGGGGCAATTGCGTCCTCAGCGCCTTCAGGCGTTGGGGCTCATGCAAAAAGGAAAGCACCAGGCGCGCGGAATTGGCCTCGGCGGTGGGCGTCTGTCCCGGCGCGAGCCTCGCGGCGCTCAGCAAGTTCGATAGGCCGCGCTCCGCGGGCAAGGACAGGAACAGGTCGATGTGCGACAGCAGCGGCAAGGCTTGGACCGGGGCGGCGACGGGCGACGCCTGCGCGGCCGCGGCGGGAGCTTCCGCCAGGGATCCGGCGTCGGCGCGCCGGCTGACGACGGCAGCGATAAGCAGCAGCGCGGCTGTAGGCGGGAAGAGTCGACGCCGGTCAAGCATGCGGCCTCCCGGGCCCCCCGCGCATAGTCTAGGGCGTCGTCCGTGGCGGCGCGGGGGCCGTTCGACCCAGGCGGGGACGCTCATCGGGCCTAACGCGGCCTGGGCCCAAGGACCCCTGCGGGCGATGAGGATCGGCGATAGACTCTTGATCGTCATGCGAGAACCCCTCACCCTTTCCCTCTCCCGCCGGGAGAGGGCGCTGATTTCGGCGGTGATGCTGGCGGCTCTCGCGTTTCCTTCGCGCGCGGTCGAGCGGGAGGTGGAGCGCGTCGGGCCCTTGGGCGGCGCGGTTGCGCCGCTGCCCTCGCTTCAGGCGTTCAGGGAGTTCCACGGCGGTCTCAAAAGCATCGTCGAGGAGCCGCGGCTTCTGGCGCCGGGCCTCGGATTGTCGCTGGAGACGTGGGACCGGCGGCGCGCGGCGGCGGCGCCGGAGCACACGCAGGCGCTGCGACTGGTTTTCGCGCTCGCCGGCCGGGATCGGCTCGCGCTGCAGGCGGCCTTGGACCGCGCTCTGGTCTCGCCGGCCGATAGAGAGCGCATCATCGGCTTGGCCGCGGAATCGGCCGGCCTTCTGATCAAGGCCGGGATCTCCGATCCTCAAGCCAAGGCCTGGATCGAGTCGAAACGGGCCGAGATGCGGGACCGCGAGCCCGGCCCGCCTCCCGCGTCCCCGGGGTTGGGGACGCCCCGGCCCGAGGTCGAGCGCGCGGCCAGCATCGCGGCGTTCGACTCCAATTTCGAGCCGGAGGAGGCGCCGGAGCCCTTCGTCATTCAGTCCTCCCGATCCGGCTGGGCGGGTTCGACCGAGCTTGTCGCGACCGGCGGGGCGCCGCGGAGCGCTCCGGTCGCGCCGGGCCAAGGTTCAGGAGGGTCGAGTCTGGAGCTCGCGCGACGGGACTTCACTTCAGCCTTGCGGGGACAGAGCGCCGATGCGCGCGTGGCTTACGCTGGAGCCGGAAGGAACGAGCCGCTCCAGGTCGCCGTGGAGCTGCTCAAGACTCACAGGCGGCGTCAGGAAACGCGCGGCTGGAACGTCTTGCTCGCCGCCTCCGCACGCTACGTCGAGACGGCGGCGCGGGAGATCCCCGAGGACCCGATCGTCCGCGACGTGGTCCTTAACGACGCCGCGCTCCGGGAGGCGCTGGCCGAGAGGCCGAACCGCGCGGCGGGCGTCCGGCTCGCCTTGGAGCGCCTTCTCCCCGCGGCCACGGTCGCGCGACGGGCGCGGGTGCGGGGGGATCGGTGGAAAGTGGCCGGCCTTTCCGCGCTCATGACGATCCTGCTTGGCCCGGCCTTTTTCTACAAGATACCCTGGCTCGCGGGCTTCGCCCTGCTGGCCTGCCTGCTATCCCTGACGGTCGCCCTCTGCCGCGCGCTGGACTTGGTTGGGCCGCTGCGGCTCGCGCCCGGCGACGCGGAGGCGGTCCGGGGCTTCATCGGGATGGGCGCGATACTGCAACGCGATCCGAAGGAGATGCGGGAGCACGTCGCCCGCCTGTACGCGGACTTGAGGCGGAGGCAGCTCGAGACGGGCGGGCCCGCGCAGGGCATCCTTTTCCTGGAGGGTGGCGAGGGAGCCCGCGCGCCTCTTAGGGGGGCTTCCTTCGAGGACGGCATGTCCGCGTTGCTCCGTGACCCGGCCTTTCGCGAGGAGGCGGTCGAGACGCTGCTTTCGGTCCTGGCGCTGGACTTGCTGGAGGCCCGGAGAAACTTCGATTCCTCGTCGATGCGGGCCTTGGCGCGCCGGTTGGTCCTGTTCAGCCGGAGCGTGAGCCGGGCGCCGTGGCGCGAGCGGAAGCGGGCTCTTTTGGAGATGCAGCGCGAGGCTCTGAAAGAGATGGGGCGCGACAACGAGTCCTTCTTGCGCGCGCTGGACTCCTTGCTCGACGCCGAGAACGCCGCCTTCAACGCCTGACCTATTGACCCGCGGGCCGATTGCCTTCCCCAGGCTGGGTCTCCCGTCCCTTCGCCGCGCCCGCGGCGCTTGATACGCTGTCGGCTCGATGCTGAAAGCCGGACTCGCGCTCGCCGCCGCGCTTATGCTCGCCTCGCCGAGGGCGGGGCTCGCGGCCGCGGCGGCGGAGCCTCCGCTGCCCTCGGTGAAGGCGTTCCGCGCCTTCCGCGGCGGGCTCGAGGGCGTGGTGACCGGAGGACGGTGGACGGCGCCCACCTTGTTCCTGGCGCTGGGGGACTGGGATCGCCGGCGGTCCTCGCTGCAACCGGATCACGCGCGCGTGCTGCGCCTGGTCCTGGGGCTGACGGGTCCCGAGAGCGGCGCGCTGCAGGCGGCGTTGGACCGGTCCTCGATCCCCGAGCCGGCGAAGCGGCGCATCATCGAGCTTGCCTCGGCCTCGGCCTCGTTGTTCAACCGGGCCGGCGCCCTCGACCCGCAGGTTCATGCCTGGATCGAGGCCAAACGTGCGGAGGCGCTTCGACCGGAGGCCGGCGAGGCGCCGGCTCCTCCGGGCCTGGGCCCGACGCGGCCCGAGGTCGAGCGCGCGAGGCGGATCGCGCGGTTTGACGCCGATTTCAAGCCGGAGGCCGCCGCTTCGGCCGTTCCCGAGCCCCCGCCCCAGCCCGCCGGGCCCGAGGAACCGGTCTCCGAGCGGCCGAGCCCGCCGGCCGCCGAGACGGCGCCCGCGAGCGTAAGCGCGAGAACGGCGTCCGTCGGCGAGCGCGCTTTGGCGCCGTCGGCGCGGCGCGGCGCGTTGTTCGACTCCAACCTCGTCGCGATCTGGCCCTCGCCCCAACCGGCCGCGCGTTCGGCGTCCCCGCGCGCCGGCGAACCGGCCGCGGGGCACGCCCTTTCTCTGCGGCGAAAAGGCCCCCACGCC
>CAZMIB010000063.1:0-16310 GCA_964566245.1 uncultured Elusimicrobia bacterium | reverse complement strand
CGCGCTGGGTCCGATTTCGTACGAGCTCGTGATGGCAAGCGTCCCCGTCGGCAGCGTCCCTATGGCGGCCTTCCGCGGGCGGGAAACGGCGAGAAAGGGCGTTTCATCCACGCCGGAGACGACGAACGCCGTCCCTGTATCGGTGGTCGCGCGTATCGCGAGGCGGGACAGCCCCGGCTGCGTCCCTACCCCCATTCGTCCGCCGACAAATAGATCGCCCACGAAGACCTGCGATTTTCTGGCGGAGGCCGTCGAGGTCCCGACGGAAAAATCCGGTTCAGGCGATGTCACGACCTGGCTCCATGCCGGCGTAAGCGCGAGCAGGGCTCCGGCGACGGAGAGGCGAGCCCTCATCGGCCTTTCCTCTGCAAGTCCCTAAGGCGTTGTTCCAGTCGCGCCAGCTTGGCGATGGATTCTTGAAGCGCCAGCTCAAGATTCGCGACGCGGGTGTCCAGCAGGACGACGCCGTTGCCTCCTTGGATGCTTTGGGGCGCCTCCGTGGCGATCAATCCCCTGCCCGAACCCGTCGCACCGCGATATCGCGCGGGCCTGAGAGCCATGACGTCGTCATAGGCTTGCCGCCGCATCAGTGCTTGGACATCCTCTCTGGGAACGGCGCCTGCAAACCCGGGAGTTTGGGCTTCAAGCCGACGCGTCGTTCCACCGCCGAGCGAACGGCCGTCGGACACTTCAAGCTCGGCGTCGGGGAGGCCGGCGGGACAAATCTGCACTGCGCCTTTCCCAGCCGTTTCCCCGCCTTGGACAGATAGCGCGGCTCGGTTAGCCGCCGCTTCCGTGCTTAATCGCTGGTTCCAGACCATGAAATCGATCCCGTTGTCGCTCGAATGGGGTCCGTGCCGCGTCAGGACGACGTGGCGCATGGCGTCGCTTCCATTAAATCCGAAGGCGATGCGCGCGCCTTCCTTCGAAGCGGGAGACCCTCCGCCTCTTACCTGCATCGCGATGGGGCGGCCGTTCGTCCCGATATCGAGGATCGCTTGCGGCTGAAGGACCCCGAGCCCCACGGACCCGATATTAGTGGCGGTCATGAGCGGGATCGCGTCCGCGCTGGAGATCATGAACGTGTAGCTGTTCTGCGCCGCGGATTGGACCTCGAATCTCGCGCCGTAGTTCAGGAATCCAACGAGGACATTGCCGGTGACGACTCTGTTGAGCGAGCTTTGAAAAATATCCCCCGCCGTGACGACGAACGAGGCGACTTTGACGGCTTCCATGTTCCCCGCCCAGTCTTGCGAGCGGTATTCGAGGACGTGGGGACCGAGGTCCAAAGGGATCGACGACACATAGACTTGGAAGGGGTCTTCGTTGTTCAACTTGTCGATGCGATAGTAGGTCGTCGCGACCTCGGACGCGAAGCCGTTTTGAGGGCGATCGGAGGCTTTGAGCGTCGCCCACGAGTCGATCGACACGAGCATGGCGCCCTGGGAGCTCTTGGATGAGCCGACGATCGAAAAGGTCGTGACCGGAGGCTTCGTGTCCTTGCCGGGCGAGAAGGTGGCATAGAGTCCCGAGCGCAGTATTTCCCCCGAGACCCGCACCGTGCCCTTGCGCGGCCCGCTCCTGACGCGTTGGCTCGTTATCGTTCCAGAGGACCATGTGAGACCGTCGAAGCGGTAGATCGCGGGTTTGGATTGCGGGTGAGTCTGGCTATAGGTGAAGGCCAGCGGGGCGGTGGAGGTGAAAACGAAGTCCGCGCTGCTGATGCGCACTCTGTAGGCATGAGGGCTTGATGCCGCCAAAACGCTTTTCCGTTGAGATTTCACGGCCGAGGAGCCGAGTTCCTCGGCCGTGGGGGTGACGCCGTATATCTGGGATTTCACCTCAACGACCCCGTCGGTACTTCGTGCGATGTCGGGTTTCCGTAGGTCGGGAATTTTTATTTTGCCCCCGAGCCACTGCTCGGTTCCCAGTTCCATTCCGGGGATCGTGGCGGCGGCTGTGCTATGGGTAAGGCGCACGGAGATCGTCAAACGCGCCGGCAGGCACGGCGAACTGGGGCAATTCTGGACGGTGAACCGGGTGTCTTGCAGCGGGATGACCGCTTCGCGGTAGAAATGCCCCGGGTCCTTTACGACGCATTTGCCGCCGAGCGTCCAGGACAATCCCGGACACGGATTCGGCCAACGGGTGTTTGGTGGCGGTGTCGAGAGGACGACGTCCATTCTTGCCGTTATGCTCGAGGTCCTAAGGCTGCTCCAGGGTAAATCACCCGGGGAACTAAGGGACTGCATCCTGTTCTGCTCCATCAGGCACAAATTCAGCGACCGAGTCCCGGTAGTGACATAGATGGACCTGAAGCTGTTTATTCCGGAGCACCCGGTGATGGTCTCCATGTATCTTCCCGGAGTCAGATCGCAGAAAGGGCCGAAGGTTATCTGATGTGCGGCATTTTCCATTGAGAACGGGAACGTCGCCACATAGGATTTCTCCATGGAAGAAAAGGAGATGGCTTTGTATCCGCACCAGTCATAGTACGTGGGAAAGACCAAACATTCTTTGGAATGCGCGACATTGCAATCATTGGAGGCGCGGCACGCTTCCTCGCTGTTCGGGTCTCGGGGAAGCGGAGCCGACATTTCCGAGCGTGCGCTGCGGCCCCAGGCTTGCTCCAAAGCTGTCAGGGCCGCTTCCCGAACGCCTTGGTCCGGATCCGTCAGGCTCTCCGCTGCTTTTTTCGCGGCGTTGGCGCTCGCTTGGCGGCTTCCCGTCCGACCCACCACCGCCAAGCAGAGCAGGTTCACGGTGCGGTCGGAATCGGTCGAGCATTCATTGCCGGTTGAAGCTATTTCCTCCACGGAAGGCGTTAGCGTCTTGCGGATTAAAGTTACAGATAGTTTTTCCGTACGTCCCGGCGCCTTGTAACCCAAGGTCACTCTGCTGCCGGCCGGGCCGCGTATCAAGTCGGGAATGGCTGCGAGGGGCTTATCGGCGATGGGATTGCCGTTGACCGATAGGATCAACGTTCCGGTTGTCAGGCGGGCTTCTTCGGCGGGGAGCCCCTTGATTACTTCGTTGATGACGATTCCCTCGGAGGTTGCCGCTAGTTTTATCCCGATCCCGCTCATGGGGGCCGCCTCTCTCGATGCTTGTTCGGCCCAGTCGAGAAGATCGGAGGCCGCCTGTCTGCGAATAGAGGCAGAGGCATCATGAAGCGCAGAACGGATGGACGGAAACGGCCGTCGGTCGGCTTGCCGCGCGGGCTTATAGGCGGATTCTCTCGATGTAGAGGAGATGGCTGAAGGCTGCACCAAAATGACATTGACGAGCACCTTGTTCCTGGTCGTGGCATAGGCGGTTTCCTTACGCTCGAGGTCCTCGAGAGTGTCCTTCATGAGGCGGCGCCTGCCTTCGTCCCCAGCCAGCGTAGGGTCCGACTCCATCTTGCTTCGCAGCGCCTCGATCTCGGGGAACACGCTGCGGTCGGCCAACGCGAATAGCGGATACTCATTAATGTTCTGAGGAATGCCGAGGGAGCGCGTTTGTTTGGAGAAGGCAATTAATTGGGATTCATCGATCCATCGCGTAACTCGGATCTGGCGATCCTGCTTGCCGATTCCGTTTTGCCAGACGATGGCGAACGGACAACCATCCATGGGTGACTCGGCCGAAAAGCGATCGAGTAGCTGGCTCGTTTCCTTGGCGGCGCGGTAGATGTCGTCCGTCCGCATTTGGAAGACGTAGAGGCTGGTCTTCCTTCCGCAGTAGCTGCTGGCGCTTCTGAGATGAACAAACTCGCCGCTGGATGGGATGACTTTGAAGGCGGAGAAGTCGTCGGCGGGCTCGCTGGCGCGGGCCTTCGCAGCGCCGAAGATCATGCCGCCAAGAGAAAAAAGGAGTAGAATAGAGGCTTCCCTGACCATTCGTCGTGCGTCGCGCAAGCAAGATCTCCGCTTCTTCAGTAGGGTAGCCTTTGAGTCCATTCTTTTCAATAGAGAGGTTCCCCGGAATCTCAACTTTTCAGGCCCCGATTATCATACGCCTGGGTGGGATGGAAAATTACCTGGCTGGGAGGTAGTTTTGGAGCGTCGGTACGCTTGCTCGAAGGAGGGCCGGCCCTGGCAGAAGATGTTCGGCAGGATGCCGACGGCGGTTAGGTGGACCACCGACACCCGATCCAGCATGATCCGCTGCTATTTCTTCGACGAATGTTTTTGGTACGCATTGATATTGTCGTAGGTGGGCTCATAGAATTTTCGAATGCCCACTTTCTGAATTTCCGTGTTCTCCGCGATAGCCCGATTGATTACGCCCATCAAGCTGCCTGGGTACTTAACTTTTGGCGGATTCTTCGCCGTTTGATGCAGGAATGTCAGCGCGTTCTTGTCCGCGCTCAAGCCTAACCCAATAACGGCTGACCACTGGAGAAGTTCGCTGGAATACTCGCTAGTTCGACCTCTGGGATAGCAGTTGATCCGAGTTGAGAACGAATCATTCGCCACCCACTTCTCCAAATACTTGATTCCTTCGGGGCCCCCGCGCTGGCCGATGACCTCCAACGCTGAGCCGATTAGATAAAGTCGTTTGAAATCGACCGTGCCCTGGCAGGAAATTACTTCCGCCTCGACATAATCGTGCAACTGTTTTCGTACGGCCTCGCTCGGGCGTGCAATATCTCCGTATACCCTCATTCGATAAATTAATCCCTCCCGGAACTTCTCGTTCGCGGGATCAGCGAACCGGTTCAAAAGGACGGCTTCGGCCTTATTACCCAGTGCCTGAAGTGCGTTGTCTGCTATACCAGCCTCGGGTGGAGGCGCCCAGTCACCCACAGGGTTTTCGCCGTATATGTTCACCCCAAATGAAAACGCAACGAATAAGGCCAGGACTATTCCCCTTTTCATAACTTCACTACCTCTGGTAAGTAGGAGCCGCAAATTCGAAGGGACTGAATATCTGCGACGACCGCTTTTGTGGCACCTCCGGCGGGACAAGAGCCTGTGCCTGCAAAGCGAATGCAAGTATCCCAAGAGAGATGCTGCGAGTACGCACCACTATTTTTGAGGCCATTCGTTTGGAATGTAATTTACCAGGACATCCTGAGCCGCAGGGCCGAATGAAAAAAGTTGATAAAGTCGCCGGAGCTTTTCCTCTTGGCTAAGTGAGCCATTTTCCATGATGAGTGGGACGGAGGACGGAAAAATTCTCGTGATAACTTGTTCTGACGTTCCACCGTCTACAAAAATTACACACCTACCGCGGTTGAGTTTCGCCTCGATAGACGCAATTCGATTTCTCTGTGAATCTTCAACTCGAGCGCTCTTTTCATCCGTGCTCAGTACATTCTGTCCTGGCGATGGCAATTCAATAATGACGTGCTGACCATTCTCTTCAATTATCTCCAAAGCATTCTCAGAATAGCGCCTAGCTTGGCGAATGTGGGGCTGTTTTTTTGCGAATTCGAGAATCCGGTCGTGTGGGACGCCTTTGCGCGCTAAACTTTGAATTTCATCATCTGTTTGCCACAACGACTTAGCAGCTTCGGAGATATCTTCTGGACGAATTGGTTTGGAGTGAGCTTGCCACCAACGCTCATCTATTATGGAGGGCAGCACCTGAACTTCATTGACATATAATTTTCCGTTACGCCACTGAATGAAGTACGGGGGCTGGATGGGGTGCCCATACGCAATGATCAGACCCTTACTGATGCCCTCGCGCTGTTTCTTCGGCTGAATCTTTATCCTTCGATCATGACTGTCATATTCCTCGATCCGGTTGTGGCTGGAAGTTGGGGTAGATTGTGCTGCTACGATAGAATGGGACAAAAGCAGAGTGATCAAGACTAGCAGTTCGCGATGCATAATCTGATACATGAGGTCTCCAGGTTACTTTTTACGCCTTAGGCTTAGCCCTCGCGACGTTCCCCCTATTTCTAGGCCGCGGTAAACCGGCGTATTCCGAAGCCTTGCCCTCGACTGTTCGTGACGCTCCCCCGAAAACAAAGCCAGATGAAACCGCTGTTGTCGGATATTGAGCCTTCCGGGAACCATCGCGGTGTCCAGTCATGTTCTGTTGCGCTTTATATCATCCATGTGCCGCTTCCGTGACGCCGTGTTCCACCTCTCAGCTTAGCCCTCGGATGAATTCTTGTCAAGACAATAATATGAGCATTTAAAATATTAATCGTTTATCGCGCAATTACATTGACCCAAGTCTGTCGGCCTGGTCCGACAAAGATACGCTGATCCGGGGGGTGGATATTCCCGCCACGCCCGCTCGGCGGGGCCCGTTATTGCTCGAACGTCGGCCGTCCTTGCCGTGAGATGTTCAGCAGGACGCCGACGGCGGTGAGGCTGACCACGGTCGAGGAGCCGCCGAAGGAGAAGAAGGGCAGGGGAAGGCCCTTGGTCGGGAGGAGGCCGGTCGAGACGGCGATGTTGAAGAAGGCTTGGAGCGAGATCGTCCAGGTGATGCCGGCGGCGAGCAAGGCGCCGAAGCGGACTTCCATCGGGAGCCTAGGGGCGACGAGGTCCGCTCAGGAGGCACGATGCAAAGACTCTTCGGATGCGATCACGATGACTTGGGCGGAGTTCGGAAGCTTGAGGGTGAGTCCCTTTTTCTCGCGGACCGCGACATATCGCATCATGCCCCGAAGCAGAAGGCTGAGGAACTTTTGGTACTTCTTGATGCCCGCATGATGCGCTTGTTCGATGAGCCATTCCTTGACCTCGGGCGGCGTCCGCCAAGAGATGGGGACGTATTTTTCCGCGGGGCTTTTCGGCGGCCTTCCCAGCCGGGGCGGCCTCGAAACGCCGAGTTTGTCCTCGATGGCCCTTCGAAATGTCTCGGTTTCCTTGGCGGTGACGCGGCGCGCTCGCCGCATCTCCGCGTTCGTGAGCTCCGGGATATCGCCGTTCCTGTCGATGCGCCGCTTATTTTTCCGCATAAAATCGCTTTTCCCTCCTCGTCGCTTCCCGGGCGCTGATGATGAGAATGACGTCGCCCGCGCGCTCCGTGAAGATGACGAGAACGATGCCCGTGTCATCGGCCGCTCCGAGAAGCTTCTCTCGCGGTTCGTTCTCGGAATGCGCCTCGTCCGGGATGAATACTGCATCAGGATCGTCGAAGGCTTTGATCGCCTGGTCGAATGAGACGCCGTGCTTTGCCGCGTTTTCCGCCGCCTTTTCCGGATCCCACTCGAACCGCATGCCTTATTTATAGTATATACGATAAGTAGCGTCTGTCAAGGGGCGTTGCGCCCAGGCCGGCACCGCAAGCCTGTCCGCCCGCTCAGGCAGGTCCTGCCGTCGTCAAGGGTAGCCAGACGATACTCCCTGAAAGCGCGCGCCTCGGCGCTTTCCAGATCGGGGGCCGTCAGGTGGAAGTAGGATTCGAATTCTTGCTTGGAGCCGAAGTAGGGCTTCAACTCGCTTCGCTTGAACGTGAGCTCGCGGTTGAGCGCGCGGCGGAAGCCCGCGGCGCCCGCGGCCACGTCGAACCATAAGGGAAGGGCGCAGGATTTTTCGGCGGCAGCCTTGTGACCTAGTATCGTCGAACCGGAGCCCAGCTCCTCGCATCTCGAACTGTCCAGGAAGCGGAAACCGTCGCGCAGGGGCATGACGGCGGGGGGTTGAGCCGTCCATCGCTCATTGTCGAGTCGCATCGGCAACACCACGTCGCCGATATGGCTTTCGACGGCGACCGCGGAGCGCTTCGCCGGGTCGTACATGAAGGCTGCAAGTTGCGCTTGAGCATCCCATATCTTCCCGATCAATGGAACCAGCAGCCGCTGATGGTCCGCCACGAAAGCCAAGGCGCCGGCGCAGACGGAGTCCTTGCCGCCGGAGATCGTTTCAAACCCGGAGTCCGCATCAAGCTCGATCGCAACCGGCACGGATGATTGGACGACCCAAAGGCGGCTGGACGACGAGACGTCGTCTGGATTAATCGTGATTTCGACGCGCAGGTCGAACCCGGTGGTTCCAATTCGACACTTGAACGTATTGGTTTGGGGAGCGGTTGCATGACTTCGTGGGCCGGCGAGAAGCAGCCAGCCTGCCAACGCCCCGTGCAGGATTCGATGCGATCTCACGCTACGCCTGCTCGAACGTCGGGCGGCCCTGGCGGGAGATGTTCAGCAGGACGCCGACGGCGGTGAGGCTGACCACGGTCGAGGAGCCGCCGAAGGAGAAGAAGGGCAGGGGAAGGCCCTTGGTCGGGAGGAGGCCGGTCGAGACGGCGATGTTGAAGAAGGCTTGAAGAGAGATCGTCCAGGTGATGCCGGCGGCGAGCAAGGTGCCGAACAGGTTCGGGGCCTCTCTTGCGACCTTCAGGCCCCGCCTTAGAAACAGCGCGAACAGGACCACGATGCCCAGGCTGCCGACGAGGCCGAGCTCCTCGCAGATGATCGGGAAGATGAAGTCGGTGTGCGGGGCCGGAAGGAAGAGCAGCTTGAGCTTCGAGGAGCCGATGCCGTTCCCCCACCAGCCGCCCGAGCCGACCGCGATCAAGGACTGCACGAGCTGGTAGCTGCGGCCGTGAGGGTCGTTCCACGGCGACATGAAGCTCGCGAGGCGCGCCATGCGGTACGGGTATTTGTGGAGCTGCCAGATCAGCACCGGCACCGCGGCCACGCCGAGCCCCAGCAGGTGGGCGGGCCGCGCCCCCCCCACGAAAAGGAGCAGCACGCCGACGGTGAAGATGATCAGCGGCGTCCCGAGGTCCGGCTCCAGGGCGATCAGCCCCAAGGTCAGCGTGAGGATGGAGAGCGGTATCGCGACGCCTTCGATAAGCTTCGTCGCGCGCGAGCGCTTGCGGTCGAGGTAGCTGGCGAGGTAGAGCACGACCGTGAGCTTGGCCAGCTCGGCCGGCTGTATGCCGGCGGGGCCGAAGCGCAGCCAGCGCTTGGCGCCCGCGACGGCCGGCGTGAACAGCACCGCGATCAGCAGCACCCAGACGATGAACATCGAGGGTTTGATCCATTCCTGGAGGCGGTTGTAGTCCAGGCGCGAGAAGGCCAGCATGCTGATCACGCCGATAAGCGACCACATCGCCTGCTTCTTGAGGAAGAAGGCGGCGTCGTGGGTCTTGGCCTCGGCGAAGATGGCGCTGGCGGAGTAGAGCATCCCCAGGCCGAGCAAAATGAGGCCCAGCACCAAAAGGACGAGGCCGGGGTCGAGACGGCCGTCAGCGCGCCGCGGGCTTGGCATGGTCTTTGACGAGTTCCTTGAAACGGCGTCCGCGCTCCTCGAAGTTCGCGAATTGATCGAAGGAGGCGCAGGCCGGAGAAAGCAGGACGGTGTCGCCGGGGGCGGCCAGCTCCAAAGCCGCGTCGACGGCCCTCTCGAGGGTGCCGCAGGGATGCAGGGGCACGGCCTTCAGCTCGCTTTCGATCTTCGGCGCGGCGCTGCCGATGGTCAGCACGCCCTTGGCCTGGGCCTTGAGACCGGGGAGCAGCGGGGCGTAGGGGCTGCCTTTATCCAGGCCGCCCAGGATCACCCACAGCGTCCGGCCGCGCTCCGCGAGGGCTTTTAAGGCGACAAGAGTGGAGTCGACGTTGGTGGCCTTGGAGTCGTTGATGAAGCGCACGCCGCGGATCTCGCCGGCCGGCTCGATGCGGTGCTCGACGCCCTTGAAGGCGGAAAAGGCGCGCTGGACGGCGTCGGGCGCGACGCCGCGCGACAGGGCCATCAGCGCGGCGGCCATCGCGTTTTGGAGATTGTGCTCGCCGGGCAGGCGCGGGGGCGTCAGCGCGGCGACGGCGCCTTGACGGCGCGCGAGGATTTTTCCGTTCTCGATCCAGGCGGCGAGGCCGGGGCCGGGCCGAAGGCCGAAGCGAAGCTTTTCCCCCGGGCAGGCGGCGATCAGCGGCTCGAGGGCCGGGTCGTCGGCGTTGAAGACGCAGGCCTCGGCCGGGGTCATGCGCTCGAACACCTTGGCCTTGGCGGCGCGGTAGGCCTCGAGGCTGCCGTGATGATCGAGGTGATCCGGCGTCAGATTCAGGATGCAGGCGGCGTCGGCGCGGAACCAGCGGCTGTCCTCGAGCTGGTAGCTCGAGACCTCGATGGCGAGGACGTCCCCCTCTCGGACCTCGGCGGCCAAACCGCAGACGGGCCGGCCGATGTTCCCCGCCGCGTGCGTGCGGCGGCCGGAGGCCGAGAGGATCGCGGCCAAAAGCGCGGTGGTCGTGGTCTTGCCGTTGGTGCCGGTGACCGCGAAGATCGTCGCCGGCGGGCAGAAGGCCAGGCCGACCTCCAGCTCGCTGAAGACGGGGATTCCTTTCGCCTCGAAGGAGCGCAGGATCGGCGCGGCGGGCGGCAGGCCGGGGCTTTTGACGACGAAGGCGCAGGCGAGGGCCTGGTCCCCGTGCCCGCCCAACTCCAGGCGCGCGCCCTTCGCGAGCTTATCCAGCTCGGCCTTCAGCCTTTCGGCCGGGCGCGACTCGCTGACCAGCACGTCGAAACCGCGCGCGGCCAAGAGGTTCGCGGCCGCGAGGCCGGACTTGCCGAGCCCCAGCACGCAGGCGCGCTTGCCTTTCCACTTGGCCGGCTCGAAGCGTTCGGTCATCTGATCTTAAGCGAGGCCAGCGAGATCAAAGACAGGACGATGCCGACGATCCAAAAACGCACCGTCACCTTGGGCTCGGCCCAGCCCTTCAGCTCGAAATGGTGGTGCAGCGGGGCCATCAGGAAGACGCGGCGTCCCTTGCGCAGCTTGTACGAGCCCATCTGCAGAATCACCGAGAGCGTCTCGACGAGGAAAATGCCGCCGGCGATCGGGAGCAGCAGCTCCTGCTTCACGCAGACGGCCGCGACCGCGATGGCCGCGCCGAGGAACAAGGAGCTGGTGTCCCCCATGAACACCTCGGCCGGGTAGGCGTTGAACCAGAGGAAGCCCAGGCAGGCTCCCGCGACCGCGGCGAGGTAGACGCTGATCTCGCCCGCGCCCTCGACCGGGATGATCCGCAGGTAGGCTGATATCTTGGCGTGTCCGGCCGCGTAGGCGAAGGCTCCGTAGGTCAGCGCGGTGAAAATGATCGAGCCGGCCGCCAGGCCGTCCAGGCCGTCGGTGAGATTGGTCGCGTTCGAGGCTCCGACGATCATCAGGATCGCGAGCGCATAGTACATCCAGCCCAGGTCGAGGTTCAGCTCTTTCGTGTACGGCACGTTCAGCGTGGTCGCGAAGCGCGCGTTGGGCGGGAAGGCCGCGAGATAAAGCACGATGAAGGTCGCGGTCGCGAGCTGGCAGATCAGTTTGAGCTTCGAGGAGGCGCCCTTGGGGTCCTTGCGGACGAGCTTGGTCCAGTCGTCGTAGGCCCCGACAGCGCCGATCGAGACCGTCGCGAACAGCAGGATCTGGATGAAGCGCTCGGTGGGGCGGGCCCACAGGATGGTCGAGCCGAGCACCGCCGCGAGGATGAGCAGGCCCCCCATCGTCGGCGTGCCCTGCTTCTTCAGATGCGTGGCCGGTCCGTCGCCGCGCTGCTGCTGGCCGATCTTGAGACGCTTGAGCCGATCGATGACGCCGGGGCCGAGGAGGAGCGAGAGGGTCAGCGCGGTGATCGCCGCGCCGCCCATGCGGAAGGTGATGTACTGGAAGACGTTGAGCGCGCCCCAGACGTTTTTCAGCCGGTACAGGTAGAAGAGCATCGGTTAAAGTTTCTCCACGAGGCGCTCCAGGCCGATGGCGCGCGAGGCTTTGAAAAAGACCGCGCGTCCCGGGCCGAGCAAGGAGCGCACGGCCGCGGCGACGCTGTCGGCGTCGGGGCCGTAGGCCACGAGCTGCTTGGAGCCCTTGAGGACCTCGGCGGCCGGGGCCATCTCCGGGCCGACGAGGACGACGCCTTCCAACGGCAACGTCTTCACGCGCTCGGCCAGCTCGCGATGCAAGGTCGGGGAGTCCTTGCCCAGCTCGCGCATGTCGCCGAGCACCGCGTAGCGCCGCTCGCGCGGGAAGGATTCGATGAAGCCGTCCAAGGCCGAGCGCATCGAGCCGGGGTTGGCGTTGTAGGCGTCGACGATGAAAGTGGTTCCGGAGGCGTGGGCGCGGCGCTCCATGCGCATCGGGGGAGGATTAAAGGAAGCGAGGCCGGATTGGATGGCTTCGATGGGCAGGCCAAGGGCCAGGGCGCCGGCCGCGGCCGCGGCGGCGTTCAGGCGGTTAAGGCGGCCGGGGGTGGAGAGGGCGAGGTCGATACGGCGGCCGTCGATTTCAACGACAAAGGGATAGCCCCCCCTCACCCGACCCTCTCCCCCCTCGGGGGGGAGAGGTAGCACGGGGTTCTCATTGAGTTCATTTTCCAAAATACGGACGCGGGAGCCGGGCTCCGTCCCGTAGGTCACGGCTCTGGAGCCTAGCTCGGGGAGGAGGCGTTTCAGCCAGGGGTCGGAGGCGTTTACGGCGACGGGGCCGGAGATGCCTCGTGCCAGCTCGGACTTCGTCTCGAAGATCGTTTCCAGGCTGCCGAAGAACTCAAGGTGGGCCGGGGCGATGTTCGTCAGCACGCCGGCGTCGGGGGTCGCGATCGCGGTCAGCTCGGCGATCTCGCCGCGGCGCGAGGCGCCCATCTCGAAGACGCCGTAGGCGTGATCCTCGGTGAGCTCGAAGAGAGACAGCGGCACGCCGACGTGATTGTTCAGGTTGCCGCGCGTCGCGCAGGTTTTTCCCGTCTGGGCGCAGATGGCCGAGAGCATCTCCTTCGTCGTCGTCTTGCCGTTGGAGCCGGTGATGCCCGCGATCTTCGTCTTGAAGCGCTTGCGGTGGTAGGCGGCGAGGGCCTGGAGGGCCTTCAAGGTGTCCTCGACCTCGAGCACGTTCGGCGCGCGCGGGGTCTTGGGGGCGCGGCCGATCTCCACGACCCAGCCGGCGGCGCCGCGCGTCAAGGTATCGGCGAGGAAGTCGTGCGCGTCGTGGTTCGGGCCCTTGAGCGCCCAGAAAGCGCGGCCCTTCAGCTCGCGGCGCGAGTCGGTCTCCAGCGCGTCGAAGGGCGCCTCGCCGTCGCCGCCGGACAGGCGGCCGCGGCAGGCCTCGGCGACGCGGCCCCAGTCCAGCGCGAGCTTCACGCCTTGACCCGCTCCGCGAGAGCCTCGCGCGCGACCTCGCGGTCGTCGAAATGGATGGTGCGGTCGCGGAGGATCTGGTAGTCCTCGTGGCCCTTGCCGGCGATCAGCACGACGTCGCCCGGCCCCGCTTCCTTGATCGCGAGGCGTATCGCGGCGCCGCGGTCGGGCTCGACGACGTAGTTCTTGAGGTTCGCCGCTTTCAGGCCCTCGACGACGTCCGCGATGATCCGGTCCGGCTCCTCGCGGCGCGGGTTGTCCGAGGTGACGACGGCCAGCGCGCTGCCGCGGCAGGCGGCCACGCCCATCGGGCCGCGCTTGGTGCGGTCGCGGTCGCCGCCGCAGCCGAAGACGGTGATGATCTTGCGGTGCGGCAGGCGCTGAAGGTTCTCGAGCACGATCTGGAGCGCGCTGTCGGTGTGCGCGTAGTCGATGAGCACCGTGAAATCCTGGCCGGCGTCGACGGGGTCGAGGCGGCCGGGCACCGTGCGCAGCGCCTCGATGCCGCTCACCGCGGCCTCGAGCGGCATTCCGGCCCCGACCGCGGCCGCGCAGGCCGCGAGGGCGTTGTAGATGTTGTGCCGTCCCACCAAGGCCAGGCGCACCGGAAGCGACTGCTTGCCGAGGCGCAGCGTGAACGCGCAGCCCTTGGGCGTCAGCTCGATGTTCTCGGCCCGCAGGTCGGAGCGCAGAGAGATGCCGTACGACACGACGCGCGCCTTTTTGAGGCCCTCGCGCAGGGCGTCGAAGCGCTCGTCGTCCGCGTTCAGCGCGGCCGCGCGCGCGGGCTTCGGCGAGCGCTCCAACAGCTCGAACAGGCGGCGCTTCGCGAGGAAGTACTCCTCGCGCGTCTTGTGGAAGTCCAAATGATCGCGGTGCAGGTTCGTGAACACCGCGACGTCGAACAGCACCTCCTCGACGCGCCTCAGCGCCAGCGCGTGCGAGGAGACCTCCATCACGACGTCGGTCGCCCCGCGCGTCTTCAGCTCCGCCAAGAGGGCCTGAAGCTCCAGCGAGAGCGGCGTCGTGTTCGAGGCCTTGGCCAGCTCGGTTCCGTCGAGGCGGTAATTGACCGTGCCCAGCACGCCGGGATGGCGGCCCGCGAGGCTCAGGATCGACTCGAGAAAGTAGGTGGTCGTCGTCTTGCCGTTGGTGCCGGTGACGCCGAAGACGCGGAGGTCCTTGGACGGCTCGCCGTGGAAGTTGGCGGCCGCTTGGGAGAGGGCCTCCAGCGCGTCCTTCACCTGGACCCAGGCGACCGGCAATGTCATCGGCGGGGGCGGGCCCTTCAGCTCGGAGACGACGGCGGCCGCGCCGCGCGCGACCGCGTCTTTAAGGAAGAGATGGCCGTCGGTCCTTTCGCCGCGCAGCGCGAAGAAGGCGAAGCCGGGCGCGACCGCGCGCGAGTCGTGCGCAAGGCCCGAAATCTCGGTCTCGAGCCGGCCCAGGACCTGCAGCTTGTCGACGCCCTTCAGAAGGCGTTCGAGAATCATTCCGGGCATTTTATCCCTTAGGACGGCTCGGGTTCAACGCGCGGCCGACGCGACGCCGTCCAAGGTCAGCATTTGGCGCGCGAGCTTCGAGAAGACGGGCGCGGCGGTCTCGCTCGCGTAGTAGGCGCCCTTGGGCTCGTCGATGAACACGCAGACCGTCAGGCGCGGGTCGCGGCTGGGAACGAAGCCGCAGAAGGAAGCCAGGTGGCTGCCGCGCGAGTACTTGCCGGTGCGGGGGTCGACCTTCTGCGCGGTGCCGGTCTTGCCGGCGACGACGGCGCCCGGGACCTTGGCGGTGATGCCGGTCCCCCGCTCGACGACGCCCTCCATGAACTCGAGGAGCTTGGCGATCGTGGCGGGCGAGGCGACGCGGCGCACCTCGACCGGGGGTTTCTCGGCGACCTGCGCTCCCGGGGGCGCGACGCGCTTGATCAGGCGCGGCTCCATCAGCAGGCCGCCGTTCGCGACCGCGGAGTAGGCCGCGGTGATCTGCACCGCCGTGACGCTGATCCCCTGCCCGAAGCCCATTTGACCCAAAAGCACCCGGTTGATCCTCGGCGGCTCGCGCATGACTCCCCCCGACTCTCCCGGAAGGGAAAGGCCGGTCTTGAGCCCGAAGCCGTAGTTCCTCGCGTATAGATACGTTTTGACCGGCCCGATTCTTTCAACCAGCTTGGCCATGCCGATGTTCGAGGAGCGCTCCAGGATCTGCTGAGGGGTCAACAGGCCCTCGGGCTCGTGGTCGCGGATGAAGACGCGCGGCGACTGCTCCCACAGGCCGTCCTCGCAGTCGATCGTCTCGGTGAGAGAGACGGCTTTTTCCTCGAGCACCCCGGTCATGCCCACGATCTTGAACGTCGAGCCGGGCTCGAAGGCGTCCTGGACCAGGCTGTTCTTGAGCGGGGTCGCGGGATCCTCGGCCAAGGCCAGCAGGTCGCCGCTGCGCGGGTTCTGCGCGACGATCATCACCTTAGCGGCCTTATGCTTCGCGCGGGCCTCGCGTGCGGCGGCCTCGGCGAAGTACTGCAAGGTGACGTCCAAGGTGAGCTGCACGTCGGACGGGGCGCGCAGCGGCCCCTCGGGGCGGCGGAACACCGGGCGGCCCGCGGCGTCGACGATGATCGTGCATACCCGGTTCTCGCCGTCGAGTTGGCGGTTCAGCGAGCGCTCGAGGCCCGACTGGCCCTCGCCGTCCAGGCCGACCTGGCCGAGGACGTTGCGCGCGAGGTCGGCGTTCGGGTAGCCGCGCACCTCCTCGGGCACGAGTCCGATGCCGGGAAGGTTCAGCTCCTCGATGCGGCGCGCGACGTCGAACGGCAGACGCCGCTCCAGCCAGACGAAACCCGAGCGGGGCTTGAGCTTCTGGAGCAGCGCCTCGCGCGTCGTGCCCAGGATGGGCGCCAGAGCGTTGGCGACGCTCCACGGCCGGACGAGATGCTTGGGCTCCGCGTACAGCGAGGCCGCCGGGACGGACTCGGTCAGGACGCGCCCGCCGCGGTCGATGATGCGGCCGCGCGGGACAAGCTCGGGAGAGGTCTTGCGGACTTCTTTTTCGGCCAGGCTTCTAAGCCGGGCGTGATCGAGGACTTGGAGCTGGACGAGACGCCCCGACAGGGGCAAGAGCGGCACGCAGGTCAATACGAGGCCTGCGCGCAGGCGCGCTTGGGTCGACGAGGGTCGGCTCATCTCGGCACGAGCTCACTTTCCTTCTCATCACGGCGTGGCGGGGCTGCTCCCCCACCGCGCGAGCAAGGCCCGCCACTCGGGCTCCGGCCGCGGCTCGGGCGGGCGGGGCCGC
>CAZMIB010000062.1:0-16366 GCA_964566245.1 uncultured Elusimicrobia bacterium | reverse complement strand
GGCGCAGCGCTCTCGCTCGGCCCCGCTCGGAGCTCGGGGCCTGCGCGAAGGCCCGGCGGCCGGAGCCCGGTCCCCGGCCCGTTTAGGCCACGGCGCACGACGACCAACGACAACGACGCATCAGATTGACACCGTCGGGAAAAGTAAGGTATATTTAGGTCCCATCCCGGCAAGGGATGGGTTTTATTTGGAGGCATACACCTGGCTATTCCACCCCCACAGAAGTCGTTTTACCGCATCAACTCGAGGATTTCGGCGCATACGGTGCGGCTTATCGACTCAGACGGAACCCAGCTCGGCGTCAAATCGATCAACGAGGCGTTGAGCACGGCGCGGCAGCGCGGGATGGATCTCATCGAGATCGCCCCGCAGGCGAACCCGCCGGTTTGCAAGATACTCGATTTCTCGAAGTTCCGGTACGAGCAGGAAAAGAAGGCGCGCGAGGCGCGCAAGAAGCAGAAGGCGGGCATGCTCAAGGAGGTGCGCTTCCGGCCGAACATCGGCGCGCACGACCTCGAGACGAAGCTGAAGCACATACAGGCGTTTTTGTCGGAGCACGACAAGGTGCGCGTGACGGTCGTGTTCCGCGGCCGGGAAAACGCGCACAAGGACCTGGGAGTGAAGCTCCTGAAGGAGCTGGAAGGCAAGCTGGCGACGGTCGCCTCCGTCGAGGGCGGCGTGCTCGGCGACCGGAACCGGATGATGCTCACTTTCATCCCCAAACACTGAGGATAAGATGCCGAAGATCAAGAGCCATAGCGGAGCGAAGAAGCGTTTCAGGAGGACGGCCAACGGCAAGTGGAAGCACCCGCGCGCCGGGCGGCGGCACCTGCTGACCCCGATGCCGCGCAAGCGCGGCCGCTTCCTGAACCGGCCGGACACCCTCACGAAAACCGAGGGAAAGACGATGGACAAGTACCTGCCGTACGCGTAACCTACTGAGGACGATTTAACATGAGAATCAAGGCAGCGCAGTACACCCGGCGGCGAAAGAAGAAGGTTTTCAAGAGGGCCCGCGGCTATTACGCCTCCAAGCACAGCCGGTGGCGCCAGGTAAAGCAGCAGATCGAAAAGTCCCTCGTCCACGCCTACGCCGGCCGCAAGGACAAGAAGGGCGAGTTCCGGTCGATCTGGATCACGCGCATCAACGCGGCCTGCCGCGAGGAAGGCACGAGCTACAGCCGGTTCATGGCGGGCCTCAAGAAGGCCGGCATCGAGCTGAACAGGAAGATGCTCGCCGAGATCGCCGTTCGTGACGCGGCGTCGTTCAAGAAGCTCGTCGCTCTCTCGGGCTCCCAGGTCCCCGTCGCGGCTTAACGGCCCAACGACGCCGGCCGGGGGGTTATTTCCATGGCCTCCCCAGAGTGGCAGGAAGCGCTATCTCGCCTGGAACGCGATGTTCCGGGCGAGATTGCTTTTGCCGCCACCCTTGAGGACGTCGAGGTGCTGCGCGTCGACGTCCTCGGGCGCAAGGGCCGCCTCACCGACATTCTTCGTTCCCTTAAGGACCAATCCCCGGGGGACAAGAAGGTCTATGGACCCATCGCAAATAATCTCAAGCTCCACCTTGAGGGCCTGTTCGACGCGAAGGCCTCCACGCTCAAGCAGGCGAGCCTCGACGCCGAGCTGAACCGGGTCGCGGTCGACCTCTCCCTTCCCGGCCCGCCCTTTCCGTCGGGCCATCTTCACCCCCTCACGCTGACGCTGCGCCGCGTCACCGGCATCCTGGAGCGGCTGGGCTTCGGCTGGGCCGACGGCCCGCACGTCGAGACCGACTACTTCAACTTCGAGGCGCTCAACATCCCGCCGGAGCATCCGGCGCGCGACCTGCAGGACACCTTCTACGCGCGGCTGACAACCGACGCCTCGGCGTACATCCCCGGCCCGCATCCCCATCCGGCCGCCGCGGCCGTGCTGAGGACACACACCTCTCCGGTGCAGATACGCTCGATGCTCCAGCACGCGCCGAAAGGCGTCCCGCTTCGGATCATGGCCCCCGGCCGGGTCTTCCGCCACGAGGCGGTGGACGCGACGCACTCGGCGGTGTTCCATCAGATCGAGGGGCTGTATATCGACCACAAGGTCTCGCTCGCCGACCTCAAGGGGACGCTGCAGACCTTCATGCGCGAGTTGTTCGGCAGCGAGACCAAGATACGCTTCATCCCGTCCTATTTCCCGTTCGTCGAGCCAGGCGTGCAGGTCGACGTAAGCTGCGCCTTTTGCAACGGCAGCGGCGCGTGCTCGGTCTGCAAGGGCTCGCGCTTCATCGAGCTTCTCGGCGCGGGGCTGGTGCACCCGAACGTCCTTCGCGCCGGCGGCTACGACCCGGCGAAGTGGTCCGGCTTCGCCTTCGGCGTGGGCATCGAGCGCTTGGCGCTCATGCTTTTCGGCGTCAACGACATCCGGACCTTTTATGAAAACGACCTCCGCTTCCTGGAGCAGTTTTAGATGAAGTACTCCTGGAACTGGCTCGCGGAACTGGCCGAGCTTCCCCTGTCCGAGGAGGAACTGCTCGCGCGGCTACCGTTCCTGGGCTTCGAGGTCGCCTCGGTCGAGCGGCTCGGGGCCGCGTTCACGAACGTCGTCGTCGGCGAGGTGCTGAAGGTCGAGAAGCATCCGAACGCCGAGCGCCTGTCGCTGTGCGAGGTCACCGACGGCACGCGGACGTTCGCGATCGTCTGCGGCGCGAAGAACGTCGCCGCCGGCCAACGCGTTCCCGTCGCTCTCGTCGGAGCCAGCCTGCCCGGCGGCCTGCGCATCGAGCGCGCGAAGATACGCGGCGCCGAGTCGAACGGCATGATCTGCTCGGGCAAGGAGCTGGGGCTCTCGACCGAGGCCAACGGGATCATGGTGCTCGATCATGGTACGCCGCTCGGCGTCGACGCGGCCGCCTTATTGAGCCCGAAGGATACGGTTTTCGAGCTGGAGATCACGCCCAACCGCGCCGACGTTTTGTCGCATTATGGCCTCGCGCGCGAGTTGGCGGCGTCGATCGGGGCACGGCTCAAGGATGTCCCCTCATCTAGTCCCAGCCGCCCCCCTCTACAGCCAGGCCCGTGGGGGAGCCCACCGGGCTCCCCCCGTCCCCAACCCTCTCCCACGAGTGGGCGAGGGAGCTCCGGGGAGATGGCCGCCAACATCAAGGTCTCGATCGACGATCCGGCGTGCACGCGGTATGTCGCGCGCGCGATCTCGGGCGTGAAGGTGGGGCCGTCGCCGGCCTGGCTCGCGCGGCGGCTGACGTTGTGCGGCCTGAGGCCGATCAACAACGTCGTCGACGTCACCAACTACGTGCTGCTGGAGCTGGGCCAGCCGCTTCACGCCTTCGATCGCGCCCTGCTTTCAGGCGGCGTGCGCGCGCGCCGCGCCGCGCCGGGCGAGGCGTTCAAGGCCCTGGACGGCAAGACGTACGCGCTCGAGGCCTCCGACCTCGTGATCGCCGACGACAAGCGCGCGGTCGCCTTGGCCGGGGTCATCGGCGGCGCGGAAACCGCCGTCGGCGACGCGACGACCGAGGTGCTGCTGGAGGCCGCGCATTTCGATCCGGGCTCGGTGCGGCGCGCCGCCCGGCGGCTCAGGCTGAGGACCGACTCCTCGTACCGCTTCGAGCGCGGCGTCGATTCGAACGCCGTCTCCCGGGCCTCGGAGCGCGCGGCGGCCTTGATCGTCGAGCTCGGCGGCGGCTCGGCCGCGGCGCCGGTCGACGTTTACCCGCGTCCCCGCCGGCCGGCCGAGATCGTCGTCGACCGGCAGCTCCTGGGCGAGCGCCTGGGAATGGAGCTGTCGCGGCCCGCGGTCGAAGGCGCGCTGACCGCCCTTGCGCGTCCCGATGGGAGCGTCGAGTCCCGAGACGGCGGATGGGCCTTCACTCCCCCCGGATACCGCCTCGACGTCGTGCTTTTCGAGGACGTCGCCGAGGAAGTCGCCCGGCTGGTCGGCTACGACAAGATACCGGCGGAGGCCCGCCCCGCCGCACCCTCGCCGCTGGCCAAGTCCCCCGTCCAGGCCTGGGCGGACCGCATGCGGGACAAGCTGACCGCGCTGGGATTTTGCGAGGCGTACAGCTACGACTTCGTCTCGGCGAAGGAGCTGCGGTGCCTGGAGTATCCGGGCTTCGACGAGGCCTCGCTGGATCGATCCATGCCGCGCCTGGAGAACCCGACCTCGGCGGATTGGGTCTACCTGCGCCCAAGCCTCGCGCACGGCCTGTTGCGCGCGCTCGCGCGCAACGTGAACCGCGGCGCGTCGACCGCGCTGCTTTTCGAGACCGGCCGAGTCTATTCCAGCCGGCATGAGTTCTCGATGCTCGCGGGGCTTCTGTCGGGGTCCCTGCCGGCGGGAGTCCATTGGCAGCACACGGCCCGCAAGGCCGACATCTTCACGGTGAAAGGCGTCATCGAGGCCCTGTTCCACAACGCGGGCCGGCTGGAGTTCGAGCGCCCGACCGAACGCAACGAATGGCTCCATCCGAAGCTTTATCTTGGTTTCTCGGTCGACGGCCGCCCCGCCGGCAGGCTCGGACAGCTTCACCCTGCGGCGGCCGCGCGCTGGGAGGTCCCGGAGACCTGGTATTTCGAGCTGCTCCTCGACGGTCTTCCGCCCCCGCCGGCCTGGGCGCGGCAGGCTCGAGCGCTCTCCTCGTACCCGACCTCCTCGCGCGATATCTCGGCCTTCGTCGCCGAGAGCCTGGAATGGATCGAGGCCGCCCAGGCCGTGCGCGCGGCCGCCGGCAAGGAGCTGCTGGCGCTCGAACTCGTCGACGTCTTCGCGGGCGAGGGCGTGCCCGCCGGCAAGAAAAGCCTGACGCTGCGGATCACCTTGGGGGCCTTCGACCGGACCCTTTCCGAGGCCGAGATCCAGGCGGCGGTCGAGCGCGTGGGCCGGGCCCTCGAGAGCCTCGGCGCGGAGCTGAGAAAATGAACAAGAAGTTCAAGCTCCTCGAAAATTTGGTCCAGGAGGCGGCCCGCCGCCTCCTCAAGCTGCGCGAGGACCACAAGCGTCTCGCGCACGACAACAAGTTTCTGAAATCGGAAAACGCGCGCCTTCAGATCCAGCTCCGCGAGCTGCACACCCTGAAGGCGAAGAACGAGCGCCTGCGGCACCGCCTGGAGCGGCTGTTCCGGCTGCTGGATAAGCTCGAGGTCCAGGCGCTGACGGCGTCGCCTCAAATTCCCTCCCCCTTGATGGGGCAGGGGGAGGGTGGGGGTGAGCCTGCCGCGGCCCAACCCACCCCCCATCCCACCCTTCCCCCACACGGGGGGGAAGGAGCTTCAATATCGACCCCCGAGGCAAACGTCGACGAAGGGCTTGATCCCGCCGGCGAGCCGCAGGAGACGCTCCTATGATGGGCGAGAAGACGACGATCGACATCTTCGGCCGGCCGCTCACGGTCGAGATGGACGGGCTTACCCCGATGGAGGTCTCGGCCCTCGCCCAGATCGTGACCGACAAGATGCGCGAGATACAGGAAGGCTCGGGCATCGCCGACAGCTATAAGCTGGCCGCCTTGGCCGCCCTCGACCTCGCCGCCGAGCTGCACCAGCTCCGCGGCTCGATACGCAGCTTTCAGGAGTTCGACGAGAAGAAGCTGGACGCCCTGACCCGGACGCTCGAGGAAGCCCTCGAGGAGCCGCCGGCCCGGTAGGCGGCGTTTTCAACCCTCAACCTTCATGGAAGACTTGTTCGGGGGCGGCGCACCGCCGGCGGAGGCGGACCAGCCCCTCGCCGCGCGGATGGCCCCGCGCGCTCTCGAGGAGTACGTCGGCCAAGAGCACATCCTCGGGCCCGGCAAGCTCCTGCGCCGCGCGATCGAGGCCGACCGCGTCGCCTCGGTCCTCCTTTTCGGCCCCCCCGGCCTCGGCAAGACCGGCCTCGCCCGACTGATCGCGCTGCGCACGAAAGCCCGCGTCGAGGAGCTGAACGCGGCCACGGCCGGCGTCGCCGACCTTAAGAAGCTGCTCGAGACCGCGCGCTTCCAACGCGGCCGCGGCCAGAAAACGCTGCTGCTCCTCGACGAGATCCACCATTTCAACCGCACCCAGCAGGACGTCCTCCTGCCGGCCGTCGAGCGCGGCGAGATCGTCCTGGTCGGCCTGACGACCGAGAATCCCTACTTCTACGTGAACGCGGCCCTGCTCTCGCGCTTCACGGTGTTCGAGCTGAAACCGCTCTCGGCCGAGAGCCTGGGAACGATCCTCGACCGCGCGATAGCGAGCGAGAGGGGCCTGAAGGCATCGAACGTCGTCCTGGAGCCGGAGGCTCGCCGCTTCCTTATAGAGATGTCCGGCGGGGACGCCCGGCGCCTGCTGAACGCGGCCGAGCTGGCCGCGCTGACCACGCCCGCCGGCAAGGACGGCGTCCGGCGCGTGACCGTGGCCATCGCCGAGGAGTCGATCCAGAAGCGCTCGCTGCGCTACGACAAGTCCTCTGACGAGCACTACGATCATATCTCGGCGTTCATCAAGTCGATGCGCGGCTCGGATCCCGACGCGGCGATCTACTGGATGGCGCGCATGCTCGCGGCCGGCGAGGACCCGCGCTTCGTCGCGCGGCGCATCCTCATCTGCGCGGCGGAAGACGTGGGCTTGGCCGACCCACGCGCGCTGATGGTCGCCGGAGCGGCCTTCCAGGCGGCCGAGGTGCTCGGCATGCCGGAGGCGCGCATCCCCCTCGCGGAGGCCGCGCTGTACGTCGCCTGCGCCCCGAAGTCGAACGCCGCCTATATGGCGATCGACAAGGCCTGGGCCGAGGCCGAGAACGGGAGGCCGCGCGAGGTCCCGATTCATTTGCGCGACGGAAGCCGGGACGGCAAGGCCCTCGGGCACGGGAAGGGCTACCTGTACCCGCACGACCATCCCGGGCATTGGGTGCGCCAGCAATACATGCCCGATCCCGCGGCCTTCTTCGAGCCGAGCGACCAAGGCGCGGAAGCGGCGATCGCGGCCAAGCTGAAACGCAAGGCATGAGATCCGACATGGACGAGCTCACGACAACGACGCCGGCCTCCCCACGCATACTGACCGTCACCGGCCTCTCGAAGATGGTCAAGGACAACCTCGAGACCTCGTTCTCCGACATTTGGGTCGAGGGCGAGGTGACGGGCCCTAAGGCGTACCCTTCCGGCCACGTCTATTTCGATCTAAAGGACGCCGAGAGCCTGGTCTCGTGCGTGCTGTGGCGCAGCCGCGCGCAATACCTGAAGTTCAAGCTGGAGCAGGGGCTGCACGTCCTGATACGCGGGCGCGTCACGAGCTGGCAGAAGTCGAGCAAGTACCAGCTCGACGCCTCGTACATCGAGCCGCGCGCGAAAGGCGCTCTGCAGCTCGCGTTCGAGCAGCTCAAGGCCCGCCTGGCGGCCGAGGGCCTGTTCGACCCGGCGCGCAAACGTCCTATCCCGGCGCTGCCGCAGCGCATCGGCATCGTGACCTCTCTGGAGGGCGCGGCGCTTCGCGACATGCTCTCGGTGCTCAAGCGGCGCTTCGCGAACCTCGAGATTTTGATCCATCCGGTCCGCGTCCAGGGCGAGACGGCGAAGGCCGAGATCGCCGAGGCGATCGTCGACCTGAACCGGCACTTCCCCGAGCTGGACGTGCTGCTGATCGGCCGCGGGGGCGGCTCGCTCGAGGACCTCTGGGCCTTCAACGAGGAGATCGTCGCGCGCGCGATCGCGGCCTCGACGATACCGACCATCTCCTGCGTCGGCCACGAGACCGACTTCACGATCGCCGACTTCGTCGCCGACCTGCGCGCCCCGACCCCGTCGGCCGCGGCCGAGCTGGTCGTGAAGAGCAAGCAGGAGCTGGAGCTGCACCTGGACCAGCTCTCGGGACGCCTCCTGACCGCCCTCAAGTCGCTCGCGAACGAGACCGACCTGAAGCTCCAGCACCTGGTTCTGGGCGGCCTCTTGCCGAGCCTGCGCCACCGCTTGGTCACCTTGGAGGGCCGCCTGCGCCAAGCGCTCGCGCATCCGGCCTTGGCCCGGCCGTCCCGGCTGTGGGAGGAGCGCGAGCGGCGCGTGCAGGACGCCCTGGCCCGCGTGCTGGCGTCGATGCCGCGCGCGATGGAGCGAGGCGGGCAACGCCTGGCCGCCGCGGCCGGCAAGCTGGACGCCTTGTCGCCGCTGGCGATCCTGTCGCGCGGCTACGCGATCGCCTACCGCGAGCCCGGCAAGCGCGCGGTGCGCAGCGCCGCCGAACTGAAGCTCGGCGACCGTCTGCGCCTCAAGTTCCACGAAGGCGAGGCGACCGCGCAGGTCGTCTCGGGCGGCCCGGACGAATTGCCTTTGCGCTAGCATCGTCGAGGAGATGATCATGCTGAAGAAAGAACCGTTCGAGAAGAGTCTGGAGAGGCTCGAGGATATCGTGCGCCAGCTCGAGGGCGGCGAGAAGGGCCTCGAGGAGTCGCTCGGCCTGTTCGAGGAAGGCGTGACCTTGGCCAAGGGCCTGAACTCGCGCCTCGAGGAGGTCAAGCGCAAGGTCGAGATCGTCACGAAGGACGCGCAGGGCAAGCTGAAGGTCAAGCCGCTGGACGGCGAGGAGCAGGGATAAAGGCCCCGAAGCGCCGCCTCGACCTGCTGCTGCTCGCGCGCGGGCTGTTCCCCACGCGCGCGAAGGCCCAAGCCGCGATCATGGCCGGCCAGGTCCTCGTCGAGGGCCAGGTCGAGATCAAGGCCTCGCGCGAGTTTCCCGAAAGCGTCGCCGTCGAGCTGATCGCCCCCTGCCCCTACGTCTCGCGCGGCGGCCTTAAGCTGGAGGGCGGGCTGGACGCCTTCCGCGTCGACCCGGGCGGCAAGGTCTGCCTCGACGTCGGGGCCTCGACCGGAGGCTTCACCGACTGCCTGCTTCAGCGCGGCGCCCGCCGCGTCTTCGCCGTCGACGTCGGCCACGGCCAGCTCGACGTCAAGCTGCGCAACGACCCGCGCGTGACCTCGATGGAGCGCCTGAACGCGCGCAACCTCTCCCCCGCGCTGTTCGACGAGCCGCCGACGCTGGCGGTCATCGACGCGTCTTTCATTTCGCTCGCCAAAATCCTACCCTCTGTCGCGGCATGCCTGAAGGCGCCGTTCGAGATCGTCGCGCTGATCAAGCCCCAATTCGAGCTGGAGCCGCGCAAGGTCCCCAAGGGGGTCGTACGCTCCGAGGCCGACCGCCGCTCGGCCGTCGAGTCGCTGCTCGCCTTCTCGAAGAGCCTCCCGCTCGAGTCCTTGGGCGTCGTCCCCTCCCCGCTGAAGGGGCCGAAGGGCAACGTCGAGTTCCTCTGGCACCTCAAGAGCAAGGCCTGAACGGATCGCGGCCATGATCCGCCTGCTGTACGTCATCACGTCGACCACGATCGGCGGCGCCGAGAAGACCTTGGCCCGGATCGCGACGCGCGTCGACCGGCGCGGCTTCGAGGTCGCCGGCGTCGTGAGCCTGAAGCCTCCCGGCTTCTACGCGGACAAGCTCGCGGAGGCGGGCATCCCGGTCGAGACGCTGGAGATGCCCCAAATCCCGCGCCCCTCGGACCTTGGCCGGCTGCGCGCCGCGATACGGCGGTTTTCACCCGACATCGTGCACGCGTTCCTTTACCGGGCCATCCAGTTCTGCCGGCTCGCGAAGCTGGCCGGCGAGCCGATGACCTTGATCAGCTCGCCGCGCGTCGTCTACCGCACGCGCCCGGCGCCTCTTTTGTGGCTCGACCGGCAGCTGATGGAGGCCGACGACCTGCTGATCGCCGAGTCGGTCGCGACCCAGCGCTTCTTCGTGCGGCATCAGGGCTACGAACCGTCCCGCATCTCGATCATCCACAACGGCATCGAGCCTTCGGAGCTCGTCGCGCCCCCCGAGGCCCGCGAGGCGCGCCGCCTGGAGCTGGGGGTCCGCCCCGGGGAGCTGCTGGTCGGGACCGTCGGCCGCCTCGACCCGCAGAAGGGGCAGGACGTCCTGCTGAAGGCGCTCGCGATGCTGCCCGAGCGCTTCAAGGGGCTCGTGATCGGCGACGGGCCCGACCGCGAGCGTCTCGAGGAGCGCCGGCGCACGCTGGGCCTCTCGCGCCGCTGCCTCCTTCTCGGCGAGTCCCGGGACGTCGCCGGCTGGCTCGCGGCCCTCGACGTCTTCGTGCTGCCCTCGTACTGGGAGGGCATACCGAACGCCGCGCTCGAGGCCTTGGCCTCGGGCCTTCCCGTCGCCGCCTCCGCGGTCGACGGCGTCCTGGAGGTCGTCGAGGACGGCCGCACCGGGCTCTTGTTCCCTCCGGGCGACCCCCAGGCCCTGGCCGCGGCCCTGACGCGCCTGGCCGGCGACCCCGCCCTGCGCGCGCGCCTGGCCGAGGACGGACGCCGCCACGTGCTGGAGCGCTTCACGCTCGACCGCATGATCCGATCCTACGAGGACGCCTACCGCAGGCTGGCCCCCCGTGCTTAAGAGGATCGTCAACGCCTCGAAGGGCCGCGCCGGCCGGCGCTACGCCGTGATCGGCGCGAACGGCCAGCTCGGGACCGATCTCGTCCGGACGTTCGATTTGCCCGGCGAGCTCGTTCCCCTCACTCATGCCGATATCGAGGTCACCGATCCCCATAAGACGCGCGAGGTCCTAAGCGCGCTCAAGCCGGACTGCGTGCTGAACACGGCGGCGTACAACAAGGTGGACGCGGCCGAGGATGCCGCGAGCTACGAGGACGCGTTGAACCTCAACGGGCGCGCGGTCGGCGGCTTGGCGCGCGTCTGCGAGGAGCTGCGCGCCGAGCTCGTGCATTTCTCGACCGACTACGTCTTCGACGGCAAGAAAGGCGCGCCGTACGTCGAGACCGACGCGGTGGGCCCGATCAACCGCTACGGCGCGTCGAAGCTGGCCGGGGAGCGCCTCGCCGAGGAAGGCTGCGAGCGGACCTTCATCTTCCGCGTCTCGGGGCTGTTCGGCGTCGCGACGAGCTCCGGGAAGGGCGGCGTGAACTTCGTCGAGACGATGCTGCGGCTCGCGCGCGAGGGCAAGCCGCTGCGCGTCGTCTCCGACGTGGTCAGCTCGCCGAGCTACACGCTCGACCTGGCCCGGAAAGTCTGGAGAGTCCTGCCGACCGGGGCCTACGACTTGTACCATCTCGTCAACGCCGGCGAGACGAGCTGGCACGACTTCGCGCGGGAGATCTTCCGCCAGGCAGGCCTGAGCCCCGACCTTAAGCCGGTGACCGCGGCGGAGTACGGCGCCAAGGCCCCGCGCCCCGCGCGCACCTCGCTGGCGCGCGCGAACCTCGCCGCGCTCGGGCAGGATGATCTGCGCCCCTGGAACGAGGCTCTCTCGGACTACCTGAAAGAACGCGGCGCCAAGGCGAAATGAAGCCCGTGCCGGGCTTTTGGTATCATCGAGCCTCTTCCCGATGAGGTTCACCTTCACGCCGCTGGCGATACCCGACGTCGTCCAAATCGAACCCGGCTCGGCCGGGGACGAGCGGGGCTTTCTCGCGGAGACCTTCAGGGCCGGCGACTTCGCCGCGGCCGGCATACGCGAGCCCTTCGTGCAGGAAAACCACGCGCGCTCCTCCCGCGGCGTGCTGCGCGGACTCCATTTCCAGAAGCCGCCGCGAAGCCAGGGCAAGCTCGTGCGCTGCGTGCGCGGCCGCGTTTACGACGTCGCGGTGGACCTCCGCCGCGGCTCGGCCCACTACGGACGCTGGGTCGGCCTGGAGCTGACGGAGGACAACCGCCGGATGATCTACATCCCCCCCGGTTTCGCGCACGGCTTCCAGGTGCTCAGCGAGTCGGCGGACGTCCTCTACAAGATGACCGAGTATTACTCCCCGGCCCACGAGGCCGGGATAAGGTGGGACGATCCCGAGCTGGCGATCGCTTGGCCGGACCGCGAGCCGATTCTCTCGCCCAAGGACGGGACGCTGCCGCGGCTGAAGGACGCGCCCGACGTCGGCTTCCGCGTGCCGGCTTAGCCTAACCTACCTCGCGCCGGCCTCGGCCGCCGCGCTCTGGCCCGACTTCAGCAGGTCCAGGTCCGAGCGGACCATCATCTCGACCAGCTTCTCGAAGCCGACTTTCGGCTTCCAGCCCAGCAGCCTCTCGGCCTTCGCGGGGTTGCCGATCAGGTGGTCGACCTCGGCGGGGCGCAGGAACTGCGGGTCGAGCTTCACGTGGTCCTGGTAGTCCAGACCGACGCTCTCGAAGGCGATCTTGACGAAGTCCCGGACGCTGCGCGCCTGGCCGGTCGCGATCACGAAGTCCTCGGGCTTGTCGTGCTGCAGCATGCGCCACATCGCCTCGACGTAGTCGCCCGCGAAGCCCCAGTCGCGGAAGGAGTCGAGGTTGCCCATCGGCAGCTCCTTCGCGAGGCCGAGCTTGATCTTCGCGACGTTGTAGCTGATCTTCCGCGTCACGAACTCCAAGCCGCGCCGCGGCGACTCGTGGTTGAAGCAGATGCCCGAGGTCGCGAACATCCCGTAGCTCTCGCGGTAGTTGACGGTCAGGTAGTGGCCGTACACCTTGGCGACGCCGTAGGGGCTGCGCGGGTAGAAGGGCGTCTTCTCGGTCTGCGGCGTCTCGATGACCTTGCCGTACATCTCCGAGCTCGAGGCCTGGTAGAATTTGGCGTCGGGCTTCACCTTGCGGATCGCCTCGAGGATGCGCGTGACCCCGAGCCCGGTGACGTTCCCGGTCAAGGTCGGCTGCTTCCACGAGACCGGCACGAACGACTGCGCGGCCAGGTTGTAAATCTCGTCGGGCATCGACACCCGCACGGCCTCGTCCAAGGAGGATTGGTCGGTGAGGTCGGCGTCGACGAGCTGCACCCGGTCCAGGAGGTGCAATATCCTGTCGAACGGCTCATGGCTGGAGCGGCGGATGAGGCCGAAGACCTTGTAGCCCTTCTCCAGCAGCAGCTCCGCCATGTAGGAGCCGTCCTGCCCCGTCAGTCCCGTGATCAAAGCTCGTTTCATCGAAATATCCTCGTTTTTGATTTCAGGCCCGCGTCTTCGGCTCCCCGGTCTTTTGGAGGCCGAGGACGACGAAGGTATACGCCTTGCCCAGCCACCAGGTAAGCTTGCCGTCCGGCCAGCGGATGACGCGCCGCCCCGCCGCGTCGTCGATCTCCCCGGTCAACGCGAAGCCGCAGCGGGTCGCGTCCGCGAGCAGGCCGCGCAGCTCCTCGCGGGAAAAGATGTTCCACGGCAGGCCGAAGGTGAGGCGCCTCGGCACGTTCCAGGTCGAGATCTTCTCGGGCCAATAGTCCGTGGACGTCAGCAGCACTCCGCCCGGCTTGAGCAGCCGCGACATCTCGGCGAAATACCGCCCCGCGTCCACGCCGTGCTCGACGACCGACAGCGACGTGATGCAGTCGAAGCTCGCGTCCTTGTACGGCGTGCGCGTCAGATCGGCGGCCGCGTACGCCACGTTCGGGTGGACGTGGATGCCCTTCTCGGTCAGCTGGAAGTCGATCCCGTGAAGGTTCGTGTAGCCCATCGTCGCCAGATTGTACAGCAGCGGGCTGCTGACGCAGCCGACGTCCAGTATCGCCGCCTTCTTGTCGAAGCGCTGCGCGATGAGCTCCGTGAACATGTTCATGTCCCAGTTCTTGCGCGCGTCGGGATGCAGGCGCGCGCGCCGCGCCGTGAGGCGCTCGATCGCGGCGTCGATCTCGTCAGGCGACTTGAGGGATTTGATCATCGGCGGTATCTCCGTAGGCTTCGATATGGGCACGGGCGATATTGTCCCATGAAAACGAGCGGCTCAGGCCGCGCTCCGCGTCGGACAGCCGTCGCGACAAGCTCGGGTCCCGAACGACCTCGAGCATCCTCGCGGCGAGCTCCTCGGCGGTCTCTCCGAAAAGGACCGCCCTGGCCTCGGCGAGCCGGGCCGGCGTGCTGCGTCCCTGGGTCGTGACGACCGGCACTCCAAGGGTCATGGCGGCCAAGAGCGAGGTGCGCTTGAAGCTCGCCCCGTCGGGGAAGGGCAAGACGCATACCCGCGACTCGCCCAACGCCTCGGCGACCTCGGCCGGAGCGAGCCCCAGCCGCCACTCCACGCGTCCGGCGGGAAGGTCCCGCTCGGCGCGAAGGCGGAGCGCGTCGAAATACCCCTCATGGTCGGGATGGATGTCCCCGATGAAGCGGAACCTGAGCTCCGGTTCGAGCGCCGCGGCTTTCGCGAACGCCTCGACGGCCAGCTCCACGTTCTTGCCCGGGTAAAACAGTCCGAAATAGGCCGCGTAGGCGCCGCCGTTCGGCGCCGGCTCCGCCCCGTTCGGCGCGGGGATATTGCTGCCGACGGGAATGACGGCCGAGCGGCGGATGAAGCCGGCCCGCAGCGGGCCCGGCCACAGGCGGGCCACGGCGTCTTGCTCCTGGACATTCGTGAAAATCAGGAAATCCGAGAGGTAAACGAACGGCAGGCAGGCGGCGCGCCGGAGAGGATGCGTGGCGCGGAACTCATGGAGCGTCGTGATCGTCCGCAGGCCCGCGGCGCGCAGCAGCAGCAGCAGGAGCTGCGGGCCGAGACGGCGGCCGTAGCCGATGGTCGGATACTGGATGTGCACCAGCCTCGGGTTCTCGCGCGCGATCCGGAACGCGAGGGACGGCATCCTGGCGCAGCTCCAGCCGCGCGGCGAGGCGACGACCGTCACGCTTCGGCCGGTCTCTCGAAGGGCGCGCGCCAGCTCATGCGAGTAGTCGCCGATCCCGCAGCGCATCGGAGGCCAGGAGCCGGCGACCAGGGCCACGTCCGGGCGGCTCGCGGCTTCCGGCTTCCCGGCCAGCCACAAGGCCCCGAGAAACAGGAAAAACTGCTTTCCGGCGAGCATGCCTCCATAGACGAAGTAAGCCGGGCACGCCGTCAGGATCACGACCGACAGCGCCAGGGCCCACGGCTCCTCTTGCGCGGCGGCCCGCCCCAGACCCCACGCGCGCCTCGCCGCCGCGCCGATGAGCAGCAGCATCGCGAGGGTCCCCAGGACGCCGAGCTCCGCCAGATTGTTGAAGAACTCGCTGTGCGCGTCGATCTCGCGGCTTAAATTGAGTCCCTTCGCCACGCTGATCATGACCGGCGTCGTGTACGGAGGCTCGAGGAAATACGTGCCGAAGTTGCCGACGCCGACGCCCAGGAGCGGGCGGGCGCGGAACATCCTGAGAGCGACCTCCCACAAGGCCAAGCGCGCCTGAAAGGTCGTCGCGCCCCTCAGCTTGAGGACCGTCCCGACCGACGGCACCTCGGGGCCGGAGACCGCGCGGCGCGACAGGCAGGAGCCCGACGCGAGGGCGATCACCAGGGCCAGCACGGCCGCGCATCGCCCGAACGGAGGCCGGCGCAAGCCCGTCGCCAGCGCGGCCAGCATGCAAACGGCGAGCGCCCAAATCGTCCGAACCTGGACGAAATACAGCATGGCGAGCAGGAGCGCCGCGCCGAACGCATGGCGCCTCCAGGAAACCGTCCTGGGGTGCAAGGCATGGGACAGCGCGATCGCGCAGCCCAGGAGAAGGTAGGCCGCCAAGAAGTTCTCCAGCGTGCCCGATATCCGGACGGCGCCCCACATCCGAATGTCGCTGGTGTTCCTGATGAATTGGCCGGCCGCGAGCAGGGCCTCGGCCATGCAGGCGCCGTAAACCGCGGCGATCAAGTATCGAATCCGAGACGCGCTCCCGAGGGCCCAGGCCGAGTAGGCCACCAGGAAGAAATTCTCCGTGCATTGAAGGAGCTTCTTCAGCGAGACCCACCGGTCCAGCGAGAAAATCGCGGAGCAGGCGGCCGCCAGCCAGGCCAGCGTCAACAGGAGCGCGAAAGAATCTCGCGACAACTCGCGGAGTCCGGCCCGCCGGCCCCGTCGCGAGAGCGAGAAATGCGCCACGGCGGCCAGCGCGGCCAAATCGACGAGACGAACGTAGGCGCTGCAAACGAGGAGCCGCGGCCGGAAGAGGAAGTCCAGCAGCGCGGCGCCGAGCAGCGGCGTCAGGTTCGCCATGCTAGAGTCCCCTCGACTTCAGGACGCCGTAGGCCCCAACGAGAATCGGACGCGGGACGAGATACGCCCCCGCGAGCGCCAGCCGGTCGAGAAGCGGGCGTCCGACCGCCCCGGCCTCGCGCATCATCCGGAAGCCCCGCGCGACGTCCGCGCGCGCGGCGCCGTGGACGCGCATGCGCAGCATGTCCAGCGCGAGCTGCTTGTACAACGGCGCGAAGGCCGGCTCCAGGCCGGCTCCCGCGTCCTCGCGCCCGGCGAACTCGGGATACGAGCGCACGCGCCTGACGAGCTCCACTTTTTGGCGCAGCATGTCCCCGTTGCGGTAAAAATCCAGCGTGAGGTTCTCGGCGTGCGTCCTGTAGCCGGCGAGAACCTCCGGAACGAAATAGGCGTCTCCCCGCAGCGCCTCCACTTGCACCCAGCGTCCGTCTGGATAGCG
>CAZMIB010000061.1:0-16450 GCA_964566245.1 uncultured Elusimicrobia bacterium | reverse complement strand
TCGGCCAGCATGGCGCGCGCGACCTGGGCCAGCCTGCGGGCGCCCACGCCGGAGCGCGCCGGCAGGTTGTCGGCCTGATCCGCGACCCCGAGCTCCTCAAGCAGCGCCCGCGCCGCGGTCAAGGCGGCCGGGCGCGCGAGGCGGCGGTGATAGACGACCGGCAGGACGACGTTCTCCAGAAGCGACAGGTTGCTCAGCAGTCCGCCGTCGCTCGCGACGTAGCCCGCCGGAAGGGGCCCCGGGCCCGACGCCACCGCCCCCTCGGTCGGCCGCAGCGCGCCGGAGACCAGCTTCACGAGCGCCCGCTTTCCCGAGCCCGACCGCCCGAAAACCACGATGCAGTCGCCGGGAGAGGCGGAGAAATCCACGCCGCGCAGCTCGACGCGGCCGGCGGCGTGGTAGGAGACGCGGCGGAACTCTATCGCGGTCATAGATAGAACGCGAAAGCGATCACGCCGTCGATGACGAGGACGCTCGCGAGGGAGGCCACCACCGCCTTGGTGACGGCCTTGGGCAGCTCGGTCGGGGAAGGCTCCACGTCGAGCCCGAACGAGCAGGAAAGCAGGGCGATCGCGGAGCCGAAGCCGACGGCTTTCAGCGCCGAAAGAAGGACGTCGCGCGGCGTCAGGGCCTCGAGCACGCGGCCGAGAAGCAGCGCGAGGGAAAGGTCCATGCGGGTGAGGGCCACCAGGAAGCCGCCGAAGATTCCCAGGGCGTCGAAGACCACGATGAGGGCCAGCATCGCGAGAACCGCCCCGACGAGGCGCGGGAGCACGATGAAGGCCGCGGGGTCGATCCGGTAAGCCTCGAGCGCCTCGATCTCGCCGTTTAAGCGCATCGACCCCGTCTCCGTGGCCATCGCGGTCCCGGAGCGGCCGATCAGGATGATCGCCGTCACCAAAGGCCCCAGCTCTCGGATGATCACCGAGACCAAAAGCGAGCCGATATAGTCGTCGGCCAGCCCGGTCAGGAAGGTGAAGGATTGGATGATCGCGACGGCTCCGATCATGGTCGCGGCGCCGGCCGTCAGCGGGGCCGCGTGAAGGCCGCTGAAGCGGACCTGGTTGAGCAGAACCTTCCCCAGGACGCGGGGATTGAGGCGCGCGGGATTCGCGGCCGCGCGGGCTGTCCCTCCGACAAAGCGCGAGAAGCGCCCGACGCCCGCCAGGCCCCGCCGCGCGCGCCGTCCGACGTCCACGGCGAGCGCTCGGAGCATGGTACGCTCATCGTAGCACTTCCTCGTGAGCCTTCTAAACCGGGCCCAGTTTTACTAAAATAGACCGATAACGGCGCGGATACCGCGCGTCCGAGGAACCCCTCATGGCCAAACAAGAAAATTTGCCTACGGAACCGGTCGGAAACATCGTCTCCCGCGACATCGGCGAGGAGATGAAATCGTCGTATATCGACTATGCGATGTCGGTCATCGTCGGGCGCGCCTTGCCCGACGTGCGCGACGGCTTGAAGCCGGTCCATCGCCGCATCCTGTACGCGATGGAAGAGATGGGCCTCAAGCACAACCGGCCGTACAAGAAGTCGGCGAAGATCGTCGGAGAGGTGCTCGGAAAGTACCACCCGCACGGCGACGCGGCCGTCTATGACGCGTTGGTCCGCATGGTCCAAGATTTCTCCCTGCGCCACCCGCTGGTGGACGGCCAGGGCAACTTCGGCTCCGTCGACGGCGACCCGGCCGCGGCCTACCGCTACACCGAGGCCCGCCTGGCCGGCATCTCGGACGAGCTCCTCGGCGACATCGACAAGGAGACGGTCGACTGGTTCCCGACCTACGACAACAGCTCCGTCGAGCCCACGGTTTTGCCGGCGAAGCTGCCGAACCTGCTGGTCAACGGCTCGGCCGGCATCGCGGTCGGCATGGCGACGAACATCCCCCCGCACAACCTCGGCGAGGTCTGCGACGCGGTCGCGGCCTACATCGAGAACCCCCAGCTCGACGTCAAGGAGCTGATGAAGATCATAAAGGGGCCGGATTTCCCGACCGCCGGCATCGTGCGCGGCAAGGCGGGAATTCGGGACTACTTCGAGCGCGGCCGCGGGGCCGTCCGCATCCAGGCCCTCGCCGAGATCGAGGAGATGAAGGGCAACCGGCAGGCGATCATCGTCACCGAGCTGCCGTACCAGGTCAACAAGGCGCAGCTCCTCGAGACGATCGCGGATCTCGTGCGCGACAAGAAGATCCCCGATATCTCGGACATCCGCGACGAGTCCGACCGCCGAGGCATGCGCGTCGTGATCGAGGTCAAGCGCGACGGGAACGCCCAGGTCGTCCTGAATCAGCTTTACAAGCACACCGCGATGGAGACCTCGTTCGGGGTCATCCTGCTGGCCCTCGTCGAGGGCCGGCCGCGCGTGCTGTCGGTGCGCGAGCTGCTCGGCCACTACGTCGAGCATCGGAAGGTCGTCGTCGTCCGGCGCACCCAGTACGACCTCAAGAAGGCGCAGGAGCGCGCGCACATCCTCGAGGGCTTCCGGATCGCGATCAAGAACCTCGACCGGATCATCAAGATCATCCGGCAGTCGAAGGACTCCGCCGAGGCCAAGGTTAAGTTGATCGAGGAGTTCGAGCTTTCGCAGATCCAGGCCCAGGCGATCCTCGACATGCGCCTGCACCAGCTCACCAGGCTGGAGGCGGACCAGATCGAGGAGGAGTACCGCGCGCTGATGGCCAAGATCGCCGAGTATAAGGCCATTTTGGGCGACCCGAAGAAGGTCCTCAAGATCATCCTGGCGGAGACCGAGGAGCTCAAGAAGAAGTACGCCGATGAGCGGCGGACGCAGATCACCGCCGAGTCGGCCGAGCTGAGCCTCGAGGACATCATCCCGAACGAGGAGGTCGTCATCACCTTCTCGAACGCCGGCTACGTGAAGCGCGTCCCGGCGGACGCCTACCGCGCCCAGGGGCGCGGCGGCAAGGGCGTCACCGGCGCGGGCGTGAAGGAAGAGGACTTCATCCAGAACCTCTTCGTCGCGAACACGCACGACACCTTCCTGCTGTTCACGAACCGCGGCAAGGTCTACGCATTGAAGGGCTACGAGATCCCCGAGGGTAACCGCACCTCGCGCGGCAAGGCCGTCGTCAACCTCGTGGCGCTCGGCGGCGCGGAGGAGAAGATCACCTCCGCGATCTCGATCCGCTCGTTCGAGGAGGCCAAGGGGAAGGAGACCGTTCTCGTGATGGCGACCCGCAACGGCACCGTCAAGAAGACCCCCCTCGCGGACTTCGAGAACATCCGCCGCAGCGGCATCGCGGCGATCTCGCTCGACGAAGGCGACGTGCTCGTCGACGTCGCGCACACCGACGGCAAGGCCGAGATTTTGATCGGCAACCGCAACGGCATGTCGATCCGCTTCCCGGAGTCCGACATCCGCCCGATGGGGCGCTCCGCGATGGGCGTGCGCGGCATACGCCTGGAGAAGGGCGACCAGGTGATCGGAATGGAGGCGGCGGCTCCGAAGACCGTGGCCTCTCTGCTGACGGTCTGCGAGAACGGCTACGGCAAGCGGACGCCGCTGTCCGAGTACCGCGACCAGCACCGCGGCGGAGGCGGCGTGATCACGATCAAGGCCACCGACCGCAACGGGCCGGTCGTCGGGATCAAGCTCGTCACCGACCACGAGGATCTGATGATCATCACCGATAAGGGGATGACCATCCGGATGAGCTGCAGCGGCATCAAGGAAATCAGCCGCAACACGCAGGGCGTCCGGCTCGTGCGGCTCGAGGAAGGCGACAAGGTCGCGCGCGTCGCGCCGATCGTCTCCGAGTCCGACGCCGAGGGCGGGGCTTGAGGCCTTACCGGATACTCCCGCATACGTCCGAGATCGCCCTCGAGGTCACGGGGCGCGATCTCGGGGAGCTGTTCAAGAACGCGGGTCAGGGGCTGATGCGGCTCTACGGCCTGGAGCCGCGCGGCCCGGCCCAGCAGGAGCTCACGGTGCGCGTGAAATCGGCGACCGCCGAGAGCCTGCTGGTCCACTGGATGACCGAGCTCGTCTATCTGATCCAGACGCGCAACTTCCTGCCGGTCAAGTTCGAGTTCCCGCGCGTCCAAGAGGCCGACCTCGTCGCGCGCCTGCACGGCCACACCTTCGACCCGGCCCGCCAGCGCCTCGCGCGTGAGGTCAAGGCGGTCACCTACCACCGCCTGAAAATCGTCCGCGAACGCGACCACCTAAAAAGCGAAGTCGTCATCGACGTTTAGAAGTCTCCTTCCCCCCATTTGCGGGGGAAGGGTGGGATGGGGGGACCAGGCCGTTCCTCCGATTCTGCTAGAATCCAGGCGCGAATGCCTCTTTTCCGCAAGATCGACGACTATCTTTGGGAGCTGCCCAAGACCGGCGGCATGCGCGTCCCCGGCCCGCTGTTCGCGAGCGAGGGGATGCTGCCCAAGCTGGAGCGCGAGCGCGTCGCCGAGCAAGTCGCGAACGTCGCCCATCTGCCGGGCATCGTCGGCGCCTCGATGGCGATGCCGGACGCGCATTGGGGCTACGGCTTTCCGGTCGGCGGCGTCGCCGCGACGGATGCGAAGGACGGCGTGGTCAGTCCCGGCGGGATCGGCTACGACATCTCCTGCGGCGTACGGCTGCTGCGCACCGACCTGGCCGCGGCCGAGCGGCGCACCTTTGGCACGGCCTGCCACGGCGCGGGCCGCCTGCTCAGCCGTTCTGCGGCGTTGAAGCAGGTGAACGGCAGCGAGTTGAAGCGGGAGTTGACCGGGAAGGGCATCGAGGTCCGGACCGCGAGCGTCAGGGGCCTCGCCGAGGAGGCCCCGCAGGCGTACAAGGACGTTTCCGAGGTGGTCGAGGTCTGCGACCGCGCGGGGCTCGCCGGGAAAGTGGCGCGGCTGAGGCCCATGGGAGTGGTCAAGGGGTGAGAGGCGCATGAAACGATTCGTGAGCGCTCTGGCCGTCGCGTTGGCCGCGGCCGTGCCGGTCGCCGCCGATATCATGGTGAAGGACGCGCAGTGGGAACTGGGGATGCGCGATCAAGCGAAGCCCCTGCGCCCGCGCTTCGAGGACATCCAGGGCCTCCACATGCGCCCCGGCGACATTCTCCCGGGACCGATCCGCTTCACCGTCATGGTCGGGAACGACGGGCCGGACGCGGCCGGCGTGCTGGTGCGCTACGCGTTCAGCGTGAAGCTTTCACCCGTCGCCGGAGGGGACGGCATGTGGAGCATTCCGTTCGAGATCGGCGAGTGCCGAGTTCCGATGCTCAGGAAGGGAGCCGAAAGAAAGGTCGTCGTCGAGCCGCAGCATCTCGCCACGCGGCTCAAGCATCTTTACGCGCAGGGCTTCTGGGCCGACGCCGTGAAGGTCGAGGTGATGCTCGACCCGCGGGCCGGCGACGATCTGAAGACCAATCGCGCCGAGGCCGTCCTGCCGATACACCGATAAAACCATGCTCGATCTAAAGCTGATTCGCACCGAACCGGAAACCGCGCGCAAGGGCCTGAAGGACAGGGGCGGGCGGTATCTGCCCGCGCTCGAGGAGGTCCTGCGCCTCGACGAGAAGCGCCGCGCCGCGCTGCGCGAGGCCGAGGTCTTGCTCGGCGACCGCAAGACTCTCTCGAAGAAGATCGAGGGCCTGATACGCGAGCGAAAGATCGACATGAAGGCGGTCAAGGCCTCGGGCAAGGACATGACGACGGCCGTCGCCGAGGGCGGCTACCTTGGGCCGGAGGACTCCGCCCGGCTGAGGGAGATCGGAGAGCGCCTTCCGGAGGCCGAGAAGGCGGCCAAGGAGCTGGACGCCCAGGTCGAGCAACTTTTGCTCGGGCTGCCGAATCTTCCGCATGCGACCAGTCCGATCGGAGCCTCCGAGGCGGATAATCCGGTCGTCGAAGAGCACGCCGAAAAAAAGCGCGCGCTCGATTTCCCCCCCAAGGATCACCAGGCTTTGGGCGAGGCGCTGGGTATCCTCGACGTCGAGACGGCGGGCCGGCTCTCCGGCGCGCGTTTCGCGATACTGAAAGGCGCGGGCGCGCGGCTGGAGCGCGCTCTCGGCCAATTCTTGCTCGATCTTGCGACGCGCGAGCGCGGGTACCAGGAGGCCGCGACGCCGTATCTCGTCACGGCCGAGACGTTGACCGGCACCGGCCAGCTTCCGAAGTTCGAGGAGGACCAGTACAAGACCGCGCCCGACGGCCTGTACCTCGTGCCGACGGCCGAGGTGACGCTGACGAACCTGCATCGCGGCGAGACGATTGACGAGAAGCGCCTGCCGCTTAAGTACGCGGCGCTGACCGCCTGCTTCCGCCGCGAGGCCGGCTCCTACGGTAAGGACACGCGCGGTCTTATCCGCCAGCACCAGTTCAATAAGGTCGAGCTGGTTTGGCTAACCCGCCCCGAGGACTCGATGGACGCGCTGAAGCGTCTCGTCGAGGACGCGAGCGAGTGCCTGCGGCGCCTGGAGATTCCGTACCGGGTCATCGAGCTGTGCACCGCGGACATCGGTTTCTCGAGCGCGAAGACCTTCGACATCGAGGTCTGGATGCCCGGCGAGAACCGCTGGCGCGAGATCTCCTCGTGCTCGAACTGTCTCGATTTTCAGGCGCGCCGCATCGGCACGCGCGTCCGGCGGCCCGACGGCAAGACCGAGCCGGTGCACACCTTGAACGGCAGCGGCGTCGCGGTCGGAAGGTTGTTCGCCGCGGTGATGGAGAACTATCAGCGCAAGGACGGCTCGATCGAAATCCCGACGGCCCTCCGCCCGCACTTCGGGGCCGACGCGATCACTGCGGAAGGACGTAAATCGTGATGCGCTTCCTGCCCAGGTCCGGCATGTCCTGCCCGCGCTCCTTGGCCAGCACGAGGCTGTAGTTGTAATCGTCGTTGCCGACGCCGAGCATGTTGTCGACGTGCGCTCCCTTGATCCAGCCGCCGGTGTCGTGGCCCCAGCGTATGCCGTCGTCCTTGGTGCCGTCGGGCAGCGTTAGGCCGACGAACTCGGGAATGAAGAGCTTCGGCGGAACGAAGACCTTGCGCCCGCTGGGAAGCCGCTGCATATAGAGGCGCTTGTCGACCGCCATGCTTTTGAAGGGAACCAAGGCGTCGTCGGCCCAGTTCTTGTAAGGGCTGTTCGGGTCCTTCTTGGCCTGTAGCAGGAACGGATTCTTCACCGCGCCCTTCCCGTAGGGATACTTCTTGGGATCAAGGGTTTCAAACGTTTTGCCGTCCGAATTGATGGTGTCCATGTCCAAAGTTTTTCCCGAACCTTCGATTTTGACCTTGCGCGCGAAGCCGCTGTAGAACAGGCGGTCGCCCATCCCGCGCAGAGGCGTATCCCGAAGATTGTCCAGTTGTTCGGGCGTTAAAGAGCTGAATATCTTGTCCCGCTCGGCCGCCCACTTCCCGTCGGTGTAGAGCTTCTTCAGGCTTGCCGCCGCGGCCGCGTTCGCTTGCCGCCGGCTCAGGCCCAGCTCTTCGCGCAGTTGCTTTGCCAGGCGCGATTTATAGAGGTCCTGGGATATCTCATCCTTCTCATCTGAGAGATAGTAGTTCGTGACCTGGCTCTTGTTCTTTGGCTGGATGATCGCGGTCTTGCCGGAAGCCTTGTCGTTGTAAAGTATCGGACCATCCCTTCTCAGGGCGGAGTATCCGCGCTGGTTCGCTTCGTCGATCTGGGCCTGGGTGACGGAGGCGCGCCGCCCCCGCGGGCCCATCGCGTAGACCCGGTTGCTTTCCGGGGACACCTTCAAGGCCAAGGCGTCGGCGGGCATCGGGCCGGTCGCCGGGTTCGGCCTGGTATGGGCGGCTTCGACCAATTTATCCCACGTGCGCTTATCGATGACCCCGGTCGGCTCCAGGGGCGGATGCAAGGTCGCCTGGAAGCGCTTAACCGCGCGTCGGGTTTCCCCGCCGAAGCCGCCGTTTTCCTGATCGCCGTCCTCCGCGATGTGGAATCCCATCGCCTTATTCAAATATTTCTGAGCCGCGAGAACATCCTTTCCTTGCATGACGCCGTTCCGAGTGCTCTTCAAGGGGCGCGTCCATTCGACGGCTTTCTCGGACACCGCGGGAAGCTTCGCCGCCGCGGTATTCGCCGTCGCGGCGCCCTTCGCGGCCGGCTTCTTAACGGCCGCTCCGGTCGCGCCGCCGCCGTCGAAGTTCGGATTGGCGGCCTTCTTGACGGCGGCGGCGTTGTCCTGGCCGCCGGTGCCTTTCGGGCCTTTTTTGCCGTTCGCGAGCGGTCCTTGCTCCTTCTCCCACTCCTCGACGACCCTGGAGACCAAGGTGTCCGTGCGCCCGGCGAGGGCATGGAGCTTATCCTCCAACTGCTTGCGCTCGCCCGCATCCACGGAAAGCCATGCCGGATCGCTCTTGAGCTTGTCGGCCTCGGCGCGCAGATCCCCGAACGGCAAACTGTTCGGCTTAAGCTGACCCTGAAGTCCCGAGAGATCTTGTCCGAGCTGCCCGAGTAGAGATTTCTGGTCGTCGCGCAGGTCCTGCTTCAACAGGGAAGAATCCTTTTCAAGCCGCGCCTTGTATTGAATGACCGGCGAGGCCGATTGGGCGAAGCAGGAACCTGTCGTCAGCAACAGGGCTCCGAGGAGCCGCGCGAAAGAGAGGGGCGTCGACGTAAACTTAATTGGAGGCATAGTTCGAGTCATTGGATTTGGTGCGCGGGCTGTCGGTCACCGCGAGCTGAGTGCCCGGCGTGATGTCCGGCGCGGCCTTGAAGCCCGCCGGTAACGGATAGAAGTGGATTTTCTCTTTGGAATGATCGTCCAGATACCGAGCATACTCGCTTTGTTTGCCGAAATGTGGATCTTCACCGAGATAGACGTCGGCGCGACCGTTCCCTTGGCCCTCGAAGGCGCCCCCGGTATCCCCGATCTGGCCGACACCGTTGAACTTTGCGCCGTTCGCCAGGACCTTGCCTTCGAGCTCCGGGACGTACACCCAGGTGCCCGGGGCTAATCTCCCTGCCCCCATATCGGCGGCGAAAGTATGGTAAGGAATCAAAGGAGCATCGCCGGTGCCCTTGCCGTTGGCGAACTTGCTCGACGACAGCTCGGCGAAATAGTTCCGTCCCCTGCTGTCCTTGTGATCCTGATTGAACGTGCGATTGTCGAGAGATGTGCCGGTCCCCTCCTGATTCATCGCCCCAAGGAAAGCCTTGTTGACTAAGCCGTCTTTGATGCCGCGCACCGAAGCCGTTCGGTAGGCGGAGAAGTCCTTGATGCGGCTCAAGGCAGCGTCGCGCTTTTGCGCCCACTGCTCCTGGGAAAATCCCTTGATTTCCTTGAGCACCTGCCGCTGCGATTTCCCCTCGGCGCGCCCTTCCTCGATCAGCTTTTGACGAGCGATATAGTCTTTTTCATTCACCTTATGATACTCGGTCGGCCTGGCCATGACGGCGTTGTCGGGATTCAGGGCCACGCGATGGCCGTTGGCGTCCAGCACTGACGGCGCGCCCGAGCGCTTCGACGAGGATACGGGAAGATTGTCCGACGGGCTTGCAGCGGCCGGCTTGGCCGCTAGGGCTTCGGTGTTCGACGAGCCGTCCCGCAGCGCGTTCCACGTCGCCTCGTCGATTTTCCCCGTCACTGGGAGATGCGCCTGCCGCTGGAACTGCTTTACCGCCGCGCGCGTCTCCCGGCCGAAACCGCCGTTCTCCTGGTCTCCGTCCTCGGCGATGTGCCCGCCCAAGGCTTTGTTCAAACGCTGTTGGGCCGTCAGGACGTCCTTCCCCTGCATGCCTGTTTTAAGTCCGGTATCTTTCACGCGGTCCGGAACGGGCTCCTTGGCCGCCGCGTTCTTCACCGCGTCGGCGGAGGCGGCCTTGGCTGAGGCGTCTTGGGCGGCCGCCTTCACGGCGTTCTTGGGATCCGCCGCGGACGTGGCGGCGGCATCGGGGCTTTTCGGGTTGCCGACCTTGCCCTGGGCTTCCTGTTGAGCTTGATCGCCCTGCTGCAGCGCCTGGGTCGCGGCGTCCTTGAGCTCGTCCAATTGGCCGAGCTTTTTCGTCGCGGCCTGTGCCGCGGCATCAAGCTTGTCGAGCTGCTCCATTTTCCCGGGAAAATCCGGGGAGTTGGAAATTTTAAGAACCTGGTCTTCTATCTTTTGTTTTGCTTTTTGCGTGTCGGCGGCGGCCTTTCCGACCTGGCCTTGAATCCCGTTCAGGTCTCCCTTGACCTGGGCGATTTGGCCGAACTGCTTCTGTCCCGTCAAAGTATTGGGCTGGATGGACGCGATCGTTTGGCGTAGGGACTGGAGCTGCCGGGAGTCGCCCGCGATGCGCGTTTTGTACTGCTGATAGACCTGAGCGAACGAGTCGTCGCCGAAGCACGCCGGCGCGCCGAGCGCGTTCAAGAGGCTCATCGCCGCGCAAACCAGCAGGGGTTTGTAGCTCATCAAGGATAGTGTGCGCTTGGAGGTTAAAAGCGGGACGAAAGCGCCGTAAAGACTTGGTAAGCCGCCGTGCGGCTTAGTTGCCGTCGTCCTGATGGGCCTGGTAGGAAGCGTATTGATCGGAGGCGCCGCTGCCGGAGCCGCGGCCACCTAGGCCGAGCACGACGGCAGGGTTGCGGTGGTTGCCGTCGGAATCCTCGTACTCGAAATGCAGGTGCGCGCCCTGGGAGGTCGAGCCGGTATTGCCGCTCTTGCCGATGAGCGTGTCATTGTCGACATGCTGCCCCTCTTCCGCGAGAATCCGGCTCAGGTGGAAATATTTCGTCCTTGAGCCGTCGGCGTGGTCGACGATGACGTATTTCCCATGAGTCTCGCTGTAGCCGGTGTCTCGCACCGTGCCTTCGGCCGCCGAATAAATCTCGGTTCCCTTGGGGGCGTGGAAGTCCGCGCCTTTGTGCGAGCCGTGCGAGCGAGGGCGCCCATAGCCGCTGGTCACCCACGTATCGTCCTTGATCGGCGAGCGGAACGTCGGCGCCTCCGCGCCGGAGGCTTTCGAGCCGCGGTCCTGGCTCGCCCGCGACGCGGACGCGACGGCTTTGGCGCGCGTGGATTTGGCCGCGGATGATGCGGGCAGGGAATCCGTCGGTTCCGTCGTCGCCGGCTCGGGCTGGCTCATCGCGGAGGCATAAAGGGCCTTCCACGAGCGTTCGTTAATGGTGGAGGATCGCCCAAGCCCGTTCCTTCTGTTGAAATCCCTGACGGCGTTGCGCGTCTGCGGGCCGAACTCGCCGTCCTCGGGGATGCGCTTGTTGATGCCGGCCCGCTTCAACTCGGAGTTCAAGAAGTGCTGCGCGACCTTAACGTCATTGCCGGTTTGATGGTCCCCCTGGATAAACTTCATGTCTCGGGCCAGTTTCGGCGGGGATGCGACCGCCGTCTTGACCGCGGACTTGGGGACCCCGGCGGATTTGGAGGGCGCGGTTCCCGCGCCGGGCGAGTCGGCGGCCTTGGTCTGGAGATCCTTATCGGAGGACGCGCCGGTTCCGGGCGCGGCGGCGGTTGGTGACGCGCCTTGAGCCGGCGCTTTATCGGCCGGCTTCGGGGCCGCCGCTGACTTGGCCGACGCGCCATCCGGGGTTTTCGGATTGCCGACCTTGGCTTGGGCGGCCTGTTCTACCGCGGCGCCTTGTTGCAAGGCCTTGTCGGCGGCTTGCTTCAAATCATTCAGCTTGTCCAGTTGCTGCAGCTTTTCTTGAGCCGCGGTCTCCAATTTACCGAGCTGATTGGCCTTATCAGGAAAATCGGGCGAATTTAAAAGCCGCGTCGCCTTGTTCTCATCCTTCTCCTTTGCTTTCTGAATATCGGAGGCCGTCTCGCTGAGCTTGTTTTGAACGCCGCGCAGGTCGCTTTGTACTTGCGAGACTTGCCCGAGCTTTTGTTTGCGCGCATCCTCTTGGCCGGTCAAGGTGTTCGCGGGAATGGCGGCGATCATTTGCCGCAGCGAGGCGAGCTGGTTCGAGTCGTTTGTGATGCGCGTATTGTAATGCTGGTAAATTTGTTCGAACGACTCCTCTCCGAAGCACGACGCCGCGCCGAGCGCGTTAAGAACGCTCATCGCCGCGCAAAACAGCATCGATTTGTAGCTCATCGACGATATTCTGCCCGCGGACGGTCAATCGGGGATGAAACCGGAGTGAAACTTCAGTAAGCTCCGCGGGCGAGGCCGCGGACGGCGTCTATATTAAGGAAGTAGACCGGCCGGCCGGTCGAGGGGTCCCTCCAAACCGAGGAGTCTTTGGACTCGTCGCGGTTGTCGCCGAGCACGAACAAGGAGCCCGCCGGGACGGTCAGCGGGCCCATGGTGTCGCCGGAAAGGTTTTCGTTGGCCCGGGTGTGCTGGACGTAGGGCTCGTCCTGCTCCTTGCCGTTCACGAAAACCTTTTTCTCGCGCAGCTCGACGACGTCGCCCGGAACGCCGATCACGCGCTTGACCAGGTCCAGGTCTTCGCCGACCGGCGATCTGAAGACGATGATGTCCCCCCGCCGCGGGTCGCGGAAGCTCAAGGTGAGGCGGTCCATGAAGAGGTGGGTTCCCACCGGCAAGGTCGGCTCCATCGAGGCGCTGGCGATGTAGATGGGTTCGACGACCCATAATCTGAGCGGCAGGACGACCGCCAGCGCGATACCGAAGAGGAACAGCAGGCGACCGAGGCGCATCAGCTTCGGGGCGCCCCGCGCCAGTCGATCGCGAAAGCCTCGGCATCGAGCGGCCGCACAAGCTCGTGGAGGCCGTCGGGGCGGACCTCGACGACGAGGTAATGGTGCATGATCCGATCGGCGCCCGAGGGAAACAGCGGCGAGCCGCCGCCGCCGGTCAGCACGTAGCGCACGCCCTTGTGCTCCATCGCCCCGAAGCCGTGGACGTGGCCGAGGTAGACGCGGTCGACGCGGCGGCGCGACAGCAGCTCGACGAAGGCTTCGCTGCCCTCGTCGAAGCCCCCGTCGCCGAACGTCCAGGGCCGCAGCTCGGCCGGGGGCATATGAGTGAAGACGACCTTGGGAGTCGGGACGTCGAGCGCGGCGTCGAGCCAGGCGAGTTGGGCCTTGGTCACGCGCTTCAAGCTTGTGTCGACGACGACGAAGCGCACGCCGCCGGCGTCGAAGAAGTAATCCGGAGAGCCGAACGCTCCGGCGTAGATGTCGTCGTCGGAGATCCCATGCGGCCAGCGGCGGTCATGATTGCCGAGCACGGTAAGGTAGGGCCGGCTTAAGGCGGCGTCGTTCAGCTCCCGGAACAACTCGCGGTAGTTCCTCGGAACGCCGCGGCTGACCATGTCGCCGAGCTGGATCGTGAACGCCGCGTCCTCGCCGCGAACGCGGCGAAGCTGGCGCTCGAACACGCCCGCGCGGTTGAACAGCCAGCGCGACCAGAAAAAACGCCCCGGCTCGGCGTCGCCGACGACGACGAAGCGCAGGGGGCGGCCGGCCCGTCCGGCGGCGCGCAGACGCGAGAGCTGAAGCGAGGTCCTCCAGGGAGACGAAAGGCTCAGCAGATCGGCGGGCACCCCGCGCTCGACGGCCGGGGGCCGGCGGTCGTCGGCGCGGCCATGGCCGAGCGCGATCGCCACGAGCGCGGATGTCGCGAGCAGCGAGGAAAGGGTGGAGGCGGCGAGGAAAGTTCGAAGGCGCACGGGCGGCGAGCGAGGCTCGAAGAAACTAGATTAACAGATGCGGCGGATTCGCGCCAGCGGCAATGCCGGTGCTTAAGCGCGAGGACGCAGGAAGCCTTTTTGGAGCAGGAGCTCGGCGATTTGGACGGAGTTCAGCGCCGCGCCCTTGAGCAGATTGTCGCCGACGACCCACAGCGAGAGCTCGCGCGCGTGAGAACCTTGCTTGAGGCGCCCGACGAAAACCGGGCCTTGCTCCGCGGCCATGAGCGGCGTGGGATAGAGCTCCCCCTTCATCAGCCGCACGCCCGGAGCGCCGGAAAGCCAGGCGCGGGCCTTGGAGGGCGTCACCGGCCGCGCGGTTTCAAGCCACGCCGCGATGGAGTGCCCGCGGAACACCGGCACGCGGACGGTCGTCGCGCTGAAGCGGAGGCCGGAAGCGCCGAGGATCTTCCGCGACTCGCGCGCCATTTTCAACTCCTCGGAGGAATGCCCGGCGCTGTCGAAAGAGCCGATGTGCGGGAAAAGATTGAAGGCGATCGGTTGGGGCAGGATCTTGGACTTCAGCCGGCGGTCGCCGCGAGCCCACGCGGCGACCTGCGAGGAGAATTCCTCGACGGCGGCTTTCCCCGCCCCGGACACCGCCTGGTAGGTGGCGGCGCGTATGCCGAGGACCGGAGCGCGGCGATGGACCGGGTAAACACCCATCAACAGGGCGGCCGTCGTGCAGTTGGGCCCGGCGATAAATTTGTGGCTCGGGCGGAGGACGGCTCCGTTGATCTCGGGGATCACGAGCGGGACGCCGGGCTCCATCCTGAAAGCGGCGGACTCGTCGATGACCGTGGTCCCGGACGCGGCCAGTGGACGCGCGAAGCGGCGGACGATGTCGTCGTCGGCGGCGAAAAGCGCGAGGTCGAAGCCTTTCAGCGCGCGGGCCGTCGTCGCGTGCACGGGACGCCGCCGGCCGCGGAACGGCAATTTCCGGCCGCCGCTTCCGGCGAAAAAGGCGATCTCCCCCGCCGGGAAGCGCCGCTTCTCGAGCAAAGAGAGAACTTCCCGCCCGACGAGCCCGGTGGCCCCGACGACCGCGACGCGAAGCCCGCTCATGGGTTGGCGGCGCTCAAGACGACGCTGCCGCTGAAGCCGACGTTGCCGAGGATGTCGCGGGCCGCGCCGCGAAGGTAGACGTCCCGCTTGCCGAAGGCTTCGGCCGTGAACGTGAAGACATAGGGCGGCTGACGCAGCGTCGGCCCGCGCTTCTCCCACGAAAGATCGTCGAGCGACAGCTCGACCCAGCCCTGCTCGACGTTCTCGCCGTAGGCGGAGAACTGTATATTGACGAACTCCCCCCTCCGTGTGGCCGTCAGGCCGCGCACCGTGACCTCGGAGGCGTCCGGCGGGACGAGCTTGAGCGCCAGCGCCGGCAGCAGGTAATGAATGGGAGTCTCGAGCGCCGTGGCCGGATCGGTCGGCGCCGCGCCGCGTATCGAGCGATTCAGCCAGGCGTGAGCCTGCTTCTCCGTCGTCGTCGCGGCGCCGAGGATGGGCGCGCTGGAGGCGGATTGGAAGAAATCGCTCGGAGAGTAGAGCGCGAGGTAGTTCGGGCCCTCGAAGTTGACGTCCTTCAGCGGGATCTCGACCCAGTACCACGCCGCCTGGCGCTGGTCTTTGTTGATCGCGTTCGGATCGGGCTCGATGGACAGCTCTTGCGAGAGGGCAAGGAGATAGCTTTGAGTCGCGGAAAAAGTGTGAGTCGATGAGATCGATAGATAAATTTTCCCCGGGATGACCGAGCGCTCGAGGCCGCGTCCGGGGCGCGGCTGGGTCTTGGCGCGGCCGAGACGCGCGCCGATATAAGCCCGCGCGTAATTGCCGCGCGGCGCGCGCGGAAGCTCGACGATCCAGCAGTTGTTGTAGCCGACGTACCAGTTTCCGTCCCAGCCCCCGTCGGAGAATGCGGTGAAGGCGTTGATATTGGGATGCAGCGCGAGGTAGACCGGCACCACGGGAGCCGCCGAGACCGAGGGCTGTTCATAATCGGGGCTCTCGGCAAGCGGGGGCGCCTGAGCGGGCTGGTCGGTCGGTGCCGGGGCCTGGTTCTGGTCCGACTCCGCGGGAGGCGCGTCGGAGTCGGGGGCCCCGATCCAGGTTTGGCCGCGCGCGGCCGGCGGCACAAGCAGCGCTGTTATGAAAAGTGCTTTATTTATAAGCACTTTTTAGCTTTTCCAGGATGCGATCGAAGTCGTCGAGCGAGTAATAGTGGATCACGAGCGAGCCCCGATTTTGCTTGCCGGTGCGCAGCTCCACCTTCGTGCCGAGAAGGTGTTGAAGATCGGTTTCGAGGGTTCGAATCTCGGGAGATTTATCGGCCGCCTTTTTTGCTTTGATTCCCTCGTTGATGGCGCGCGCCGCATCTTCCGTTTGGCTGACATTGAGTTGGCGCAGGAGAACAGGCTGGAGAAGCGCCACGGGCTTGGGAACATGCGTGTCCAGGCTGATGAGCCGGTTTTTGATGAGGTCATGCGTGATGGGGCGCGGCGTGGTTACCTTTTCAATTTCCAGCGCGATGGCATTCGCTTCATAGACCCCCACCCATATGGGCAGCACCGTATCGCTTCCCACGTCCTTGAGCACCACGATCGGCATGTTCGTCACCGGGTCCATCATCAAGCCGCGAATTTTCATTTCAACTTCCATGGGATTCTCCTCACGCCCTACCCGCCCTTACCTCACATTCATATCATTTCACCCAGCAGGCTGTTGGGGAAACTTTTATTGACCAGCACGTTAACATAACTGCCCACCGCCGGGACCCCGCTTTCCGGTGCGGTAAAGTTTAAGGTGATGTTTTGCGAGGTACGCCCCACCACCTGCCCGCTGGCTTCATTCCTGCCTTCAACCTTTACTTC
>CAZMIB010000060.1:0-16451 GCA_964566245.1 uncultured Elusimicrobia bacterium | reverse complement strand
CGGGGAGGGGGAAGCCCGGGCCTCCCGCTTTGGGGGGCGGGCTGGCCGCCGTGCAGGACTCCGTGACGCGCCAGGTCTTTGAAATCTCGCGCGCGCAGCTCAAGGCCCGGTTGGGCCTTAAGGAGTAGCGCGTGCGATCGAGAGCCCTCCTCGTCCTGCTGGCCGTTCTGGCCGTCGTGCTCGTCCGGCCGGCCTACGCCGAGGACCAACAACAGCAGCAGCAGCAGCGCCGGCCCAAGCTGAAGGAGGAGGAGCACGAGTCGATCCCCCCGGATCTCGAGGTGATCGACGTCCCGGCCGCGGCGGTCATCGACTACGGCTCGGCCTCGATGCGCGGACGCTTCGGCGCCGACGGCAGCCTGCTGACCTACATGAACTTCGGCGTGATGCAGCGCCTGCAGTTCGGGGCCTCGATCGCGATGAACAAGTTCATCGGCTCCGCCCAGCCGATCACGCTGCAGCAGCCGGAGCTGCAGATGCGCTGGCGGTTCTACGACGGCGCGAAGCGCCTGCCGGCCCTCGCGATGGGCTTCGACGGGCAAGGCTACTTTTACGACCGGGCGGACCGCCGGTACCGCGAGCACAGCCGGGGCTTTTATATCGTCGGCTCGATGGAGACCGGGCTCCCGGGGCTGATGGTGCATCCGGGCTTCAACATCTCCGATTTCGACACCGACGCGGTGTTCGGCTTCATCGGCTCCTCGTTCAACATCGAGGACCGATTGTTGCTCCTGGCCGAATGGGACAACATCCGCCAGTTCGGCGTCAGCCGCCTCAACCTCGGCATGCGCTTCTTCATGACCAGCTATTTCGACGCGACCTTCAGCGTGCGGGAGATCGGCAGCGGAATGACCGAGCGGCTCGTGATGCTGAGATACGTCGGAAATTTTTGAACGCTCGACTAAAATTCACGGAGGATGACATGACCAAGACCGCGACGCTCGATAACCCCGCCGCCGCCCTGAAGGACCATTTCCGCACGCTGACGCCCGGCAAGCTGATGGGCCTCAGGCAGATCACCGATCCGACGGGACGCTTCAAGGTCCTGGCGCTCGACCAGTCGAACTCGTTCAAGAAGGCGATCGTGAAGCTGCACGACCTGGCCGGCGTGAAGGCCGATCCGACCTACGAGGAGATCCGCGACGCGAAGCTCGTGATGGTCGAGAATCTCGGCGGCTTCGCCTCGGCGGTGCTGCTCGACGTCAACTACGGCGCGCGCCAGGCCCTCAGCTCCCTCGCGCTCCCCAAGGCCGTCGGCCTGATCGTCCGCTCCGAGGCCTCGAAGGACCCCGGCATCCCCAGCGAGTACGAGCCCGGCTGGTCGGTCGAGAAGATCAAGCGGATGGGCGCCTCGGCGGTGAAGCTGCTGGTCTACCTGGACGTCGAGAACCATGAGAACGTCCGCAAGCAGATCGCCTTCGTCGAGAAGGTCGCCGCGGCCTGCCGCGAGCACGACATCCTGCTGATGACCGAGGAGCTTTCCTTCCCCCGCCAGGGCGAGGACAAGTCCTCCCCGTCGTACAAGGCCCGCAAGGTGAAGAACATCCTCGAGGCCACCAAGCTGATCGGGCCGCACACCGACATCCTGAAGCTGGAATTTCCCGGCAACATCAAGGACGACTCCGAGGCCGAGATGGTCCAGAACCTCGGCCGCCTCAACGAGGCCGCGATGCGCCCCTGGGTGCTGCTCTCCGCCGGCGAGAAGTTCGACCTGTTCGCGAAGCAGGCCGAGCTCGCGATGAAGGCGGGCTGCACCGGCTACATGGCCGGCCGCGCGATCTTCAACGAGTACTTCGACCAGGCCAAGCCCGAGGAGCGCTCGCATTTCCTCAAGGACGTGGGCGTGAAGCGCATGCAGACCCTGAACAAGATCGTCGACCAGCACGCGACCCCCTGGATGGACCGCTACGGCCTGAAGCCGGCGGACCTCGCGGCCGCCGTCGATCCCCGCTGGTATCTCGACAAGGGCCAGACCGTCTCCGGCGGCGCGGCGGGCAAGGGAGACTATTGATGCCGGGCAAGATAGGCCTCCTCACCGGCGGCGGCGACTGCCCGGGCCTGAACCCCGCGATCCGCGGGGCGGTGATCCGCGCGCTCGGGCTGGGCTACGAGTGCGTCGGCCTCCTGGACGGCTGGAAGGGCATGATCGAGGCCAAATCGCGCCCTCTGACCCTTACGGACGTCGAGGACCTTGTCGGCAAGGGCGGGACCGCGCTGTTCTCGTCCCGGACCAACCCGTTCAAGAAGGACGGCGGCGCGAAGGCCTGCCAGGAGACGTTCAAGAAGCTCGGCCTGACCGCGCTTATCGCGATGGGCGGCGAGGACACCTTGGGCGTCGCCGCGCGGCTGCACAAGGAGCTCAAGCTTCCGGTCGTCGGCGTCCCGAAGACGATGGACAACGACCTCTCGGCGACCGACTACACCTTCGGCTTCGACACCTCGGCGACGATCGCCGTCGACGCGGCCGAGCGGCTTAAGGACACCGGCAAGAGCCACCACCGCGCGATGGTGCTCGAGGTGATGGGGCGCCATGCCGGCTGGGTGGCGCTGTTCACCGCGATCGCCTCCGGCGCGGACTACCTGCTGCTTCCCGAGCGCAAGGCCGACCTCGAGGACCTGCGCGTGAAGATCAAGACGGCCTACGCGCGCAAGGGCTTCGCGCTCGCGATCACCAGCGAGGCCGCCGAGCTGCCCGGCGGCCCCGGCGAGAAAGGGCCGGTCGACGAGTTCGGGCACACGATCCTGAAGTCGCGCGGCATGGGCGAAGCCCTGGCCGAGCTCATCCAGAAGGAGACCGGCGTCGAGACCCGCCACGCGGTGATCGGGCACATCCAGCGCGGCGGCGCGCCGACGTTGTTCGACCGCATCCTCGCGACGCGCGTCGGCGTCGCGGCGGCCGAGCTCGTGCACGCGGGCCGCTTCGGCCAGATGGTCGCGCTGCGCGGGACCGAGGTCGTCGGCGTCGGGCTCGAGGAAGCCGTCGCGAAGCTGAAGGTCGTGACGCCGGAATGGCTCGCGCTTTGGGACGCCCTCGCGGGCAGCCCGGCGCGGGAGGCCGTGAGGGCCTAAGGACTCGATGACCCCACCGGGACACGAGCGGACGCCGGGCTCTCCGCCGCGGTCGTACCAGCGGCGGACCTTGCTCGTCAAGCGCTCGCTGCAGCTCAAGTACATCACGCTCGTCTTCGCGAGCGTGCTCGTCGCCGTCCTGATCGTCGCGGGGGACGTCTACTACACCCTGGCCAGCGGCATCCTGCTCGACAATCCGACCTTGGCGCCGCTGATGGCCAAGGTCAATCACCTGATCCTCGTGAAGATGATCATCTACTTCGGCATCGTGATGATCCTCTCGGCGATCGTCAGCCACCGCATGGCCGGGCCGGTGTACCGCTTCGAGCAGAGCGCGCGCCGGGTCTCCGAGGGGGACCTGTCGCACCGCGTCGGCCTGCGCGGCGGCGACGAGCTGCTCGAGCTGCAGGAGGCCTTCAACCGCATGATCGCCAGCCTGCAGACCAAGGTCCAGAAGGACAGGCACCTGGCCGAGCGGATCGCGGGGCGGATCGAGGAGCTGGCCCGCAAGGCCCCCGACCCCGCGTCCGCCGGCGAGCTACGGGCCCTTAAAAAGGAGATCGAGCACCTGACCTCGGATTTCAAGGTCTGACCCGTCCATGTCCCGCCGTCCGCTAGCCTTTGTCCTCGCCTTCGTCCTCGCGGCCCCCGCCCGGGCCGTCAACCCGGCCTCCGAGCGCACGTTCACGCTCGACGACGCGGTCAAGATCGCGACGCTGAACAACGTCCAGCTGCTGACCTCCGAGCAGAGCTTGATTATCGCGCAGGAGCGCGTGACCGAGGCCCGCTTCCTGTTCCTGCCCGAGTTCGGACTGCTCGGCACGACGACGCGCTTCAACGTCCAGCGGCCGTTCGCCCTCTCGCCGGAGTTCGGCTCGCAGCAGCTCTTGCCGAACGCCCTGCTCCCGGGCCAGCGCCAGACCCTGTACTCGGTCCGCGGCTTCGCGCAGTACACGCTGTACGCGGGGCAGCGCAACGTGAACACGCTGCGCCTCGCCGAGGCCGCGCTCGACCAGGCCCGCACCGACTACGAGGCCGTGCGGATGGACATCGTCTCCTCCTCGAAGCGCGTCTTCTTCCGCATGCTCGGAGCCCAGGAGCGCGCCGCGAGGATCGACGCCGCGCTGGCCGAGGTCGAGGCCGTCGACCTGGACAAGCTCCCGGCCTGGGAGCAGGTCGAGGCGGAGTCGCTGCGCGCCCGCTTCCACCAGCTCAAGTCCGAGGCCTCTCGCGCTCTCGAGTCGGCGCGGCTCGGCCTCGCGCGCGGGCTCAACATGGAGGCCGACACGCAGGTCAAGCTCGTCGGCGAGCTCGAGGCCAAACCGGTCTCGGTCGACCTCGAGAAGGCGACTCTGTGGGCGATCGAGCTTCGCCCCGAGCTGCGCAGCCAGGTCTACGGCGCCCAGATCGACGCGATCCAGGTCAGCCTCGCGCAGAGCCGGCGCATCCCAACCGTCGTGCTCGGCGCCGACTACGAGCTCGTCGACCAGGACTTCCCTCTGCGCCAGAACAACTACGACCTCACGCTCGGCGTGCGGGTCCCGCTCTCCTACACCTTCTGGACCGAGCTGCGCCAAAGGCGCGCCGAGCAGCGTCAGGGCGAGCTGCGCCGCTCGGGCCTTCAAGACCAGGTCCGGCTCGAGGTTACCCAGTCCCACCAGGACCTGACCTACTGGCAGCAGGCCCTGGGCGACCGCCGCAAGGTCGAGGCGCGCCTGAAGGAGCTCTACGACAAGGCCGCGCGCGGCCCCAAATCGACGCTCGGCATGCTGCGCGGACGGCTCGAGCTGCTGCTGTCCCAGCTCTCCTACCTCGAGGCGGTCGAGCAGCACAACCTGGCCAAGGCCTCCCTGGAGCGGGCCGTCGGCCGGGAGCTGTGATCCCGCTTTCCGCGCTCGCCCTCGCGGCCGCGGTCGCCTTCGCCGCGCCCGAGGCCCGGACCCCCTCGCCGGAGGCCCGCACTCCCGCGGCCCCCTCGCTGGCGTTCCATCACCAGGACGACGAGCTGCTGCTGAACTACCTTTGGGAGGAGCTGACGACCCTGCCCCCCGGCCGGCGCCCGCGCGTCGGGCTGACCCTGTCCGGCGGAGCCTCGCGCGGCTTCGCGCACGTCGGCGTGATCGCGAACCTCGAGTACGCGGGCTTCCCGATCGACCTGGTGACCGGGACCTCGATGGGCTCCCTGGTCGGGGTCGCGTACGCGAACGACGTCCCGCTCGCGCACATGAACGAGCTCGCGCGGACCGCCGACCTCCGCCAAGGCACCGACCTCTCCGCGGTCAAGGTCCTCGAGCTGTTCCTCAGCGACCACCTGCTCTCGACGAAGAAGATCGAGAAGTACGTCCACGACAACGTCGGCGACGTCACCTTCGACAAGCTCAAGAAGCCGTTCGCCTGCGTCGCGACCGACATCAAGACCGGCGAGAAGATCGTGTTCCGCGAGGGCCCGGTCGCGCCGGCGGTGCGGGCCTCGATGAACATCCCCGGCATCTTCAGCCCGGTCGAGTACCGGCACCGCTACCTGGTCGACGGCGGGGTCGTGGACTTCATCCCGGTCGACATCGCGCGCCAGATGGGCGCGGACTGGGTGCTCGCCTCGGTCACCGAGGGCGACTACACGCGCTCCACGCTGCCGAACGTGCTGTTCATGCTCGAGCAGGTGATCGACATCTCGGGCACGATCGTCATGCGGACCTCGCTCGCGCGCGCCGATTTCACGATCTCGCCGGACGTGGGCCGCATCCGCATCTACGAGTTCGAGCGCGCCCACGAGGCCCTCGACGAGGGCCGCCTCGCGGGCCGCAAGCGCGTGCGCGAGGCCCAGCGCTCCCTGGCCCTGTTCTCGATCCCCTGGCTGAAACGCGAATGGCTGAAATAAGACCGCTTGTCGCGTGCCTTCTGCTCGCCGGCTGCGCCGCCTTCCACTCCGGCCGCACGCCCCTCGGCCCGGATCGCGCCCAGGCCTCGCGCGAGCTGATGGACCGCGGCGATTACCTCGGCGCGGCGCGGGCCGCGTCCGCGCTGCTCGAGAAGGGGCGCCTGACCCCGTCGGAACAACAGCGCGCCTACTGGACCTTGGCCCAGAGCTACGAGCGCCTGGGCAGCCTGGAGCGCGCGCTGAGCGCCTACCAGGTCGCCGTCCAGCTCTTCCCCAAGAACAAGGGCCTCGCGCTCGGCATGGCGAAGCTGCTGCACCGCGCCGGCCTCGACGACCGCGCGCGGCCGCTGTTCGCGACCGTCCTCGAGATGGAGTCCCGCAACGCCGAGGCCCACCTCGGCCTCGCCGAGGGCAGCCTCTCGGTCGGACGCCTCGACGACGCGATCGACCATTACCGTGTCGCGCTGGAGGGCAGCCTGCCCGACCCCGCCGCGACCTGGCGCGACTACGCGCACGCCTTGGCCGAGCGCCGGGACTTCGCGGCCGCCGAGACGGCGATCGGCCGCGCGCTGGCCCTTTCGCCGACCGCGGAGAACCTCTACGCTCGGGCCGTCTTCCAGCGCGCTCAGGGCAAGCCGGCCGCCTTCGCCTCGCTGGACGAGGCCCTGCGCCTGGAGTCCGACCGCCGCGACCTGCGCCTGCAGCGCGCGCTGTGGCTGCTGAAGGACGGCCGGCTCGACGAAGCCGAGGCCGAGGCGCGGCGCATGCCGCTGCGCGACCCGCTGGCCAGCTTGATCCTGGGCGTCTCGGCGCTGAAGCGCGGCGACCGCTCGCTGGCGGCCGATTTTTTCCGCCTCGCGTCCGAGGGGACGCCGTACGTCTCGCAGGCCGCGCAAGCCTTGCTCAAGGATATGGGAGGCAACCCATGAAGCTCGCTTTCGATAAGATGTCCGGGGCCGGCAACGACTTCGTCGTGCTGCACGACAAGGGCAAGCGCGTCGACTGGCCCAAGCTCGCGGCGAAGCTGTGCCCGAAGCGCACCGCGATCGGGGCCGACGGCCTCCTGGTCCTCAAGCCCGGAGACCGCCCGGTGATGCGCTACTACAACGCCGACGGCTCGCGCGCTTTTTGCGGCAACGGCTCGCGCTGCGCGGCGCTGTGGTTCTACGACCGCGGCTACGGGCGCAAGCTCACGATCCAGTCCGACGAGGGCCCGCTGCTGGCCGAGATCGTCGCTCAGGAGCGCGTGCGCCTGCGCATGCCCCCGCCGAAGGACCTTAAGCTCGCGCTGAAGCTGTCCGTCGACGGGAAGACCTATCTGGTCCACTCGGTCAACACCGGGGTGCCGCACGCGGTCGTCCCGGTCAAGAACCTCGATACCTTCCCGGTGTTCGAGGTCGGCCGCGCGCTGCGGCGGCACAAGGCCTTCAAGCCGGCGGGGACCAACGTCAACTTCGTCGACCTGGCCCCCGGCCTATTGCGCCTGCGGACCTACGAGCGCGGCGTCGAGGACGAGACCTTGGCCTGCGGCACCGGCGCGGCCGCGACCGCGATCGTGGCCGAGGCCCTCGGCCGCGCGAAGGCTCCCGTACGCCTGAAGGTCGCCAGCGGCGACATCCTGACCATCGACTTCGACACCGTCGAGCGCCGCACGCTTCCCGCCGACCTCTGGCTGGAAGGCCCCGCGAAGTTCACCTTCCGGGGCGAAATAGAGATTTGATATACTGCTCCCATGCCCGCCCCGATGAACCCCGAGCGCCGCGCCGCCCTCGTCAAGGGCGCCTCGAAAGCCAAGATCAAGGCCTTCGTGAGCCTTTCCGGCTGCACCGGCTGCGAGGTCTGCATCGCGGTCTGCCCGGTCCCGAGCTGCATCGAGAAGTTCGGCGAGGACCCGTCGAACTTCGGGGTCTACGTCAACTACGACATCTGCATCGGCTGCCAGCTTTGCGCGAAGGACTGCCCGTGGGAGACGATCAAGATGGTCCCCACCCCCACCGTCGCCGGGCACGTGAGCTCCATGGAGTCCCAGCCGAACAAGGAGCACCCGGTCTTCGAGAAGCTGCACCTCATCGAGGAAGACCGGGTCCGCAAGCCCCTCGAGACGCCCTCCGCCGTCCCCGCCGCCGACGCCCCGGCGGCCTGAGCCTTCCTAAACAAACAACGGCCCTGTTGAGGACCATCGGCCCATCGAGGGCCGATGGGTGCGATGGGTGTCATACTTTGACTTATTTGACTTATCAATAAGGAAAAGGCTCCGCGTCATTTCTCGTGGCATACGTCAAAAAGTTAAAGTGTGGCCCCAAGTCATATGATCTTGCCCGTCCGGACAGTTAAAGAGGCGTTGCGTTGGGTGCTCGCGTTGCTGTTCGTGGGGAGCGGGATCGGGCACTTCGCGCGGACGGAGTGGTACGTCAAGCTCATGCCGCCGTATCTGCCCAACCATCGGGAACTGGTGCTGATCAGCGGCGCCGCCGAGATTGTCCTTGGAGTGGGGCTGCTGATCCCTCGACTGTCGTCGCGGGCGGCGTGGGGGCTGATCGCCTTGCTGATCGCCGTCTTTCCCGCCAACGTTCACGTGGCCGTGAGCAGCGGAACGGCGTCGCCGGCCTTGCCTGACGTCGCGCCCTTCTGGGCTTGGGCCCGGCTGCCCCTGCAGGCCGTCTTTATCGCCTGGGCGTATTGGTACGTCTAAGGGCGCTTCGGCGGGCGCGCGGTCCTCTTTTCGAAGCGGCCGGCGCCTAGGACGCGGCCCGACTCGACCTCCAGGAACCGTACGCTGGTGTCGTCCTGGAAACCCTTCCCGTCGACGGCGGGGAACCGCGAGAAGGTGAGCAGCACGAGATGGCTGGCTCCCACGAGCTTGCCCAGCTCCTTCGCCGAGCGATTGTCCACCGCCCCGGTGGACTGAAGCGACAGCTCCTTCAGCGCCTTGTCGAGCGTCGTGCGGTCGACGAGCGTGAAATTCGAGCAATCGACCGCGGCCAAGGGCGACTCGAAGTCGGCGATCAAGTTCCGCGTCACGCCTTCCTTCCAGCTTGCCGCGCCGTCCCACTTGGAGAAGCCCGTCAGGGAGTTGGACACCTGCTCGACGACGACGCCGACCGAGATAGGCTTTCCGGAGAGTATCTCGCCGCGCAGGGCTTGCTTGACCGAAAATAGCTGATCCGAGCTGACCTCGACGTCCACGTCCGCGCGGAAGGGCTTGCCGTTGCGGGCCAGGTCGAGCTGGATCCGGTGCCCGGCCCGTTGGGACGCCAAGGCCAGAAGATTTTGCCGGCTTTCGGGCGTCGACAGCGATTCGCCCTCGAATCCCGTCACGGCGTCGCCCGGCCTGAGACCGGCCTTATCGGGGCCGAGGCCGGGCCAGACCCTGTGAATCACGAGGTGGTCTCCGGCGGGGCAGGCCAGCCAGCCCAAGTTTCCGTAGCGGGACGCCCCGTTGGGCGCCTGAGGCGCCGACGCGCAGCCCGCGGCCAGCAGAAAAATCGGACTCAGACGGCGGAAGGTTCGAACCATGCCGTATTCTAGCCGAACCGGGCTTTTTGCGCTAGCTCCGGAACGCGCTGATTGAGGTATCCTTTACGCATGGAGCTGTGGTCGATCGGACATTCGACGCGGAGCGTTGAGGAGCTTGTCGCGGCGCTCAAGGCGCACGGAATCGAGCTCGTCACGGACGTGCGGGCGTTTCCGGGCTCGCGGCTTCATCCGCACCTTTCGCGGGAATCGCTTCAAACGGCGCTTCCCGCGGCCGGGATAGAGTACCGTTGGCTCGGGGACAGGCTCGGCGGGTTCAAGCGCAAGCACGAGGGGTCGCGCCACGTCGCGTTGAGGAACGAGGGCTTCCGGAGCTACGCCGACCATATGGAGACCGCGGCGTTCAAAAGCGGCGTCGAGGAGCTGCTGTCGCTCTCGCGCGGACGCCGCGTCGCCTATATGTGCGCGGAAAGGCTGTGGTGGCGCTGCCACCGCTGCCTGCTGTCGGATTATCTCGCCTTGGCGCGCGGCGTCGCGGTGACCCACATTCTGGACGCGGAACATTCCGAGCCTCACCGCGCCATCCTGCCCGCGCGCGTCGTCGACGGGGGATTGGCCTACGACCGGCCGGCGGAGCGCGGTCACGAATAGTTTGCCGGGCCTCCATCGCCCGCGGAGGCCCCGGGTGCTACGCTGGACGTATGATCGGCCTCGGCAAGAGTCCCTCCGTCCCCGAATATGAGGCGACCGGAGAGACCGCGCGGATCTACGAGGACGCCAAGCAGACTTTGCGTCTGAGCGCCGTCCCGCTGGCTTTCAGGACCTGGGCGCGCTTCGAGGCTTTTTTCCCGTTGATGTGGAACGCGCTGAAGTCGGACGCCGAGACGCGCGCCTTCGAGGAGGCCGCCGACCGGGTCCGCGCCGAAGCGGCCGACGCGGCTCAGGGCCTGGGGCGGCTCAACGCCGCGGCGCAAGCCAAGCTCGGCGAAAGCCAGGCCTATCATGTCCGCGCCGCGCTCGATTTTTTCCGCTACGCGAACCCCAAGCTTCTGGTCTTCGCCGCGGCGGTCGCGCTGGGCCTCGACGGCGAGCTGTCCTCGGTGCCGGACGCCGGCTCGGCCGAGATGCTCGCGCGCGGCGTACCGGTCAAGATGGCTCCCCTCGAGCTCGCTCCCGAGCGGCCATCCGATCCCTCCGCGCGCCGAGTCTTCAAGGACATCCAGCGCCGCCTCGGCGGGCCGGAGCCCGACGACGAATGGCGGGCGCTCGCGCTCTGGCCCGGCTATCTCTCGGCCGCCTGGGAGACCGCGACGCAGGTGCTCGACCGCGATGATTTAAAGTCGGCCCGCGAGCGTCTCCTCGGGCTCGCGCGCGAGGGCGGCCGCAGGCTGCCCTTCCCGGCCGAGCTCGGCCGCGAGCGTCTCGCGGAGCAGGGCGAGGACGTCGAGGGGCTGGCCGCCGAGACGCGCCGCCTCGCGGAGTCGTTGAGCCGCCAAACCCTGCTCGTCGCGGCGCTCTCGCTAGATTGGCGGCCGGTCGAGGCCGCGCGGGAGTCGCCGTTCCCGGCGCCGCCGCGCTTCGCGGCGGTTCCCAGGTAGGCGCGGCCATGCATTGGCGCCAATTCCAGGAGCTCCAGAGGGTCGCCGAGATCGGCGAGCGCTACGTCAGCTACGTCGACCGCGGCGCGGGCCCGCCGCTGGTCCTGCTGCACGGCTTTCCGACCTGGGGTTATCTATGGCACCGCCTGATGCCGCTTTTGGAGAATCACCACCGCGTCCTCATCCCCGATTTGCCGGGCTACGGCTGGTCGGACAAAAGCGACCGCTTCGACCGGTCGATCGTCCGCCAGGCCGAGCACGTCGCGGCCTGGCTCAACGCGTTGGGCGTGACGCGGGCGGATTTCGCCGGCCACGACATCGGCGGCGCGATCGCTCTGCGCCTCGCGGAGTTCCACGCGGAGAGCGTCGAGCGCCTGGTCCTGATCGACGCGGCCTGCTACGACGCCTGGCCGTCCGAGCCTCTGCTCTCGCTCGGCGCCCCGGAGGCTCACCGGCATGACCCGGCGGGCGCGGTCGCGCGGGCCGTCGCGCGGGCGATCAAGCCCGGCTTGTCCGGCGCGCCCGCCGAGGACGTCGCCGGGCTTTTGGTCCCGTACGCGACCGAGGCCGGCAAGCTGTCGCTGACGCGCGACGCCGCGTCGCTGAACACGAGCCAGACGATGGAGCTGGTCCCCAGCCTGACGCGGCTCCCCAACCCCGCGCTGATCCTATGGGGCGCGGACGACCCCTTTCAGCCGGTGACGTCCGCGCGCCGCCTGGCCGCCGACCTTCAAAAGGCGACCTTGGCCGTGCTTCCGGGCGGCCATTTTCTGCCGCTCGAAAGGCCGCAGGAGATCGCCGAGCAGCTCGGCCTGTTCCTGCGCCCCACGGCGTAGGCGGCGTTCAACGCTTTGTCGGGCGGCCGGGCTCCGGCCGCCCGACTCAGGTTTAAAGCTCTAGACCGCGGTCGAGGCGCCGTCGCGCGCGAGCTCGACCTTGAAGCGCCGCGGCAGCGAGGTGACCGAGCGCCCCCCGAGGGTCCACAGGCGCGCGACCGCCTTGTGCGTCCCCGAGGCGTAGCCCGTCCAATCGTGCCACCAGTAGCCGGAGGCCGGGCGGCAGTCCTGCCACGGCCCGCCGTCCACCGAGACCTCGACGCGCTGCGCCGCGGCCGGGGCCCCGACGCGTATCGTGTAATGGGTCGCGCAGACCGTCTCTCCATCCTGCGGATAGTCCAGCACGGGCTCGACGGCGGCGGTTCGCGGCATGAGAGCCTCCTGAAAACCGGCTTGGGGACGCGGTCGGGTCGCGGGCGCGCACATTGTAAGCGCGGGACCCGGGCGGCGTCAATCGTCGGGATATGTCCTCAAAGTGCTAAACTTGTCGCCGATGCGCGAAACTTTCACGTTCAGCGACGTCCTGCTCGTCCCGAAGCGCTCCTCGATCGCCACGCGCCGCGCGGTCGACACGACAGGGCGCTTCTCGCGCGGGGTGAGCCTCCGGGTTCCGATCGTCTCGGCGAACATGGACACCGTCACCGAGTCGGCGATGGCGATCGCGATCGCGCGCTTCGGCGGACTGGGCGTCGTCCACCGCTTCCTGACGATCGACGAGGAGGTCGAGGAGGTCCGGCTCGTCAAGCGCGCCGAGTCGGTCGTCATCGAGGAGCCGTATACCCTTTTGCCGCGCCAAACAGTGGACGAGGCGCGCCGCCTGATGCAGCGCCACGAGGTCGGCGGCCTGGTCGTGGTCGACGAGGCCCGCAAGGTGGTCGGCATCGTGACCGCGCGCGACATCAGCCTTCAAGGCGACGGCCGCCAGCCGGTCAGCGAGATCATGACGCGCAAGGTGATCCACGCCCCGCCCGGCACCTCGATCGAGGCCGCCGAGAAGACGCTGCGCCAGAACCGCGTCGAGAAGCTCCCGATCGTCGACGCCGACGGGACGCTGCGCGGGCTGATCACCGCGAAGGACATCGAGCAGCGCCGGCGCTACCCGAACGCCTCGAAGGACGCGAAGGGGCGCCTCCTGGTCGGGGCCGCGGTCGGCGTGGTCGGGGACTTCCTCGAGCGCTCGGCCGCGCTGATCGAGGCCGGGGCCGACGTGCTGGTCGTCGACGTCGCGCACGGCCACGCGGACCACGTCGTCGACGCGGTCAAGGCGATCAAGAAGCGCTGGCCCAAGGCCGAGGTCGTCGCCGGCAACGTCGCGACCTACGAGGGGGCCGTCGACCTCGCGGACGCGGGCGCGGACGGGATCAAGGTCGGCGTCGGCCCGGGCGGGACCTGCACGACGCGCATCGTCACCGGCGCCGGCGTGCCCCAGCTCTCGGCGGTCATGGACTGCGCCAAGCTCACGCGCGAGCGCGGCGTCCCCGTCTGCGCGGACGGCGGGATACGCGACTCGGGCGACATCACGAAGGCCCTCGCGGGCGGCGCGTCCTGCGTGATGGTCGGCTCGCTCCTGGCCGGGACCGACGAGAGCCCGGGCTGGACCGTGACCCGCAAGGGCATGAAGTACAAGGCCTACCGCGGCATGGCCTCCCTAGGCGCCTCGCTGACGCGCAAGCAGAAGGAGAAGGGCGCGATCGAGAGCGAGGACGTCTACGAGATCGTGCCCGAGGGCGTCGAGACGATGGTTCCCTACCGCGGGAGCACGGCCGAGGTGGTCTACCAGCTCCACGGCGGGCTGCGTTCGGGGATGAGCTACTCGGGCGCCCGCGACCTGGCCGAGCTGTGGAAGAAGGCCGAGTTCGTCCGCATCACCTCCGGCGCCTGGTACGAGTCCCAGCCGCACGCCGCGGAGTAACCCCGCCTTACCGTCTTACGGAAAATTCGAGGGGGTGGCCTGTACCCCGAATTCTGTCCCCGCTTTCGCGGGTGAGGACCATTTCTCTAGGCGGCCTACCGGCAGCTTTATCCGGCTTTCGCCGGACGGGACGAGCCGCCCCGCTGCCCTCGCCCGCCCCCTCGCGGAGACGAACGATATTTTGGCCTTGCTCCCGGTGGGGTTTGCCTCGACGACAGGTCCGTGGATCTATCGCCCCGGGGTCGACCCGGGCCCCCGGCGTCGCCGCCGGGGCGGTGGGCTCTTAACCCGCCTTTTCACCCTTACCCCCCGACGACGGGAGGCGGTGTCTTTTCTGTGGCACTTTCCGTCCCGGCGGGCTTGGGCCCGACGGGCCCCGCCTTGCGACGGGCACCGTACTCTATGGAGTTCGGAAGTTCCTCCCCTCTTTCGAAGGGCGATCCTCCAGCCACCCCCAAGATCAGTATAGCCCGGCTACCGGGCTCGGTCCAGGGCTTCGTTGGCCAGGGCGTCGGCGAGGGCGTTCTCCTCGCGCGGCACGTGCGCCAAGCGCACCTCCGCGAACTCGCGGGCCTTCGCCTTGATGCGGATAAGGAAGCCGAGCAGCGTCGCGTTCTTCACGCGGTATTGCCCGTTGTACTGCCGGACCAAAAGCTGGGAGTCGGAACGGACCTCCAGATGCGTCCCGCCGAGAGCGCGCGCGACGTCGAGCGCGTCGGAAAGGGCCGAGTACTCGGCGACGTTGTTCGTGCACGGGCCGAGCGCGCGATGGTGCTCTTTCACGATGTTGCCGGCCGCGTCGCGCACGACGACACCGACCGAGCCGGGCCCCGGGTTGCCCCGGCAGGCCCCGTCGATGTTGATGGTGAGGCGCGTCAAAGGTGAAGGATGCGGCCGCAGCCCTCGCACGAGACCAACGTGCTGGCGCGCGTCGCTTCCACGAAAACTTGGGGTGTGATCTGCATGTTGCACCCGCCGCAGGAGTGGCCGCGCAGGGGGACGACGGCGAGGCCGTTCTTCTTCCTCCTCAGCGAGTCGTAGCGGTTCAAAAGCTCCGGAGACACTTGCGCGGCCAGCGCGTCGCGCTCGACGATCCTCTCGGCGAGCTCCTTCTCGCGGCCCGCCTTGTCGGCCTCGAGGGTCCCGATGCGGCCCTGGGCCTCGGCCTCCTTCTCCTTGACCTTCCGCAACTCGTCCTTCTCGACCTTCGCGAACTGGTCGACCTTCTCCATCACGAGCAGGATCTGCTCCTCGATCCCGTCCTTCTCCTGCTTCGCCTTGTCGATCTCGACGATCAGCGCCTTGAAGGCCTCGTTCGACTTGACCGCGTTGAGCTCCTTCTGGTGCTTCGCGATCGAATCTTCCTTGGCCTGGAGCTCGTTTTCCTTATCCTTTTTTTCGATCTGAAGGCGCGTCGCGCCGCTCTTCATATCGGCGAAGCGCTTTTTCTCGACCTCGACCTCGTCCTGGATGGTCTTGATCGCGACCGGGATCGACTCGATCGCGGAGCGCAGGGCGTCGAGCCCCTTGTCCTTCTCTTGCAGGGAGATCAGCAGGCCTAGGTTTTCCTTCGTGAGCGCGGGCATCGGACTTCGCTTATTTTAACAAATTGCGGAAGCCCCCGGAAGACGAGGGTTGGAGTGGGGGACTGGAGCGCTTACGGCTTCGAGCCTTTAAGGATTTCCTCGACGGTCTGCTTCAAGGTCTCGAGCTGGACGGGCTTGGAGAGGAAGCGCGCGTACTGGCTGCTGGTGATCTGCTCCATGATCCGCGCGGGGGGCATCGAGCCGCTCATGAACAGGACCGGCAGGGTCGCGGTGGCCTGGTTGCGGCGAAGCGTCTCGAAAAGATGCGCGCCGGTGTCGCGCGGCATCTGATAATCGAGGATCATCATATCCGGCCCCCACTGCCGGGCTCGCAGCATGCCCTGGACGGGATCGGGCGCCCATTCCACCTGGTGTCCCTCCGACTCGAGGAACTCCTTGAGCATGTTGGAAAGGCTCTCGTCGTCGTCGACGATCAGTATCTTGGACATCGTTTTACCGGGCGGCGGATTCTAGCATAGAAAACGCGCCGCCGGTCAGCCCTGGACGCGTCCCAAATCCGCCTGGAGCGCCTCGATTTCGGCGGTCAGCTCGCGCACCTTCGCGTAGTCGGCGTAGATCGCGGGGTCCTCGAGGCGGCGCGTCAGCTCATCGAGGCGCTTCTTCAGCTCCTCGCGGCGGCGCTCCTCCTTCTCGGCCTGCTTGGGCGAAAGGGGCCGCGGCGGCGCGGGCTGCTCGGGCGCGGCCGGCTTGGGCGTCTCCGCCGTCGGCCGGGCGCTCGCCAACTCCGCCTCGCGCTCGGCGTGGCGGCGCGCGAAGTAGTCGTAGTTGCCGGGATACCAGGTCACCTTGCCCGAGTCGACGTGCAGCACGTGGCCGGCCAGGGCGTTGATGAAATAGATGTCGTGGCCGATGAAGCACAGCGTCCCCTCGAAGGGGGACGGCGTGGCGGGGGCCGCCGTCCGGGGCCGAATCGGGCTGCTCGCCCACGAGCTGCATCTCTATCACGAACTCTCGGCGCGGCAGAACCTGACGTTCTTCGCGCGCCTGTACGGCCTTCACGCCGCGGATGCCGTCGATCGGGCGCTCGCGGACGCAGGACTGGCCGACCGCGGAGACGAGCAGATCGCCGGCTTCTCG
>CAZMIB010000059.1:0-17162 GCA_964566245.1 uncultured Elusimicrobia bacterium | reverse complement strand
CACTCTCTAGGAGGTGAAAGACCTCTGCGGACCCTGGTGAGGGGAACCGCTAGCCGAACAGCAAGGGCCGCCGCCGCGAGGCGGGGTCCGGAGGAAGCTGTAAGCAAAGTCCCGGTCCGAGGAACGCGAAGCGCATAGGAGGCTCGCACGGCTGGGCGAAGGGGCAAAATTACCGGAAGCCCGATACTCACTCGGAGCCAAGCGAGTAGATGCGACGGATGGATGGGACGAAAGAGGGTGCGTCATACCCGGGGAGACCCACGCGCTCGCTGAAAGGCGAACGCTCGCCGAGAGGCGAAGCGGAGCGCACGGGAGTCAGCCGAGGGCATAGTAGTCCCGCCGATGGGATGAAGGCCCGAACATGCAGGGACGGAGAGGACCTGAACTCGACGGACGAAGCAGACGCGGAAAGCATGGCTGAGATGCCCGAACCCTACCGGAAGGAGGCGGCCGGAAGCCGCCATGAGCCGGGACGGGTGCGTCAAACGTTCGCGGCGGGAATGGAACAAGCCTCTTCCGAGACGACGGCGCTGATGGAACAGGTCGTCGGACGAGAGAACCTGAAACGGGCGCTGAAGCGAGTGGTGGCCAACAAGGGAGCGCCAGGGACCGACGGCATGACCGTCGAGGAACTGACGCCCTACTTGAAGGCACACTGGCCTCGGCTCCGTGGAGAGCTGTTGGAAGGCCGATACGCGCCGAAGCCGGTGAGGGCGGTGGACACACCCAAGCCCGGCGGAGGCACGAGAAGGCTTGGCGTGCCGACGGTCCTGGACCGGTTCATCCAGCAAGCCGTCCTGCAGGTGCTCACGCCCGTGATCGGGGCCGGTCTTGAAAGGATGAGCCGCTGCTGTTATAATCTGGCGCGGTTGTACGACCGCCCCCAAGGACCCGATTGAGCCCTCTTCCGCGCCTCCTCGCCCCCGCTCTCGCGCTGCTGTCCGCCTGCCTGATCGCCCCGGCGCTCGCGGACGCCGCCAGCCTAGACCTTTCCACGGACGTCCGGATGCGCTATTACACATACGGCAACCTGGAGTTCGATCCGAACGGAGGCAGCAACCAGGCTTTCATCTCCGAGGCGGGCAAGCTGGCGGTGACGCTGAAGAACATCTACCTCGCCGGTCCCAAGGGCCAGGAGCAGAAGGTCGACATCGGGCTCGTGATGTCGGCCTACGGCATCGGGGGCTCGACCGTACCGGTCCAGCCCCCGTTCGACAAGGCGGCGGCCCGCCTGCCGACCTCCAACCTGACGCCGTTCATCGCCGGGGCCTACGTCCACATGAACGACGCTTTCGGCAGCGGCGTGGAGGCGACGGCCGGCCGGTTCCCGTTCACCTTGGGCAGCGGCATGGTGGTCTCGGACGATGGGGTCGGCTTCAACGGCCTCGCCCTCAAGACCGTGCTGGACTGGAAGCAGGTGGAGGTGCAGGCCTTCGCGTTCGAGGCCGTCGCCTCCCAAACCGGCAATACCAACCTCGACCTCTACGGCGCCCAGGCCAGCCTCCCACTGGAGGCCAAGTGGCAGCTCTCGGAGGTGGTGCAGCGGGAGCGCGGCGGAACGACCTTGGGCCTGCCGATGAGCACCTCGATACGGAGCTTCACCGGACTGCGTTACGCGATCGAGCGCTCCAACTTCTCATTCGACGGAGAGCTGGTCCTGCAGCGCGGCTCGGCCACGCCCCAGGACCCGACCTTATCCCATATCGCCTACGGCGGCTCGGCGTACCGCATGGAGGGGCGCTGGCGGCAGGGCATGGGACGCCTGGGTGACGCGACCATGCGCCTGTTCGTGGGCCACGGCAGCGGCACCGTTCCCGGCTCCACCGACAGCGACAACGGCTTCCTGCCGGCCCGCGGGCACCGCTATGACGGCCTGGATCGGGACGGCTACGGCGACGTCCTGGGGGCCTCGCTGTACGACATCCTCAGCACCACCGGGACGGCCAACGGCCTGCCGGCCGGGGCCAGCGGCATACGCCTGTACGGGCTGGGGGCCAGCGTCCCGATCCGTGACGGCTGGATGCTGGGAGTGAACTACTATTTCTATTTCGCCGACCGGGTCACCAACACCTCCAGCGCCTTGGCTCGCGAGCTGGACGTCTCCCTGGAAAAGCACTACGGCCCTCACTTCGGCGTCGTGATACGCCAAGGCTTGCTTACGGCCCTGGCCGGCTTGAGCCCCGCCGGAAACACCACCTCCCGCAGCCTTATGGCCGGCGCCTTCGCCCGCTTCTGACCTCCGGCTGGGCCTTTTTTTTGCCCTTCCCCATGCCCTCAGGGAGGGGGAAACACGCGCTTCTCCGACGTAAAAACATATGACGGCATTTGCCATGCCATATGTCGTCTAATGTCAGTGCATATGCCATATGCATACGTCGCTTTTGACACCGGTTTTGTCATATGCCACAATCGATGCATGCCCGAGAACGACTGTCGGCTGCGCGTGAAGCTGCCCTCCGGGGCCGAGCTTGAGCTGTCGGGGCCCCGCGAGTTCGTGGAGGGGGAAAGGAAAGACATCCTGGCCAAGCTCGAGCCCAAGGGCGGCGCGGCCGCTTCCCCACCCGAGGCCGCGCCGCGGACGCCCGACTTGCCGCGCATGGATTGGACGCAGCTGGCGGAGCGGCAGGGCGCGGATCTGATGCTTCGCGCCAGGCTGGAGGGCGCCCCGCTCGAGGCGGCTCTCGTTCTGATCCTGGCCTCGGACAAGCTGCTGAATCAGCCCCGCCCCAACGCGACCATGCTCGCGAAATGGATACGCGGCTCGGGGTACGCGGTGGATCGCATCGACAGAGTCCTGGCCGCCGCGGTGCGCGAAGGCGACATACTGGCGGCCGGCGCGAAGCGCTCGCGCCGCTACGAGCTCTCGCCCGCGGGCCAGTCCAAGGCCCTCCGGGCCGCTGAAAAGCTCCTCAGGGCCGTTACCAAGCCAGCCCTCTAGCGCCGCCCTGCGCGTCCGCCTTCGGCGGACTGCTCGGGGCTGATCGCCCCGGCCTTTAGAGGCACTGCGGCCGGGCGGCTTCCGAGAGGGGGCCCTGCCCCCTGTCGGCGCTCGCCTTTCGCGCTCCGCGCGACGGCTCGCTGTCACCCCCGAAGCGGAAAACGGAGAAGGCGCCGACTCTTCCTCGCTCTACAGAGGGAACCGCAGGCGCCGCTTAGGCTGAACGCGCCGCGCTCCTTCACGAGCAAAAATGGCCCGCGAAGGACCTGTCCACTGGCTTCGGATTTATAACACATGATAAGCTTTATTATGTTAACTACTACATCTATGCCAACATTGTCATCATCGCGTATCACGGCATTAGATTTATTGCAATATCGTCGCATTTTATTGCTAATTCATAGTGATACTAAGTCATTTACGCAGATATTTATAATTAGCACTCAATTCCTCATGGACGAGGTCCCCAAACCGCACCGAGCCGTGGGAGCAGAGCGCCGCCGCAGATCGAAAAGTTGGCAACTTTCGGACCGATTTTCGGCCGGCCGGGCCCTCCCAAAAAAACCATGGAGTCCGAGACCTAAAAAACCAGCTCCCGACCCCAGCCCCGCACGCGCGAAAAGTTGCCTCCCAAAACACCATGAAGCGGGAGAGGCCGGGGCCGGCCCGGACTCCAAAAAGTTGCCAACATTTCGGGAGACCCAAACCGGCAAGGGACGAAACCATGGGAACAGCGGCGGGACGCGAACGGAGACCGGCGGGATCAGGAGGCCGCGGAACGGCTCCCGGGAGCCTGAACGAAAAAGACCGACAGGGGACGGGGACCCTTGCCGGCTAAGGCGGATGAAAAGTCGGCAACTTTAGCGGAAACCAAGAGGCCGGGACGCGGGCCGGAGGACAAAAACGGCGGATGCGGGTCGGTTTTAGAAAAAACGATGAAGCGGCGATGCGGTCCGAAGCGGCGGTGGTCTGGGTCGAAAAAACGGGAAAACGTCTAAATTCAAGAAAGAGCGAACCCTCTCATGGTCCGGAGAGGCCGCCCTTCCTTATATATAAGGAAAGGGGAGAAAGGTTTCCTTTCTTCCCCCCATCTCTCCTGGTTCCTTGCGATGCTATCCGCGCAATTAAATCGCTCTGCTGAGTTTTCAAACTTTTTTCTTGGTGGTTTTTGAATTTCGTGGCGCTATTTGACGCTAGCCTGCACCTCAATCATTCCAGGTCTTTTCTCCTGGTTGTTTCTAGAAGAGCGGCCCGAGGTAGACGTAGAAGACGTTGTTTCGCGTGTTGGCCTGCTTGGCCCAGTCGGCGGTCAGCACGAACGGGAAGCGCTGCAGCACGAAGGTGTGGACTTGTATGCCCAAGCCGTAGCTGGTCAACAGGCGCTGCGGGGTGAGAGCCTGGAGCCCCGCGGCGTCGTTCCAGAAATAGCCGGAGTCCATGAACACCCTTCCATAGATGGCCTTGAAGTACAGGTCCGGCGAGATGTACCAGAAATAGTAGTTCAGGTCCGGCACCAGCGGAAACCTGTACTCCAGGTTCGCCAGCGCGAACCGGCTTCCGGTGTTGTCCGAGTCGCTGCGCTGGAAGCCCCTCACCCAGCCGACCCCTCCGATATGGAAAAGCTCGTGGTTCGGCCCGATGCTTTGTCCGAATACCCCGCGCGCCGCGACGGCGGACTCCCCCCCGACCGGGAAATACTGCTGTCCCTCCAGGCTTTGGGTGGAATAGTTCTGGTTCCCCCCGAGAGTCGGGACGAGCCGCTTCACCTCGGCCCTCACGCGCGAGCCCTGGGTCGCCACGAGGTAGCGTCCGTTCACGGTGTCGCGGACGAAGGCGAGGTCCACGAGCCGGCCGTCGATGTACTGGTTGCGCGGGATATCCAGGTAGAAGTTTCTCTCGGCGTCGATGCCCGCCGCGACCTCGACCCTGTGGTACCGGTCGAACGGGTAGGCTACGCCGAAGAGCTGCTGGTGGATGCGGCTGTCCAAGGTCAGGCCGACGTCGTCGATGGTGTCGTTGACGTCCGACCCGCGGAAGGCGACGAACCACTGCGGGCGGTAGCGCGTGTAGGTGTAGGTCAGCGAGTAGTTCAGGAAGCCCACGCCCGAGTTGTAGTTGACGTAGGCCGAGGTGTTGTGGTTCCCGAAAAGGTCCGATCCCTGCCAGTAGCTGGTCCAGTACAGTCCCCCCTGCGACGAGAAGAAGAACGCCGGCAGGAAGAGGTCGGTCGAGAAGCGGTCCGGCGCCTCGCGCGGAGGCGAGAGCGAGGCCGCGAACGGGGGCGGAACCTGCTCCGGCTCGAGGCCTTTTTTGTCGGAAACCTCGGCGGCCGCCCCGGCCGGCTCGGACAGGAAGCCCTCCCTGGGTCCGGAGTAGACGTGGATCGCTCCCTTCCTGAACGAGGAGAAAACGACGCGCTTGCCGTCCGCGCTGTAGCTCGGCGTGAAGTTGCCTCCCACCGTCCGCGTCAAGCGCGTCACGCCCCCGGTGGCCAACTCAAGCTCGTAGATGTCCAAGACGCCGTCCGGGTCGGAGGCGTAAAGAACCCGGGCGCCGTCCGGCGAGAAGATCGGGTCGCGCTCCGAGCCCGCGGTGTCGGTCAGCCTGCGGACCGAGCGGTCGGCCAGGTTCATCATGAAGAGGTCGCGCTGGTGCGGGTTCGGGGCCTCCGGGTCGTTGATCTCGGAGGAGTAGACCAGGTACTTGCCGTCCGGCGAGAAGGCCGGCGACTGGTCATCCCGCGGATCGTTCGTGAGGTTCTTCAGGTCCCCCGTGTCGCGGTCGTAGAGATAGATGTCGGTGAAGCCATCCTTCATCGCGGAGAAGGCGATCCGGCGCCCGTCCGGGCTGAAGAAGGGCTCCTGCGCGCTCATCAGCCCGCCCAAGCGCACGGTCTGAAGGTCGCCGGTGCGCAGGTCGAGCAGGACCAAGGTCTCCCGATGGTTCTTCTGCGCGCTGAAAGCGAGCGTCCTGCCGTCCGGGGAGATCGCGAGGACCCGGGAGATCTCGGTGAAGTTGCCGGTGCTGATGTTCTCGACGCGGGTGTAGGGCCGGCCGAGAACGGTCCTCAGCGAGCCGGTCACGAGGTCCTTCACGTATATCCGCGCCGGGAAGCCCTCCCGCGTGGACAGGAAGGCCAACTTCCGTCCGTCCGGACTGAGCACCGGGCTGGTGTTGAACTCCGGGATGTTCTCCTCGCTCACGGTGAGCGGCTTGCCCCAGCGCGTCGGTTCCTCGAGCCTCAGCCGGCGGACCTGGTGCGCGTACTTGTCGGCCAGGTACTCGCGGAACTTGGCGTCGAACGCGAAGAGGTCGATGCCGATCACCTCGCTGAGCACCGAGTTCACCTCGAAGCGCGTCTTGAAGGCCTCGAGGAACAGCTTCAGCTTGTCCGCGCCGTACTCATCCGCGAGGAAGCGTATCGCGGCGCTGCCCTCCTTGTAACCCAAGGTGACCTGGTGCGGCTTGAGATGCCCGAGCGCCTCCAGGCGCGGCAGGGGGATGAGGCCCCCGGAAGTCGCGGCGTCGCGCAGGTAGACCTCCTCGATCGTGTCGTCCAGGGACCCGGTGAGGTACTCGGAGACGCCCTCCATCATCCAGGTCGGATAGAAGACGGTCTTCAGGATGCGGGCCGAGCGCCAGAACCCCTCGGTCAATATCCAGAACTCGACGATGTGCCCGTACTCGTGCGTGATCACGTCCTCGAGCCAGCGGTGCGTACCGTCGTTGTACGCCATGAAGCGGTTCTTGTAGGGCTCGGTCACGCCGCCGGTGCCGTCGCCGACCTCGACGATGTTGGACTGCTCCATGTCGTTGACGTTCGCGTACAGGAAGAAGGAACGCCTCTCGGTCGGCGCGCCGCCGAGCCTGTCCCGGCCGATCGCGTAGGCCTTCTCGAGGTATTGGGCCGCGGCCGGCGCCCAGCCCGCCGAGCCGTCGTAATAGTAGACGTCGAAGTGCTCGGTCCGGGAGACCTTCCAGTCGAAGTCCTTGAGGACGACCTTATTCTGGCCGAACTGCGCGAAGGCGGGAACGCCGAGAAGCAAAGACACGGCCAGCCGGATCAGGAGACCCGGCAAGCCCCGGCCGGACGCTCGATCCATGAGGCGAGACACCGTCCCAACCACGGGTTAGTGTATCACCCGGGCGGCGGGACTGCAATACCGGGGGTGTATCGATCGGGACGCCGCCGCCGCTTAAGTGTCGGAGGCGACGCGGGGGCGGGCGGCCTCGCCGCGGGTCCGGCGGCGAGGCGCGCGCGCGCGCCTCCGCAGGTGGGACTTGGCGTCCCGGTTCGAGGGATCCAGGGCCAGGACCTTCTCCCAGGCCGGGCGGGCCTTTTCGTCCTGCTTGAGCTTCTCGTAGCCCGCGGCCAGCTCGAGGTAAAGCTCCTTCGCGTCGACTCCCGGCGGCGGGGCGCCGCCCTCGAGGGCCTTCTCGAACTGCGACTGCGCGAGGTTAAACTCCTTGTTGGCCGCGGCGATCTTGCCGAGGAAGAAATGCGCGCGCCGCGCGCCGTCCCCCCCCTCGGACGTCAAGCCCTCCAGCAGCGGGCGGGCCTCCTGAGGACGCCCCGCGCCCATCAGGCTGAGGGCGAGGTTCTCCCGCAGGACGGGATCGCCCGGCTTCTCGGCGTGCAGCTCCTCGTACGACTTCGCCGCCTCGGCGAAGCGCCCTTCATGGTATTCGAGCTTCGCGACGATCAGGCGCGCCTGGGCGTCCTCGGGGCGGTGGCGAAGGAAGCGCTGATACTCGGCGATCGCGAACGGATAGAGGCCGAGCTCCTGGTACATCGCGCCCAGGTAATAGAACTGCCGGACGTCCGTCGCCCCGAGGCCGCGGGCTTCCTCGAGGATATTGACGCCGTCGATGTAATGCTCGCGCCCCTGCTGGTAGCGCAGCGACCCCAGATCCACCAGGGCCTTGAGGTTGTCCGGTTCCTCCTTGACGAGGGCCTCGACGCGCGCGGCCTCCGCCAAAAGGCGTTCCGGCGGCAGGAACTGGCCGGGTTCGCGCGGGAAAGCCTCCGAAGCCGGCGGGCGGCGCGAGGCCAGCTTGGCCGCCGCGGCCGCCGCGAGGACCAGCCCCGCCAGGCCCAACCAACGCGTCTGAAAACGCCGCTTAGGACCTGCGCTCATCCTCTCCCCCCGACAGCAGCTGGCCGAGCGTCAGCGGCGGCGGAGTCTTCATGTAGGAAGCGACCCGCTTGCGGTCCTCGATATCCTCGTGGCGCCGCGCCGAGAGCGTCACCTCGAAAGTCGAGGGGCTCACGCCGATCACGACCGCCTTGACGACCTCGCCGGCCTTGGGCGGCTTCACGCCGAACTCCGAGGCCGGGATCGTCGCCGGAACGCCGTCCTTGATCGTCAGCTTCGCCCCCTCGGGAGCGACCGACTCCACCTTCCCCGAGACGATCGTGCGCGGAGGGAATCGGCGCTTCAAGGCCTCGGCCGGGTTCGGGGTCAGCTGCTTGATCCCGAGCTCGACCTTGCCCGCCTCCGCGTCGATCTTGAGCACGACCACCTTCACGTGCTCGCCGCGCTTCAGGGCCGCGACCGCCTTGCCGGGCTCCCTCCAGGCGACGTCCTCGAGCTTGACCAGGCCCTCCAAGCCGCCGAGGTTCACGAACACGCCGAGCTCGCCCGCGCGGCTGATCCAGCCGCGGCGCACGTCGTTGACCTTCAGGGCCTCGAGAAGCTTCTTCTTGCGCTCGGTCTCTTCCTCCTCGAGCACGCTGCGGCGCGAGATGACGAGCTGCCGCTTGTCCTCTGAAAGCTCGATGATGCGGCAGCGCACGCCGGCGCCGACCGCCAACGTGGCCTTATGGGTCCCCCGGAGCTCGGACTGAGAGAGCGGCAGGAAGGCCTGGACGCCGTCCACGTCGACGATGTAGCCGCCCTTGATGATCTGAGTCACCTTGCCCTTGACGCGCTGCTTGGCCTCGAAGGCCTTCCTGAGCGTCTCCCAGCCGAGCAGGGCCCGGGCCTTCTTGTGGGACAGCACGGTGTGGCCGTCCTCGCGGCCGCGCCGCTCCAGGACGACCGGGACGCGGCTGTCGACGGCGGGCGGCTTGCCGTCCGAGAAATCCTCCAACGGGACGACGGCCTCGTGCTTTTCGCCGATGTCGACGAGCACTTTCCCGTCCGCGATCTGGACGACGCGGACATAGACGATCTCTTTTTTCTTCAGCTTATCGAGGGCCTCGGAGGACTGCTTGAGCAGCCCCTCCATCGACGTCTCGTGCGGCGCCTCCGGCGTTTCGCCCTCGGCTCCGGAATGAATCTCTGATTGCATGACGCGTTCTCCTGAGGCTTGCTCTCTCAAATCCTAAGAGTCAATCCCACGACATCGAGCGAATCTCGCTCATGACTTCATCGGCCACCTTCTGGTAGCCGTCCTTGCCGGCCCCGGCCTCGAAACGGCGCGGCGGGCCGAACTTGACCCGCGCCGTCTCCCGGGGATACGCCTCGGTGCCCCAGACCCGCGCCGGCACGACCGGACAGCCGGACTGCGCCGCGAGAAATCCGATGCCGGGCTTGGGCCTCAGCACGCGCCCGCGCGCGCGGGTGCCCTCCGGAAAAAGCAGCAGGCACTCCTCGCGCTCCAGCACCTCCAGCGCCTTCTTCAGCGCGCCTACGTCCCCCCGGCCCCTGTCGAGCGGTATCGCGTACAGCCGCGACAGGACCCAGCGGCTGACCGGGTTCCTGAAAAGCTCCTCCTTCCCGAGCGCGAAGGGCGCCCTGAGGCCGCCACGCGCAAGGCAATAAGCCAGCAGCGGAGGGTCGAAAATCGACGCGTGGTTCGCGGCGATGATCACCTTGCCCGAACGCGGGACGTTGTCCAACCCGCGGATATCGAAGCCCGAGACGCGGTAGACCAGGGCGCAAGCCAACCGGGCCAGGGCGTAGACCGGGTTCCGGCCGCGCCCCGGACCTCGCGCAGGATGCGGCCGGCCACCTGGCGCAGGCTCATGTGCGTCGAGTCGATCACCAGCGCGTCGGCCGCCTGCGTGAGCGGGTTGATCTTCCTCCGCGAGTCGTAAAGGTCGCGGGCCCGAATCGCGTTTCGTATGTCCTCCAGCTTGGCCGGCAGGCCTTGGCGCTTGAGCTGCCCGTAGCGCCGGCGGGCGCGCTCGCTGATCGAGGCGTCCAGGTAAAATTTGAACTCCGCGTCCGGGAACACGTTCGTCGTGATGTCGCGGCCCTCCATCACGACCCCGCCCTTCCGGCCGATCCGGCGCTGCATCGTGCGCATCAAGCGCCTGACGCCCGGAATGCCCGCGACGACGCTCGAGCTGCGCGAGACCTCCTCGGTCCGTATCTGCTTGTCGACGCGCGTCCCGTCGATGAACGTGCTCAGCACGTGCGCCTCGGCGGGCTTGAACTCCCACTTCAGGCGCCGCGCGAGCCCGACGACCCGCCGCTCGTCGCTCGGCTCGAGGCCCTGCTCCAAGGCCTTCCAGGTCAGCGCGCGGTACATCTCCCCGGTGTTGATGAAATTGTAGCCGAGCTTGGCGGCGACGAACTTGCCGACGGTCGACTTGCCGACCCCGGCCGGGCCGTCCATCGCGATGACGAATCCCTTGGCCCGTTTCTTATGCCCGTTGGACCTCGAGTCCGCTTTCATCGGATCGCGAGCGCCGGGCGAGGGAGGAGGATCTTCCGCAGGGCGGACAGAAGCAGCTTGTTCTGGGACTCGTCGCCGATGGAGACGCGGACGTGGTCCGGCAGCCCGTACTCGTCGAGCGGGCGGACGATCACGCCCTCCCGCAGCAGCCGCTCGAACAGCGTCCGTCCCGGCAACGGCGACCGGACGCAGAAAAAATTCGCGGCCGTGGGCTCCGGCGCCAGCCCCAGCTCGCGCAGCGCCGGCTCGAGCTTCCGCTTCTGCCTCTCGACAAGGGCCACGCTCCGACGCACGAAAGCCGCGTCGCCCAAGGCGGCCTCGGCCGCGAGCTGGGCGGGCAGGCAGACGTTGAACGGCATGCGTATGCGGTCGAGCCACGAGACCAGCTCAGCGCCCGCGACGCCGTAGCCGACCCGCAGGCCCGCCAGTCCGTAGGCCTTGGAGAAGGTCCGCATCACGACCAGGTTCGGAAAGCGGCGCGCCAGGACCGGCAGGCTGCGCGGGTAATCGTCCTTCGCGAGGGCGTAGTCGTAGTACGCCTCGTCGAGCGCGACGATCGCCCGTCCGTCGACGGCCGCGAGGAAGCGCTCCAGCTCGGAGGCCGGGCTGTAGGTCCCGGTCGGGTTGTTCGGGCTCGCGACGAACACGAGCTTCGTCTTGGCCGTCACCGCGGCGGCCATGGCCGCGAGGTCGTGCGCCAAGCCCGCGGCCGGAACCTCGACCACGCGCGCGCCCATCAGCCCCGCCTGCTGCCGGAAGCGGATGAAGCCGTATTGGCTCACGACCGCCTCGTCGCCGGGGTCGAGAAACGCCTCGCAAAGCAGCCTCGCGATCTCATCGGAGCCGTTGCCGACCACGACCTGGGCCGGTTCCACGCCGGCCGAGCGCGCGATCGCTTGACGCAGCAGGGGGCTGGCGCCCTCGGGATAAAGGTTGTTCCCGGCCGCCGAGCGCCTCAAGGCCGCCAGGGCCTTCGGCGAGACGCCGAGGGGATTCTCGTTCGAGGCCAGCTTCACGACGCGCTTGAGGCCCAGCTCGCGGCGCACCTCCCCGATCGGCTTGCCGGGAAGGTAGGCCTTCACCGAGCGGATCGCGGGACGGACGAGCTTCTCGAGCTCAACCATGGGCGGGGCGGGGCTTGTAGAGGAACGCCATCATGCGCTTGTCGGCCTTCTCGCGCCGGAACGAGAAAAACTGCTCCGGGCGGCAATGGGTGCACAGACCCGAGTCCGAGATCGACGCCTCCGGCAGGCCGGCCTCGACGAGCTGGAGCCGCGCCTCGGCCGCGATATCGAGATAAAGCCCTTCCTCCTCGCGGCGCAGCGCGCCCTCGCGGAAACGCGCGCCCAACTCGGGGCCGACGCGGTAGCAGCAGCCGCGTATCGAGGGCCCCAGCCCCGCCGAAAGATCCGCCGCGTCGACGCCGGCGGCGACGAAGGCCTCGGCCAAGGCCGTCGGCATGCCGGCGGCGGCGCCGCGCCAGCCGACGTGCGCCAGGCCGTACGCCTTGCCTTCCGGGCCCCACATGAAAAGCGGCAAGCAGTCCGCCGCGAAGACGCCGAGCCCGGCCTCCGGCCTGTCGGCGACCCAGCCGTCGCCCTCGCCGAGGCTCTCGGCGGGGGCGGGCCAGCGCCAGACCGCGCGCCCGTGGACCTGCTTCAGGAACTTGATCGCTCCCGGCGGCACGCCGGCCAGGGCCGCCGCGCCGTCTCGGGTCTCGGGCGCGCGCATGTTGCCGAGCGCGCGCGTCGTCACGCCGTGCGCGAAACCGAGCGCCTTGAGCCGCTCCTCGACGACGAGGCCGCTCTCGACGCTCCACGACGCGACTTGGGACGTCATCGGGAAACGGCCGCCTCCTTGATTTCCCTCACGCGCCGTTCCGCGTCCATGCGCTGCTGGTCCTTCGCGTCGCGGAGCGGGCGCACCCACTTCGTGAAGCTCGCCGGCTTCAGGCTGTACTCGTGAACCAGGCGCGCGACCTCGGAGATCGGCGGGAACTTCTCCCAGTTCAGCCGCAGGATGCGCACTCCGGCGGCCTCCATCTCGGCGAGGAACTGCTCGTAGTTGCGCTGAAGGAAGCGCAGGTAGTCGAGCGTGATCGTCTTTTCCATCTCGCGGCCGCGCTGCTTGATGCGCTCGATCGCGGTCTCGGGGCGGCAATCCAGGTAGATCATCAGCTGCGGGAAGACGAGCTCGCGCAGCACCATGTTGTCGAACAGGTCGAGGTAGGTGTTGTAGTCGAGGTCGGAGATGATCTTGTCCGGGTGCTCGTTGAGCATCCGCGCGAAGATCGTGTCCTCCCAGATCGTCCGGTCCTGGACCACGCCGCGTATACGTCCCAGGCTGATCCGCGCGACGAACTCGCGGTGCTGGCGGAAGCGGTGGTTCAGCAGCCAGACCTGCATCATCGTCCCGAAGCCCTTCATATCGTCGTAGAAGAGCTCCAGGTACGGGTTCCCGTCGACTTCCTCCAGAATCGGCTCGAAATTCAGCGCCTTCGCGAGATCGAGCGTCAGCGTCGACTTGCCGACGCCGATCGTCCCCGCGATGCCAATGTAACCCTCGGCGAACATGATCGTATCCTCTCTAGCTTCTCGGTTTGCCTTCAGGACGTCGTCGGAAAACAGGCAGGTCCGGCCCGCTTCCTTACAGCTTCGCTCCTCCCTCCGCCTCGATGCCGCGCATCGCCATCTTCACGTCGTCCGGGTTCGTCGCGTTCGCCAGCACATCCTCCTCCGCCGCCAGCCCCTGCTGGAACAGCTTGACCAGGGCCTGGTTGAACGTCTGCATCCCGTAGAAGCCGCCCTTCTTGATCGCGTCGCTGATGTCGCCGATCTTGTTGTCCTCGATCAGCTTGCGCACGTGAGCGGTCACGACGAGAATCTCCACCGCCGGCACGCGGCCGCCCTTCGTCGACGGCAAGAGCCGCTGGCTGACGACCGCCTTCAAGGTGTCCGCGAGCTGCAGGCGAGCCTGGATCTGCTGGTGCGGCGGATAGAGGTCGACGATGCGAGTGATCGTCTGCTGCGCGTCGATCGTGTGCAGCGTCCCGAACACGAGGTGCCCGGTCTGCGCGGCGGTCATCGCGGCCGCGACCGTCTCGAGGTCGCGCATCTCGCCCATCAGGATCACGTCCGGGTCCTGGCGCATGGCCGAGCGCAGCGCGTCGACGAAGGTCATCGTGTCGGTCCCGAGCTCGCGCTGCGAGATCAGCGACTTCACGTCCTTGTGCACGAACTCGATCGGGTCCTCGATCGTCACGATGTGGTCGGCCCGGGTCGCGTTGATGTAGCCGATCATCGAGGCCAAGGTCGACGACTTGCCGGAGCCGGTGACGCCCGTCACGAGCACCATCCCGCGCGCGTTCTCGCAGATCTTGCGCGTCACGTCGATCGGCAGGCGCAGGTCCTCGATGCTGGGGATGATCGGGGAGATGAAGCGTATCGCCATCGTCATCAACGTCCGCTGGCGGTAGGCGTTCACTCGGAAGCGCCCGACGCCCTCGACGTTGAACGAGTAGTCGGACTCCTGCTTCTCGTCGAAGATGCGCTTGGCTCGCGGCGGCATAGCGCCGAGGGCCATCGCCTCGACCTCCTGGGAGGTGAAGGTGACCCCGTCCAGCGGGCCGAGCTCGCCGTGCACGCGGATATAGGTGGGCCCGTTCGAGCGGACGTGCAGGTCCGAGCCGTGCTTCTCGACCATCAACCTCGCCAATCCCAATAAATCCATCGTCCTCTCTCGCCTCGCCGGGTTACTTCAGTTTTTTCGGCTTGAGCCTCAGGAACGCCGGCCGCAGCCACTCCTCGGGCGTGAAGGCCCCCGCCGGGGGCCGCGCCTCGGGCTCGTCCTGGGGCGGGCCCTCGGCCCGTCCCCACGCCGACTTCGGCTTCACCACGACCTCGGAGGGGGTCCGCGCCTTGCGCGGCGGGAAGCCGGTCGCGATCACGGTCACCCTCACGCGGTCGTCCATTTTTTCATCGTAGGACTGGCCGTGCTTGACGTTCGCCTCGGAGCTGGCCGCGTGATGGATGAACTCCATCGCCGCCTTGATCTCGGCGAGCGTCATGTTGTTCTTGTTGCCGGTGATGTTCACGATCACGCGCCGCGCGCCGTCCATCACGACGTTCTCGAGCAGCGGGCTCCTGACCGCGAGCTTCGCGGCCTCGAGCGCGCGGTTCGGGCCCGCGGCCTCGCCGATGCCCATCAAGGCCTCGCCGGCGTTGGACATGATCGCCTTGATGTCCGCGAAGTCGACGTTGATGTCGCCGGAGGTCGTGATCAGGTCCGAGATCGACTGGATGGCCTGCCGCAGCACGTCGTCCGCGCGGCGGAAAGCCTCGTGGCTCGTGGTCTTCTCGTCGATCACCGAGAACAGCCTGTCGTTCGGGATGATCAGCAAGGTGTCGACGAAGCCGCGCAGCTCCTTGATCCCGGCCTCGGCCTGGTTGGCCCGGATTCGGCCCTCGAACTGGAACGGACGGCTCACGACGCCGACGGTCAGCGCGCCCTGCTCCTTCGCCATCTGCGCGACGATCGGCGCGCCGCCGGTCCCGGTTCCCCCGCCCATGCCGGCGGTGATGAAGACCATGTCCGCCCCGGAGAGCACCTCGCGGATGTGCTCCTTGGACTCGAGGGCCGCCTGCTTGCCCTTCGCCGGGTTGCCGCCGGCCCCGAGGCCCCGGGTCGTCACCTCGCCGAGCTGTATCCTGAGCGCGGCGCGGTTGCGGCGCAGGTCCTGGGCGTCGGTGTTCGCGGCGATCAGCTCCACGCCCCGCACGCCGGCCTCGACCATCCGGTTGATCGCGTTGCCGCCGGCTCCGCCGATCCCCATCACCTTGATGAGGGCCGGCTGCTCCTTAAAGTCCTCGGTGCACTTGATGCGTACCATGGTCACGGTGGATTAAAAAACGTCCTCGAACAGGCTCCAGATCTTGCGCACGGCGCGCGGCGTCTTCTTGTTCCAGCCGCGCGCGATCGGCGCGCCCTCGGACGAGTGCGCGACCAGGGCCAGGGCGGTCGTGAACGGCAAAGTCGCCAGCGCGTCGGGAACCGTCAGCGTGTCGCGGTGCGGCAGGCCGATGCGCACCGGGAGGTTCAGCACCTCCGACGTCGCCTCGGGCATGCCCTTCAGCAGCGCGCCGCCGCCGGTCACGATGGCCCCGGTCGGCGCGATGAGGTCCGCGTAGTTCGAGTTCTGGACTTCCTCGCCGATCTTCGAGATCAGCTCCTCGACGCGCGGCTGGACGATCTCGATCAAGGTGCGGGTCTTCACGCGCTGCGGCGTGCGCCCGTCCATCCCGACGAAGGCCACCTCGTCGTCGCCGTTGAGCAGCGAGGACAACGCGACCCCGTGCTTCTCCTTGATCGTCTGCGCGGTCGCGATCGACGTCCGCAGGCCCAGCGCGATGTCGCGCGTGATGATGTCGGTGCCGATCGGAAGCTCCTTCGAGTAGCGCAGCGAGCCCTCGGAGTAGATGCCGATCGAGATGGTATGCCCGCCGAGGTCGAGCACGAGGCAGCCGAGCTCCTTCTCCTCCGCGGTGACGATCAGCTCGCCGATCGCGAGCAGGCCGTAGACCGGCTCGATGACCTCGAAGCCGGCCTGGTTCACGGCCTTGAAAAGGTTGTTCAGGTGCGAGCTCGACGCGGTCACGACGTGGACCTCGACCTCGAGCAGCGAACCCTCCATGCCCACCGGGTTCGGGACGCCGCGCTGGCGGTCCAGCGAGTAGCCCTGCGGGATCACGTGCAGTATCTCGCGGTCGCTCGAGATCGGGATCGCCTTCGCGTTCTCGATCACGGCCTGCACGTCCTCGGCGGTGATCTCCTTGTCGGTCCGCGCGATGTTGTACGCGCCGCGGTTGTTGAACGACTGCAGGTGCGCCCCGCGCGCGCCGAGGTACACCCCGCGCACCGTCTCCTTCGCCTGCCCCTCGGCCTCCTCGACCGCGCGCTTGATCGCGCGCGCCGTCTCGGCGATGTTCACGACCACGCCGCCGTTGAGCCCCCGGCAGGGAACCGAGGCCCCGCCGACGGCCGCGAGCGCCTGCCCCTCGGCCTCGGGCCGGGCGATCACGCAGCTCACGCGCCCGCTGCCGAGGTCCAGCCCGCAGACGACTTCAGATTTAGCCATGGCTCGAACCGCTCCCCCTCGCCGCGGGACGGACCAGAACCTTCCCGTCCTCGAAGTACCTCAAATCCGCCGTGACGCCCTTCGGAAAACGCTTGCGCGCGTCGGGCAGCACCTCCGCCAAACGCTCGGCCTTCGCGTCGGCGCGCGCCCCACCGCCCCACTCGATGACCGTGCCGTCGGCCAAAGTCAGCCGCCAGCCGTCCCCGATCCTCGAAAGCCGCTCCGCCTTCGGCAGGCCGCGCTTCTCGAGCGCCGCCAGCACGTCGGCCAGCCCCGTCGCGTCCGCCGTCGCCGACTCGAGCAGCGGCAGCCCGCCCGGCTCGGCCGCGGGCTTGAAAAGCCCCCCTTCCTTGCCGAGCACCCGCCCATCGGCGAGCCTGGCCAGCGGCACGCGCGGCGCGAGGCGCACCGTGAGCCGCCGGGCCCAGACGCTGCGCTCGACGGAGACGACGCGCAGCGCGGGCG
>CAZMIB010000058.1:0-17352 GCA_964566245.1 uncultured Elusimicrobia bacterium | reverse complement strand
GGGCGGCGTCGCGACGGCGCCCGCCCCTGCCGCCGCGCCCAAGCCGGCGCCGAAGCCGAAGGTCGAGCTTCCGACTCCCGTTTTCAACGAAAGCGCCGGCCGCCTGCTGAAGGATACGCGGCATTGGCCGACCGAGCGCTGGAAGGACCCCTGGTCCCAGCCGACCTATCGGGCCGCGGCGATGATGCTGGCCGGGATCATTCTCGGCATCGCGGCCACCGGGGCCGCGGTCGGCGAGCTGGCGCCGTGGGGGAACAAGCTTTACGGCCTTCTCGCCAGCCTCATCACGAACGCGGACGCCCTGGCCGGCGTCTGGACCTTGATCAAGGTGCTGATCGTCCTGCACGTCGTTTTGATCAACGGCCTGTGGGCGATCTGGTGGGAGCGCAAGATATCGGCGCACATCCAGAACCGCCTGGGCCCGATGTACGTCGGCGGCTTCCACGGCTGGCTGCAGACGCTCGCGGACGGCATCAAGCTCCTTCTTAAGGAGGACGTGACGCCGGACGCCGCGGACGGGATCATCCACCGGCTCTGTCCGGCCGCGGTGGTCATTCCCTGCATCATCGCCTTCGCCCCGGTCACCTTCGGCAAGGAGCTCGCGGCGGCCGACCTCGACATCGGCACGCTGTACGTGTTCGCGATCGCCGGCATCTCGGTGATCGGGATCATCATGGCCGGCTGGGCCAGCGGCAACAAGTACTCTCTGCTCGGCGGCCTGCGCTCGGCGGCCCAGCTCGTCAGCTACGAGCTGCCGCGCACCTTCTCGATCGTGCCGGTGCTCATGTTCTTCGGCACGCTCTCGCTGTCGGGCATCGCCGCGGCGCAGTCGAACTACCTATGGGGCTTCTTCCCCAAGTGGTTCATCTTCTATCCCGTGGTCGGCCAGGTGGCCTTCCTGATCTTCCTGACCGCCTCGGTCGCCGAGACGAACCGCGTGCCGTTCGACATTCCCGAGGCCGAGTCCGAGCTTGTCGCCGGTTTCCATACCGAGTTCGCCGGCATGAAGTGGTCGCTGTTCTTCCTGGCCGAGTACGCTTACGTGTTGCTGGCGTGCTTCCTGGCCGCGACCTTCTTCCTGGGAGGGGGAGCGGCGCCGCTTCCGTTCTTGAGCTTCATCCCGACCTGGATCTGGTTCCTCGGCAAGGTGCTGGCGCTGCAGTTCTGCTTCCTGTGGTTCCGCTGGACCTTCCCGCGTTTCCGCGTCGACCGGCTGATGGACTTCAACTGGAAGTTCCTGCTGCCGTGGAGCTTCGCGAACATCGCCGCGGCGGGCCTGCTGATGTGGGCCTTGCCGCACGTCAAGCCGGTCCTGGGGCTCCCATGATCGCCTATTTCGGGCGCGTCGCGTCGGATTTTAAAGCCATCTGCAAGGGGCTCGCGATCACCTTCCGCTACATGTGGAAGCCGAACGTGACCGTCCAGTACCCGACCGAGAAGCTGGTTCCGTACGAGCGCTTCCGCGGCGCCTTGCTTTTCGACGCGGTCACCTGCATCTCCTGCAACCTCTGCGTGAAGGCCTGCCCGTCGGACTGCATCACGCTGGAGAACGCCAAGAACGAGACCGGCAAGACCATCGCGAAGGTCGCCTGGTACACGATCGACTTCGGCAAGTGCAACTTCTGCCGCCTCTGCGAGGAGGCCTGCCCGACCAAGCCCAAGAGCGTCTGGCACTCGCTGGACTACGAGCTCACCTTCTCGAACCGGCCGGAGATGGTCCGCTCCTGGTTCAAGAAAGAGGGCGTACAGGAGTCGGAGCTGGTCCAGAAGGCCAAGGCGATCCCGGTGGAGGAGGGGGCCAAGACCGACGACCCCGTGGGCGTCTGGTACGACCCCAAGACCCGCCAGTGGCGCCAGCCGACCGGCCAGGTCTCGATCCAGACGGTGCAGGCCCGGCGCTGAGACATCCATGGAAACCTTCATCTTCGTCAGCCTCGCGGCCCTCGTCCTGGGCGCGGCCTTGGCCGTCGTGCTGTTGCGCAACGTCCTGCACTCGGCCCTCGCGCTGGGCCTGAGCCTGGCCGGCGTCGCCGGCCTGTTCGCGACCTTGGGCGCCGACTTCCTGTTCGCGGCCCAGATACTGATCTACGTCTCGGGCATCGCGGTCCTGATCCTGTTCGTCGTGCTGCTCGCGGGGCGCGCCTCCGATTTCGTGCTGCGGCAGACGAACGAGCAATGGCTCGCGGGCGCGTTGATCTTCGCGGTTCTGGGCTGGGGCCTGACGACGCTGTACCGCCCGTTCGGGATGGGGGCGACGGCGCCCGCCCATCCGACCACGCTCAGCCTGGGGAACATCCTGATCGGCGACCTCGCGGTGCCGTTCGAGCTTGTCTCGCTGATCCTGCTGGCCGCGCTGATCGGCGCGATCCTGTTCTCGCGGCCGGAGGAGCCATGAGCCCCGCTCTGCCGCTCAACGCCTATCTCTGCGTCTCCGCGGCCCTGTTCTGCATCGGCCTATTCGGCGCGCTGACGCGCCGCAACGTCATCGGCATCCTGATGTCGGTCGAGCTGATGTTCAACGCGGCCAACCTCAACCTGGTCGCCTTCAACCGCTTCCTGCATCCCGGCGCGGTGCTCGGCCAGGCGGTGACCATCTTCATCATCACCGTCGCGGCCGCCGAGATCGTCGTCGGCCTGGCGCTGGTGCTCGCGATCTATCGGACGCTCAGCACCGTCTACGTCGAGAACTACGACATCCTGAAAGGCTAGGCACCCTTGAACATGCTTGAGCTCGTCTGGACTATCCCTCTGATGGCGTTCACGGCGGCCGTCGTCATTTTCTTCCTCGGCCGCTGGCTCCCGATGAAGGGCGCGTTCCTCGGCATCGCGGCGGTCGCCATCGGGTGGCTGATGTCCGCCGCCATGCTGGTCTCGGCGACGAGCCTGCCGCTGCCGTACGAGGCGAGCTTCAACTGGTTCCGCTTCGGCGTCTACGAGATGCCGATGGGCGTCTACGTGGACGGCCTGACGATCACGATGCTGTTCGTCGTGACCATGGTCAGCATGCTGGTCCAGATCTACTCGCTGGGCTACATGCACGACGACCCGCGCTTCAAGCGCTTCTACGCCTACCTCTCGATGTTCACGGCGTCGATGCTCGCGATGACGATCTCGAACAACCTGCTGTTGTTCTTCATGGCCTGGGAGCTGGTCGGCGTCTGCTCGTACCTGCTGATATCCTTCTGGTTCGAGAAGCCCGAGGCCGCCTACGCCGGCAAGAAGGCCTTCATCACGACCAAGCTCGGCGACCTGGGGCTGTTCCTGGGCCTGCTGCTCCTGTTCCACACCGCCGGCACCTTGACGATCTCCCAGCTCAAGACCTACGTGGCCTCCGGCTACCTGAACGCCGCGGCCGCGGGAACGATTTCCGTCCTGCTTTTCATCGGCGCCTGCGGCAAGTCCGGACAGCTTCCGTTGTTCGTCTGGCTGCCGGACGCCATGGAGGGCCCGACCCCGGTCTCGGCCCTGATCCACGCGGCGACGATGGTCGCCGCGGGCGTCTACCTGGTCGCCCGGGTGTTCTTCCTGTTCGCGCTCTCGCCGGAGGCGATGCACGTCGTGGCCTGGACCGGCCTCGCGACCGCCTTCCTCGCGGCCACGATGGCCTTCGTCGCCTACGACATCAAGCGGGTGCTGGCCTTCTCGACGATCTCCCAGCTCGGCTACATGATGCTGGCCCTCGGCGTCGGCGGCTACACGGCCGGCGTGTTCCACCTGACGACGCACGCCTTCTTCAAGGCCCTGCTCTTCCTCGGCGCCGGCTCGGTAATCCACGCGGTGCACACCAACGATCTGCGCGAGATGGGGGGCCTGTCGCGCAAGATGCCGTTCACGTTCGTGACGATGGGCACCGCCACGCTCGCGATCTCAGGCGTCGCCGGGACCTCGGGCTTCTTCTCCAAGGACATGATCCTCGAGGCCGTGCGCGAGCACAGCCCCGTGATGTTCGGGGTCGCCCTGCTGACCGCGGGCATGACCGTCTTCTACATGACGCGCATGTTCTGCCTGGCCTTCCTGGGCGAGCCGCGCGACCACCACAAGTTCGCCCACGCGCACGAGTCGCCGTGGGTGATGGTCGGGCCGCTGGTCGTGCTGTCGGTGTTTGCTTTGTTCTCCGGCGCCGCTCTTTCGGCCGGGGGCTTCTTCGAGAAGATCGTGCATCTGGAAGGCGCCGCCGAGGGCGGCCATCCGTTCGACTGGGGGATGTTCGCCCAGACCCACGTCCTGATCGCGTTCGCGATGGGCGCGGCGTACTGGCTGTACGCGCGAAACCTCGAGACCGCCGCCTCGATCAAGCGCGCGCTGAGCGTGCCGTTCGCCGTGCTCGAGGCGCGCTACGGCTTCGACATCGCCTACCTGAAGCTGATCGACCTCTCGGACGCCCTGTCGCGCGCGCTGCTGTGGTTCGACCTCAACGTGGTCGACAAGATTTTCGTGGACGGCTGGGCTTGGCTGACGCGCGGCCTGGCCGCGATCGACGACTGGTTCGACCGGACCTTCGTCGACGGCGCGGTGGACGGGACCGGCGCGCTCGCCGAGACCTTGGGGCGGGGCTTCCGAGCCGCCCAGACGGGCTTCGTGCAGAACTATCTGCTGTACATCGCCTTGACGGCCGGCCTGTTCGCGATGCTGGTCTTGGTGTAAAGGGGGATTCCATGAAGAAGGCGCTTTTGGCGGCGTTCGTCTGCGGCGGGTTGCTCGCGTTCCCGCGCGCCCAGGCCCAGGACAAGACCAAGACGGACATCCCCGAGAAGACGGCGGCCGCGAAGCCCGACGTCGAGGCCACGATCGTCGGCATGGAGTACGAGGGGACCAAGATGTGGCTGCCCTCGCCGATCATCGCTAAAAAGGGCCAGCGCGTGCGGCTCACGATCATCAACAACATCAAGTCGGAGCCGAACCAGCACGGCTTCGCGATCGACGACTTCGGCGTGAAGGCGGTCGTGACCCGGGGCAAGCCGGAGACCGTGGAGTTCACGGCGGACAAGGAAGGGATTTTCAGGATGTACTGCCAGCTGCATCCGAAGCACGTCGGCGGGCAGTTGGTGGTGTTGCCGTAAAACGAGGGCCCTCACCCCGGCCCTCTCCCGCAAGCGGGCGAGGGAGCTCCTATCGAGTGCCCTCTCCCAACGGGAGAGGGAGAGGGTGAGGGGAGAAGTGCTTTGGAGGTTCCGCGATGGCTTTGACTTGGTTGATGCTACTGCCGCTTCTGGGGGCGCTCGCGATACTTTGCGCGCCCAAGGAGAGGACCGGCCTGATCCACGCGATCGGGTTGACCGCGTCGGGTCTGGCGTTCGTCCTGTCCGTCTACCTTTTCGCGATCTTCGACCGCTCGACGCACGCGATGCAGTTCGTCGAGCGCGCACCCTGGATCCCCTCCTTCGGCGTGCAGTACTTCCTCGGCGTCGACGGGCTGTCGTTCCCGATGATCGCGCTGACGACCTTGTTGTGCTTCCTCGGCCTGATCGCCTCGATGGGCATCGAGAACCGCGTGAAGGAGTACTTCTTCTGGTTCCTGATCCTCGAGGTCGGCATGCTCGGCGTCTTCGAGGCGCTGGACGTCTTCCTGTTCTACGTGTTCTGGGAGCTGACCTTGGTGCCGATGTACTTCCTGATCGGCATCTGGGGCGGGCCGCGCAAGGAGTACGCGGCGATCAAGTTCTTCCTGTACACCTTGTTCGGCTCGGTGTTCATGCTGCTGGGCATCCTGGCGATCTACTTCCACTCGGCCCCGAACACCTTCGACATGCTGAACCTGATCGGGCAGAGCGCGCATTGGACGAGGCCGTTCCAGATACTGGTCTTCCTGGCCCTCTACCTCGGCTTCGCGATCAAGGTCCCGGCCTTCCCGTTCCACACCTGGCTGCCGCTGGCCCACGTCGAGGCCCCGACCGCGGTCTCGGTGATCCTGGCCGGCGTGCTGCTTAAGATGGGCGTCTACGGCCTGCTGCGCATCTCGTTTCCGATCCTGCCGGAGGCGACGCAGTGGTTCATGCCGTACCTGATCGTCATCGCGACCATCAACATCGTCTACGGGGCCTTGCTCGCGATGGCGCAGAAGGACTTGAAGCGCATGATCGCGTACTCCTCGATCAACCACATGGGCTACTGCCTGCTGGGCGTCGTCGCGCTCTCGCCGACGGGCTTCAACGGGGCGGTGCTGCAGATGGTCAACCACGGCGTCATCACGGGCGCCCTGTTCCTTCTGGTCGGCGTGATCTACGACCGGGCGCACACCCGCGACATCGAGGCCTTCGGCGGGCTCGGCGTCCGCATGCCGGTCTACACCGGGCTGATGACGCTCGCCGCGATGGCCTCGCTGGGCCTGCCGGGCCTGGCCGGCTTCATCTCCGAGTTCCTCTGCTTCCTGGGCGCGTTCGCGGCCTGGAAGGCCTTCATCGCCGTCTCGGTGATCGGCATCCTGGTCACCGCGGCTTTCTTCCTGCGGATGATCGAGAAGGTGTTCCTCGGCCCCCTGAACCAGAAGTGGGCGACCTTGCCCGACATCAACGCGCGGGAGCTGTGCGCGGTGATGCCGCTGGTGGTCCTGATGATCGTGCTCGGCGTCTATCCGCGGCTGGGCCTCGATCTGACGAACCAGACGATGACCCATCTGGCCGGGATGTTCAGCCGGTGACCTCCATGAGCGCCTCGCTTTTCCTGCTGCTGCCGGAGGCGGCCTTGGCCGCCCTCGCCTTGGCCTTGCTGGTCCTCGACCTTACGCTGGACCGGCGGCACTCGCGGGCGCTCTATCACGCGGCCGTCCTCTCGACCGGCGTCGTGCTGGCGATGGTGGGGATGTTCTCCAGCCGAGAGATGTTCACGACCCCGGAGATGCTCGGGGCCGCTCCGCTGTGGGTGCTGGATCCGGCCGGTCTGTTCTTCAAGGTCCTGATCCTGATCGCGACCTTGCTGGCCCTGCTGATGTCCTATGATTACAAGGGCCTGCCGTCCTCGCACCACGGCTCCTTCGTCGCGCTGGTGCTGTGGTCGACGACCGGCATGATGCTGCTGAGCTCCTCGGTCGACCTGCTTATGCTCTTCTTGTCGCTGGAGCTCGTCTCGATCTCCTCGTTCATCCTCGCGGGCTTCGAGCGGAGCAACGTCAAGTCCAGCGAGGGCGCGATCAAGTACTTCCTGATCGGCGCGTTCTCGTCGGCGCTGACGGTTTACGGCATCTCGCTGTTCTACGGCGCGACCGGCACGACCAACCTGCTGACGGCCTCCGGCTCCGGGCCGATGTACGTCCTCTCGCTGCTGCTGATCTTGATCGGGCTCGGCTTCAAGGTCTCGATGGCGCCGTTCCATTTCTGGGTGCCGGACGCCTACGAGGGCGCCCCGACTCCCGTCACGGCCTACCTCTCGGTCGCCCCGAAGATCGCGACGATGGCGGCCCTGCTGCGCGTGTTCACGGTGCTCGTGCCGCGCTCGCGCGTCGACCTGACCTTGCTCTTGTCCTTGCTGGCCGCGCTGACGATGACGATCGGCAACCTGACCGCGCTGTTCCAGGGGAACGTGAAGCGCCTTCTGGCCTACTCCTCGATCGCGCAGGCCGGCTACATGCTGATCGGCCTCGTGGTCGCCGACCCGATGGGCCAGGAGGGGGTGCTGATGTACTCCTTGGCCTACGTGGCGATGAACATCGGCGCCTTCGCGGTCGCTATCATCGTCGCGAACAGCGAGCGCTCCTACGAGCTGGAGGCCTTCGACGGCCTCGCGCAGCGCAACCTCGGATTGAGCCTGCTGATGGCCTTCTTCATGCTTTCCTTGGCGGGCATCCCGCCGCTGGCGGGCTTCATCGGCAAGTTTTACATCTTCGCCGCCGCCGTGCGCGGGGGCTTCATGCCGCTGGCGATCGTCGGCGTCCTGAACTCGGTCGTCAGCGTCGCGTACTACATGCGGATCACCTACCGCATGTTCTTCGTCTCGCCGCGCAACACGGCCCCGGTCCCCGTCGAGGCCTTCCTCGGCGGCACCTTGGCGCTGACCTCGATCGCGATCTTCGTGATCGGCATCTTCCCGCACCCCTTCATCGAGTCCGTCCGCCTCTCGACCCGCTTCCTGCCGTAAGCCTCAAAAATCGTAGTACGTCTCGTAATAGTTGGCGTTGCACGGGAAATTGGTCAGCACGATCTCGTAGTACCAACCCGGGGGCGCGAAAATCGTGATATTGCCGCCCGAGGCCTCGGTCACGCCGCCGACGACCAACGTGGGCGGGTTGGCGGGCCCGATCATCGCGCGGAAGAAGCAGCTCGAGCCGGGGTTGGGCGCCCCGAGATTGTAAAGCACGATGGCCCGCCGCTTGCCGCTGGCGTTCTGGTAGACCGTGCCCGCGTACATCCTGGTCGCGGGCGTCGTCAGGGGCGTCACCGTAAGGTCGCCGTTCAAGGACATATCCGACCAAGCCCCGTTCGCGAAGGCCCGGAAAACGTTCCGGGCCGCGTTGTAGTAAAACGAGCCGTTGGTCCCCGCCGGATCGGCGCTCATCGAGCCGAACGTCGTCACCCCCGACACGGTCAGCGCCGCCGGGTGGGTCGGACCGCCGACGGTGACACCCCCGGCGTCGCGCGCCAAGGTCGCGGCGTCCGTCGTCGTCAGGTTGGTATAGATTCCCAGAGGGGACGGGTAATAGGACTGCAGCGTCAGGCTCTCCGACCCCAGCTCGACGGGCAGGGCGATCAGACCCGCCAACCCCAACGCGGCGAGCAGGCGCGGCGGGAACCATTCTGGCGCCCACAACGGCGCGGTTCCGGCCCCTTCCGGCGGAGTCACCCCCGTAGTATGGCCCCCTCGACGTTGAATTTCAAGAGGCCGTCTGGTACACTTCCTCCGCATGCGCGCTCCCGCGTCGGCCTTGCTCTTCCTGCTTGCGACGCTCCCTCTTCAAGCCGCCGGCCCCTCCTCGTGGCATACGATCCGCCTCGAGGGCACCAGCCTGCGTGTCGCGTGGCCGAGCGGGAAGCGAGCCAGCTTCGTCGGGACCCGGGGGAAATACCGCTTCAGCGAAAAAGACGAGGGCGGACGCAAGCTCGAGTACGCCTACATGGTGCACGTCGAGGACTTCGACCCCGACGCCAACTGGGACGCGATACTCAACCGCGAGTCCACGGGCGAGGGCGGGCATCTCATCATCAATCGGACGCGTGAGGCGACCATCTTGCCGTCGGGCGGCGACGAGGGCACGGCCTTGATCGTCGGGACGCCCACCCAGGGCCGCCAAGCCGGCTTCCCCGTGCGGCGGTGGACATTGGCCCACCGGGAATCGGACGGGACCTTGCAGCCTTTCGGGGAGTGCTTCGTGCTGCGCGCCCCGGCGCATTACGTCGCGGTGCACTACGAGTATACGCCGCATACGGCGCGCGAGGGGGGGCTGGACGTTTTCGAGAGGATCGTCGCGTCGGTGCAGGCGTTCGACAAAGCCTCCCCCGCGCCCCGGCCCCGCCGCAAGAAGAAAACGGCGTCCCCGAAGCCGTAAATGGTATAATGCGGCGTCGGGAATTTTCCGACGGAGGTGGCGTATGTTCGATATTTCTTGGCCGGAGTTGATCCTGATCGGCGTCGTGGCGTTGCTTTTCTTCGGGCCGAACCGCCTGCCCGACGTCGCGCGCTCGCTCGGCAAGTCCGTGAAGGCGTTCAAGGACGGACTGAAGGAAGGCATGGAGGAGGAGACGAAGCCCTCCCTCCCCGCCGCCGAGAACCATAAGGACAAGACGCCCGTCGCCTGACCTGACTTCCCGGTGAACGACGTCCCGCGCCCCCTGTTCGACCACCTCGGGGAGCTGCGCCGCTGCCTTCTCTCCGCGATCGTCGCCTGGCTCGCCGCCGCCGCGGCCTGCTTCGCCTACGCCGGACCGGTCCTGCAGTGGCTGATAAGGCCCCCGGTCGAGAAGCTGGTTTTCACCTCGCCGGCCGAGCCGTTTTTCGCGTACTTCAAGGTCTCGTTCCTCCTGGCGTCGCTGTTCGTCTTCCCGTGGTGGCTTTACCAGGCCTGGCGCTTCCTTTCGGTCGCGCTCAAGCCGAAGGAAAGGCGCCTCTTCTGGGAGCTTCTGCCCGTGTCCTACTCGCTGTTCCTCGGCGGCATCGCGCTGGGCCTCGGCGTCGTCTGCCCGACCGCGATGCGCTTCCTGCTGTCGTTCGCGACCGAGAGGATCGTCCCGTTCCTGACCTTGAACGCCTACCTCAGCTTCGTGGGCTGGGTCTCGATCGGCCTGGGGCTGTTCTTTCAGTTCCCGGTGATCCTGTTCGTGCTGGGGGGTCTGGGCGTCGTCACTCCCGCCACCTTCAACGGCTACCGGAGGCACGTCTTCCTGGGCCTGCTGATCGCCGCCACCTTCGTCTCCGCCGGTTCGGTCGTCGACCAGGTGATCATCGCCGTCCCCGCCTACGCCCTGTTCGAGCTGACCCTCCTCGCGATGCGGCTCAAGGGCTACGGCTCGCGCCCCGCCGTCGAGGTCGTCCGGACCCGATCTTGATTTAACGTCGGGCCTCTGTTATCCTCCGCGTGTCAGGAGGTGGCATGTCCCTTCACGGCTCCGTGCGCGTGGTCGGCTTTTTCGGCTCCCCGCTGACGCAAACCGTGCTTTCCGACGCGCTGAACGCCGCCTTCGAGGGCATGCGGCTCGACCTGGCCTCCGTGCCGTTCGACGTGGCGCCCGCCGCCCTCTCCGAGGCCCTGGAGGCGATGCGCTCGCTGTCCTTCGTCGGGGCCTCGATCGGCATGCCCCACAAGGAAGCCGTGCTGGCGCTTCTGGACGAGGTCGGCCCCACCGCCCAAATGGTCGGCTCGGTCGATCACATCGGCCTGCAAGGGGGGAAGCTCGTCGGCCACAACGCCGATCTCGCCTCGGGCCAATCCGTGCTGACCGACGACGCGGGACTGGCCCTGAAGGGGAAAAAAGCCCTGCTCTTCGGCGCCGGTGGCACCGCGCGCTCCTTCGCGGTCGGCCTGCTCGAGGACGGCGCCGAGGTGCGGATCGCGAACCGGACGCCCGCGCGCGCCGAGGCCTTGGTCTCGCGCTTGAAGCGTCTTTTCCCGGACGGCAAGGTGGCCGCTTTGCCGTTCGAGGCCCGGGAGCTCGGCGTCGCGCTGAAGGACTCGGACATCCTGATCAACGCGACTCCCGCCAACCTGGACGGGCCGAAGGGACCGCTCGTCTACGAGCGCGACCTGCACTCGGCGTTGACGGTCGTCGACGCGACCATCGCGCGCGCCACGCCCCTCGCGCTGAGCGCCAAGCGCGCCGGCGCGAAGGCCTTCACCGGGACGCGGCTGATGTTCTGGCACGCCTATCACAGCTTCCGTCTCTGGACCGGACGCGCCCCCGACCGCGAAGGGCTCGAGAAGGCCTTCGGCGGCGTGCTGGCCGTCGCCGGATGACCCCGTCCTTTACCCCGAACTTCCCGTCGGTTCATCTCCGCCTTACCATCCATGGGTACCCTATAAGCATCGGGCTCCCCCCCGGATGCGACCCACCCCACGAGCGGGTGGGTCGCTGACTTTATGTAACACGCAAGCTCGCCGTTCTTACGTTCGGCTTGCGCGCGCTTCATCCGCGCTTTACTTGGCGCGGCTATACTTATCTTAGGGAGCCGGAAAGCAGCGCTAGGGTTTCGAGCTCCTCCCCTGGGCGGCCCGCGTTTCCAGCGCGGGCCGCCTGCTTCTTTAGCGGCGCCCTGCGCGCCCGCCTTCGGCGGGCTGCTCGGGGCTGATCGCCCCGCCCCCTGTCGGCGCTCGCCTTTCGCGCTCCGCGCGACGGCTCGCTGTCATCCAGCCCAGGCACCCCCCTCTACGGCCAGCCCCAGTGGGGGAGCCCATCGGGGCTCCCCCCTGCCCCCGAAGCGGAAAGAACACGGCGTCCTTCTTGTCAGCGCATTTTGATATAATTTGTCGCCGTCGTAACAATGCCTTCTCGACGCCCGACATCAACCCCGGAGCCGGCGCGGGTTCTGGCCGAGATACAGCCTCCGATGCGCGCGGCGGAGGCTCGCATCGAGGCCGACCGCTGCCTGATGTGCTACGACGCGCCCTGCGCGACGGCGTGCCCCACGCACATCGACGTTCCCCGGTTCATCAAGCAGATCTCCAGCCGCGACCTCGTCGGCTCGGCGACGACGATCCTCGAGGCGAACCCGCTCGGCCATAGCTGCGCGCGCGTCTGCCCGGTCGAGGCGCTGTGCGAGGGGGCCTGCGTCTACGTCCAATGGCACGAGAAGCCGATCGAGATCGCGCGCCTGCAGCGCGTCGCGACCGACCATCTTCACGCGCGGCGGCTTCAGCCCTTCGCCGCGGGCCCCGACAACGGCAAGAAAGTCGCGGTGATCGGCGCGGGCCCGGCCGGCCTCTCGGCCGCGTTCTACCTGCGGCGGCTCGGCTTCCGCGTCCGAGTGCTCGAGAAGCGGCCGCTCCCGGGCGGCCTGAACACCTACGGCATCGCCCAATACAAGCTCGACCGCGAGGCCGCGATGGAGGAGGTCGACCTGATCCGCGACCTCGGCGTGGAGCTGGAGCACGGCGTCGAGGTCGGCGCGGACCTCTCCCTCGACAAGCTCCTGGCCGGGCATGACGCCGTCTTCGTGGGCGTCGGGCTCGGCGCCACCGGACGCCTCGGCCTCGCCGGGGAGGACCTCCCCGGCGTGCTCGACGCGCTGACCTATATCGAGCACGTGAAGAGCGGGGACTTCAAGCGCATCCCGCCCGGCAAGACGACGATCTGCATCGGGGCCGGCAACACCGCGGTCGACGTCGTGACCCAGGCCAAGCGCCTCGGGACCCCGCGCGTCGTGATGGCCTACCGGCGCGGCGAGAACGAGAAGCCCTGCTACGACTACGAGTTCGACCTGGTCAAGCACGACCAGGTCGAGTGCCTGTGGAACGCCGCCCCGCTCCGGATCGAGGGCAAGGGGCGCGTCGAGGCCGTCGTCTTCGCGCGGACCGAGACGGTCCGCGGCGAGCTTAAGGCGATCAAGGGCCAGGAGCTGCGGGTCCCCTGCGACCGCGTCGTCAAGGCGATCGGCCAGACCAAGCAAGGCAGGCTTCTCAAGAAGCTCGGCCTCGCGGCCGAGGCGGACGGCCGGGCCAAGGTCGATGTCAAGACGCTGCGGACCTCGAACCCCAAGGTGTTCGCCGGCGGCGACGCGATCAACGGCGGGCGCGAGGTGGTCAACGCCGCCGCGGACGGCAAGCGCGCGGCGCTGGGAATCTACGAGGCGCTTTTCCCGGGCCAGGCGCTGCCCCCCGAGCATAGGTATTGGGCGTCGACGATCGAGGGACGGCATGGCTAGGAACGGAAAGAAGGAGTTCAAGAAGCTCCCGCAGGTCGACCTCTCCGCGAGCTGCGCGGGGATCAAGTCGCCCAATCCGTTTTGGCTGGCGTCGGCGCCGCCGACGAACTCGGGCGACCAGATCAAGCGCGCCTTCGACCAAGGATGGGGGGGAGCGGTCTGGAAGACGCTCGGCGAGGACCCGGCGGTCATCAACACGACCTCGCGCTACGGGGCGATCGACATCGGCGGCCAGCGGATGGCCGGCTTCAACAACATCGAGCTGATCACCGACCGCCCGCTCGCCGACAACCTGCGCGAGCTGGCCGAGGTCAAGAAACGCTACCCGAGGCACGCGGTGGTCGCCTCGCTGATGGTGCCCTGCGAGCGCAAGTCCTGGCACGACATCGTCAAGCGCGTCGAGGATTGCGGCGCGGACGGCCTGGAGCTGAACTTCGGCTGCCCGCACGGCATGTCCGAGCGCGGCATGGGCTCGGCGGTGGGCCAGGTGCCCGAGTACGTCGAGCAGGTCGCGAGCTACGTGAAGGAGGTCGCGCGCACGCCGGTGCTCGTGAAGCTGACCCCGAACATCACCGACATCCGCTTCCCGGCGCGCGCCGCGAAGCGCGGGGGCGCGGACGGGATCAGCCTGATCAACACGATCAACTCGATCATGGGCGTGGACCTCGACACGCTGGCGCCGAAGTTCGCGGTCGCCGGCAAGGCCGCTCACGGCGGCTATTGCGGCCCGGCGGTGAAGCCGATCGCGCTGAACATGCTGAGCCAGATCGCGACCGACCCGGAGACCCGGGGCCTGCCGCTCTCGGGCATCGGCGGGGTCTCGACCTGGTCGGACGCGGCCGAGTTCATGCTTCTCGGCGCGTCGACGGTGCAGGTCTGCACCGCGGTCATGCACCACGGCTTCAGGATCGTCGAGGACATGATCGACGGGCTGACGAACTGGATGCGCGAGAAGGGTTTCAGCCGCCTGGACCAGGTGGTCGGGCGCGCGGCCCCGCACGTCGTCGACTGGAAAAAGCTCGACCTGCACCACAAGACGATCGCCCGTATCCACCCGGAAAGCTGCATCCAGTGCGACCTCTGCGTCGTCGCCTGCAACGACGCCTCGCATCAGTGCATCGTGCGCCCGGTGGACCTCGACCGCAAGGCCGCCGCCAAGAACCCCAAGACGGCGCGCCTGCCGAAGGTCATCGAGGAGCTCTGCGTCGGCTGCAACCTCTGCGCCTTGGTCTGCCCGGTCGAGGGCTGCATCACGATGGAGCCCGTCCCGACCGGCCACAAGCCCCTGAGCTGGGAGCAGTACGTCGCGAACGGCATGAAGGGCTACAAGGAAGTCTACAACCGTTCCCACGAGGTGAGGAAGTGAACGAAGGGATGTTCGTTCTTTTGCCGATACCGATCTACTGGACGCTGCTGATCCTGTGGCTGGTCGTCGTCTCCGCGATGACGATACGCTGGCTGGACGATGACGACCACCGCCGCGGCGCGCCGGACCAGCGGACCATCAAGGTCAATCAGGGCCCGATTTCCGCCTAGGAGGCGACATGTCACGCATCGTGCGCTGCGGCCTGATCCAGACGAGCTGCCCGTGGTCCCCGGATAAGACCCCGCTGGCCCAGATCAAGAAGCGGATGATCGACAAGAACGTGGCCTTGATCGAGGAGGCCGCGCGCAAGAAGACGCAGGTGCTGTGCCTTCAAGAGATTTTCTACGGCCCGTACTTCTGCGCCGAGCAGGAGACTCGCTGGTACGACACCGCGGAGCCGATCCCCGGCCCGACGATCGAGCTGATGCGCGGCCTGGCGAAGAAGCATAAGATGGCTCTCGTGGTTCCGATCTACGAGACGCCCCAGACCGGCACCTACTACAACACCGCCGCGGTGATCGACGCCGACGGCAGCCTGCTGGGCGTCTACCGCAAGAACCATATCCCGCACTGCGCCCCGGGCTTCTGGGAGAAGTTCTATTTCAAGCCCGGCAACACCGGCTACCCGGTCTTCGAGACGCGCTACGCGAAGATCGGCGTCTACATCTGCTACGACCGGCACTTCCCGGACGGAGCGAGAATCCTGGGCCTGAAGGGCGCCGAGATCGTGTTTAATCCTTCGGCGACGGTGGCCGGCCTCTCCGAGTATCTGTGGAAGCTGGAGCAGCCGGCCCACGCGGTCGCGAACCAATACTACGTCGGCGCGATCAACCGCGTCGGCTGGGAAGAGCCGTGGCGGATCGGCGAGTTCTACGGCCAGAGCTACTTCTGCGACCCCAGGGGACAGATGGTCTCCGTCGGGCCCAGGGACAAGGACGCTTTGGTGACGGCGGACCTGGACCTCGATCAAATCCTCGAGGTGAGAAAGGTCTGGCAATTTTTCAGGGACAGACGGCCGGAGACGTACAAGGAGTTGGTCGAGCCATTGCCGTAGGCCGTTCGCATACTCATGAAGGAAGTCGGGCCCCAAAGGGCCCGATTTCCTCACTCAGGAACACGACATGATGACGACGATCGAGAAATCAACGCAGCGCCGGAACGCGGAATACGGCGCCACCAGCGCGGAGTTTGACGGATCGTGGAAGGCGGCCGCGGGCCGCTTCCTTCCCGATAGGTTCTATCTTGCGGGCCTCGAGGCCCTACCGCTGGATATCCCCGATTGGACCAAGCCCAACGAGGGGAAGCCCCGGCTTTTCAAGAACGATTTTCTCGAACGGCTGACCCTCGTCCATCCGGCGACGCCGCTCGTTTTGTTCGTGCCGCAAGTGATGTTTCTGTTGTTCCTCGGCGCGCTGCGGGGCCTCGGGCCGCTGAAGATGGGCGCGCTGTTTACGGGCGGCTTGTTCTTCTGGACGTTCACCGAGTACGGGATGCACCGGCTCGCGTTCCATTTCGTGCCTCGCAACCGCTGGCAGGTCGTGTTCGCTTACTTCCTGCACGGCATCCATCATGCCTTCCCGGACGACGATCGGCGGCTCGTGATGCCGCCGGTGATGAGCCTCACCTTGGCGATCCCGTTCTACCTGCTGTTCATGAAGGTGCTCGCAGGGAGCTACATGCCGGCGCTGGCGGGATTCCTGGTCGGCTACCTGTGGTACGACATGACGCACTACGCGCTGCATGCCCTGCCGATGCGCTCCAAGCTCGGCAACGCGCTGAGGAAGCATCACATGCTGCACCACTTCTCGACGCCGGACCGCCGCTTCGGGGTCTCGACCCCGCTGTGGGACGTCGTGCTCGGAACCTGGGGGGCCGCGTGAAAACGGACGCCGCGACGGAGAGCAACGGCTTCGGTCACGGAACCAGCGTCGTGGACGGCATCCACGAGCTCGCGGCGGACATGACGGGCTCGCCGTATTGGAACGCGGACATGGCGCCGACGCGGCGCGCCGAGCGCAAATGGGCGATGAAGGACGTCGCCGCGCTATGGGTGTCGATGTCGGCCTGCATACCGACCTACATGCTGGCCTCCTCGCTGATCGCGGAGGGGATGAACTGGTGGCAGGCGGTGCTGACGATCTTCCTCGGCAACACGATCGTCCTCGTTCCGATGGTCCTCAACGCTCACGCCGGGACCAAGTACGGCATCCCGTTCCCGGTCTACTGCCGCCCGGCGTTCGGGCTGCTCGGCGCGAACGTTCCGGCCCTGCTGCGCGCCCTCGTCGCCTGCGGCTGGTTCGGCATACAGTCCTGGATCGGCGGCTGGGCGATCTACAAAATCCTGACCGTCTATCTGCCGAGTTGGGACGCCATGCCGCACGTCTTCCTCGGCATCAATCTGCCCCAGCTCGCCTGCTTCCTTTTCTTTTGGTCGATCAACATGCTCGTCATCCATAAGGGCATCGAGTCGATCCGCGTACTGCTGAACATCAAGGCCCCGCTGCTGATCGCGCTCGGCCTAGCGCTGCTCGGCTGGGCGTACCAGAAGGCGGGGGGCTTCGGGCCGATCCTGAACCAGCCCTCGGCCTTCGCTCCCGGGGGGCCGAAAGCGGGGCAGTTCTGGGCGTTCTTCTTCCCGGCCCTCACGGCGATGATCGGCTTCTGGGCGACGCTCTCGCTCAACATCCCCGACTTCACGCGCTACG
>CAZMIB010000057.1:0-17382 GCA_964566245.1 uncultured Elusimicrobia bacterium | reverse complement strand
GCAGAAAGGGCGCGGTCACGATCGCGACCAACATGGCCGGCCGCGGCACCGACATCCTGCTCGGCGGCAGCCCGCAGGAGCCGGCGGACAATCAGGCCGTCGTCGGGCTCGGCGGCCTGCACGTGCTCGGCACCGAGCGCCACGAGGCCCGGCGCATCGACAACCAGCTCGCCGGCCGCTGCGCGCGCCAGGGCGACCCCGGTTCGACCCAGTTCTACCTCGCGCTCGAGGACGAGCTGATGCGCCTTTTCGGCGCGGACCGTATCTCCGGCCTGATGCAGCGTCTCGGCATGGAGGAGGGCGAGGTCATCGAGTCCGGCCTCGTCACGCGCCAGATCCGCTCGGCCCAACGGCGCTGGGAGGCCGAGAACTTCAATATCCGCAAGCAGCTTCTCGACTACGACAACGTGATGAACAAGCAGCGCGAGTCGGTGTATGCGCTGCGTAACCAGATCCTGGACGGCGGGGACGTGGCCGCGCAGATCCGCCAGATGCTCGAGGAGGAGATCCAGGAGAAGGTCGAGCTGTGGTGCCCGGCGCAGGAGTACGCCGAGAAGTGGGAGCTGGAGAGCCTGACCGCCTGGCTCGCGCGCACCTTCGGGATCATCTGGACGAAGTCGGCCGACGAGGTGCAGACCCTCGGCCATGAGGGCCTCAAGGCGCAGCTTCTCGAGGACGTGCAGAAGGCCTACGAGTCGCGCGCGCAGGAGCTGGCGGGCTATGATTTCAAGGAGATGGAGCGGATGGTCTTGCTCCAGATGATCGACACCTCCTGGAAGAACAACCTTTACGATCTCGACCATCTCAAGAAAGGCATCAGCCTTCGGGCCTTCGCGCAGAAGGATCCGCTGATCGAGTATCAGCGCGAGTCGTTCGACCTGTTCATGGCGATGATGTCCCGAGTGCGCGCCGAGACCGTCGAGTACCTGTTCCGCGTGCAGGCCCCGCGCCCCGTCCAGCCGGTCGAGGCCCCTCGTCCGGTCATGCCGTCCAACTCGCGCAAGGCCAAGGCCGCGCCGGAGCCGGAGCCGCCCGCCGCCCTCAGGGGCCCGGGCCGCAACGACCCCTGCCCCTGCGGCAGCGGCAAGAAGTACAAGAAGTGCCATGGGCAGTAAGCCCGCGGCTTTCTCCCGCCGCTGACGTTCCGCCCCGATGATCTCCCTCTGCGCCTGTATTCTGTCCGGAGCCCTGCTGGTGCTGGCCTATCCGAAGCCCGACCTGGGGTTTGTCGCCTGGTTCGCGCTGGCGCCGCTGGTCTGGGCCGTGGCGCGCGAGGAGCGCCCGACGCGCGCGGCCGCGATCGCCTTCGCCGGCGGGTGGACGTTCTACGCCGGGTTGATGTACTGGATTTACTTCACCTGCCGGGCCGGGGGGCTCGCCGCGCCGCTGGCCGTCGGGGCCTGGCTCGGGTTGGCGATGATCCTGGCTCTGGACTGGGGCCTGTTCGGGCTCGCGGTCGCGTTGCTGCGGCGGATGCACGGCTTCGTCTCGCCGGGCCTGGCGGCCGTCGTCTGGGTCGGGGTCGAGTACCTCCGGGCGCGTTGGACCACGCAATTCCCATGGGGCCTTTTGGGCTACACGCAGTGGCGCGAGCCGGTGCTCCTTCAAATCACCTCGGCGACCGGCGTCTACGGGCTGAGCTTCGTGCTGATGCTGGTCAACGCCGCGCTCGGGCTCGTCTTCGCTCCCGCGGCCTCGCGCTCGCGCGGCGTACTCCGCCTGGCCGGCCTGTGCCTCGCGCCGATGGCCGCGGTCGCGGCGACGATCGGGATCGGGCGCTTCGCGCTGGCGCGGGTTCCCAAGCCGACGGAGTCGATCGAGGTCGGCTTTTTGCAGCCGAACATCGACCAGTACAAGAAGTGGGACGGGAACTATAAGGCCGAGATACGCGGGGTCCTCGAGTCCATGGCCGACGCGATCAATCCCGCGCCGGCCTTGATCGTCTGGCCCGAGGCGGCCGTTCCGGGCTGGATCGACGATCCGGACGACGCCAAATGGGTCTCGGGGCTCGTCAAGCGGACCCGCAGCTTCAACGTGATCGGGGCGCTCGCCCGCGGCGACAGCGAGAAGGGCTACAACGCGACTTTCGTCTTCGCGCCGGACGGGGCCGTGCTCGGGAGCTACCGCAAGCGCCAGCTCGTGCCGTTCGGCGAGTACGTGCCGATGGCCCCTTATATAGGAAAGTGGGTCCAATCCCTGTCGCCGGTCGGCGAGATCGACCGCGGCGCGCCCGACCAGGAGCCGGTGAAGACCTTGGTGGGCGCGCTCGCGATGAGCGTCTGCTACGAGGCGATTTTTCCGCACCTGATGCGCAGCCCGGCCCAGGACGGGGCGCGCCTCTTGGTCAACGTGACGAACGACGGCTGGTACCTCGACACCGCGGGGCCGTACCAGCATTTCGCGATGGCGGTGCTGCGCGCCCCCGAGAACCGCGCCTACCTCCTGCGCGCGGGGAACACCGGCATCTCGGCCTTGATCGACCCCTACGGCCGCGTCGTCGCCGCGAGCCCGCTGAACCGCCGCACGGTGCTGCGCGCGCGGCTCGAGCTGTCGCGCGCGAGCCTGCTTTCGCCGCCCTACGCGCAGATCGGCGACATGTTCGCCGGGCTGTGCCTCGGCGGCGCGGTCATGCTGCTTTTCGCGGGCCTTCTGCCGCGCTCGTGGAGGGAAAGCTGATGCGGCTGTTTTTCTCGCCGCGCTACACCGTCGACTTGGGCGAGCACGTCTTCGCGACCGCCAAGTTCTCGGCGGTCGCGGCCGAGCTCCTCCGGCGCGGCCTGGCCTCCGACGAGGACTTCGTCGAGCCGGCCCCGGCCTCGCGCGACGACCTGCTGCTGGTTCACGACGCCGCTTGGGTCGACCGCGTGCTGCAAGGGCGGTTGAGCGCGGAGGACCTGGAGCGTCTGGAGCTGCCGGCCTCGCCCGTGTTGACGCTCGCGCACCGGCTGCACGCGCAGGGTACGATCGAGGCCTGCCGCGAGGCCTCGCGGACGGGCTTGGGCGTGCACGTCGGCGGGGGCTCGCACCACGCCTTCGCCGGGCACGGCGAGGGTTACTGCTTGTTCAACGACCTCGCGCTCGGGGTCCGCAAGACGCTCGCCGAGGGCCGCGCGCGCCGCGTGCTGATCGCGGACCTGGACGTGCACCAAGGCAACGGGACCGCGTCGATCTTCGCGGGCGAGACGCGCGTCTTCACTTTTTCGATGCACCAGGAGAGCAACTACCCGATCGTGAAGCCTCCGAGCTCGCTCGACATTGGGCTGGAGGACGGGACCGGCGACGAGGATTACCTCGATCAGCTGCGCTCGACGTTCCCGCGCCTGCTCGACGAGCAGGCCCCGGACCTCGTAGTCTACCAGGCGGGCGTCGATGCGTTCGAGCGCGACCAGCTCGGCGGCCTGGCGCTGACCGAGGCGGGCCTGAGGGAGCGCGACCGCATCGTGTTCCGCGAGAGCTTCAAGCGCGGCTGCCCGGTCGCGATGACCTTGGGCGGGGGCTACGCCGCCGAGCCGGCCGACACGGTGCGCCTGCACGCGAACACGATCGAGGAAGGCGTCCTCCTTCAGATGAAGCTGTGGAAAACGGAGAAGACACATGACCTTTAAGGAAATCGAGGATCGCCTGAGGCCGGCCCGGTCCGTGCTGGAGCGCGTGGAGCGCCTGGCCGACCTTCCGGGCAAGCGCGCGCGGGTGGGCGAGCTGGAAACCCTCGCCGGCGGCGCCGATTTTTGGGCGGACACCGCGAAGGCCAAGGCGACGATGCGCGACCTTAACGCGCTGAAGCAGGCGGTCAAGGAGTGGGGGGACCTGAAGGGCACGCTCGACGATCTGGGCGTCCACCTGGAGCTCGCGCGCGAGGCTGGCGACGAGTCGGAGCTGTCCGAGATCGCGGCCGCGCTCGCGCGCGCGGAGGCCGGCCTGAAGGACCTCGACTTCAAGATCAAGCTCTCGGGCCAGCACGACCAGTCGAACTGCATCTTCTCGCTGCACGCCGGGGCCGGAGGCACCGAGGCCTGCGACTGGGCCCAGATGCTGATCCGCATGTACTCGCGCTGGGCGGAGCGGCGCGGCCTTACGTTCTCGACCCAGGACCTGAAGCCGGGCGAAGGCGCCGGCATCCAGTCCGCGACCGTCTTCATTCAGGGGCCGTACGCCTACGGCTACATGAAGGGCGAGATGGGCGTGCACCGCCTGGTGCGCATCTCGCCGTTCGACGCCGCGAAGCGCCGCCATACCTCGTTCGCCTCTATCGACGTGCTGCCGGACATCGAGGAGGAGATCGAGATCAAGGTCGAGGACAAGGACATCCAGCTCGACACCTACCGCGCCGGCGGCAAGGGCGGCCAGAACGTGAACAAGGTCGAGACGGCGGTGCGCCTGACCCACATTCCGTCCGGCATCGTCGTCGCCTGCCAGACCGAGCGCAGCCAGCTTCAGAACCGCGTGAACGCGATGAAGATGCTGAAGGCGAAGCTGTACCAGATCGAGCTCGACAAGAAGCGCGGCGCGATGGAAAAGCACTACGACGAGAAAGGCGACATCGCCTGGGGCCACCAGATCCGCAGCTACGTCTTCATGCCCTACCAGATGGTGAAGGACCTCCGCACCGGCCATGAGTCCTCGAACATCCAAGGCGTGATGGACGGCGACCTGGACCCCTTCATCCAGTCCTACCTCGACTGGGAAGCCTCGGGACGGCCGGCGCGGGTGAAGAGCGGCAAGGAAGACTGAACGGCGACGTCAACACCCACAGCCCTTCGTAGACCTCGGCCCATTGCTGGGCCTGTCGGGTGTCCCGCTCCACAAAACGCGTTCGCGCTCGGTGATCGCTCACTCCGAAGAGCTTCCCTCGTTCTGAGCCTCGGGAAGCTCACGGGTTTTGTTTCGGGGACACCCGCCACCCCCAAGGGCCGACGTCCATAACGGAACGATAGGGTTTCACGACATAAGCTCGATTTAGTTTTGGAGCAATCCAAGTACCAGTCGTTTCAGATCGATTTCCCCAGGACCCACAACTCATTGGGAAAGCCGTTCACGACGCTTCATGCTATTTGGGTCGCGGAGAGGGCAGCGGATGGAGGTTTAACGAGGACTAAGAGCCTGTCCTTGATTTTCCCCCAATCGGCGGTGAGGTCAACGGTGCATACTCGCATGCGATGCTGGCCGATCTTGTAAGTGTGGTCGAGAACCTGGCCCTTCTCCGGATAGAGTAAGATTCCCTCGGCGAAAACGTACAAGCCACCACGCGTCTCGGCTGCGTTCTTAAGGTAGGCGAAAAGCTGGTATAGGTGATCCGATTTAAATTTGGGCGTGTCGTGCCAGACCTGTAGCGCCTCCACATAATATTTAGTGTCAATGATCCAGATTTTGGTCTTGGATTCGATGGTGATGTCGGTTTTCATTGAGGGCAGGAGACCCGCATCACTAGGTCCTTCTGGAATCGCCGCCCACTTTAGCTGATCACTGCGCACCAAATGGTCGCGCAGTTCCCGCCTATAAAAATTACGGACAAAACGCTCGAAAAGTATGCGCATCCGAATCTCGTCCTGGAAGAAATCGCGGAATCTGGAGCCGTGCCCCGGTTTCTCGGGGGCGACCGACTCATGGACGATCTCGCAGATCTCCAGCAATAGGCCATAGAGCGGCTTACGTTGCCGGACAGGGGACCGGAATAGCGAGCGCGTTATGTGAATCTCAGGTATCTCAGCGAGCCGTTTCCAGAGAACAAGCAGTTGGCCGCGCAGTTCTGCATCCAAAGCTTGCACGCAGGCCAGCCTTCTCATCGTCGTTCGCAGAATGCGGTTCGGCATGCTCGCTCGGGTCAACTCGTCGTAGTGACAGACCATCTTGCCCCGCTCTAGCGACTGCCTGACTGCCGACGCGTGGAAATCTATTCTCCCGCGCACAACGGCTAGCTCTGCCGTATTTTCATGGTACTGTTGCTCGAGGCCCTCCTTGATCAGTCGGCGGATGCCGCCGATGAGAACATGCGCGCAGAGGTCAGCGAAGTTGGAGCCCTCAAGCTGGCCAACTTCCACCACCCCGCGCTGGTCAAGGGTATCCCAGGCGTAGGAGAGCAGGTAAAAGATGTTCCGGATCGGGATTTCCACCTAGTTCGCGAGCAAGCGGTCCACTTTCTCCTTCACGTCGTTACGGGGTTGGTCGAACCAATACTCTCGAAGGAGAGGTTCAATCTCGCGCCGCACGACGCGTGAGTACCAGTCGCCGTCCAATCGGGCTGCGCTGTCAGGGCAGAAGTATGAGTGGCCTATGCGGAAACCGGGACCAAGATCCCTGTCGTCCTCTATCATCTGATTTAGCTCGCCGAAGCGGTTGCGAATCTTGTTGATGAGCGCGGGCGTCGCGCCGTGATCCTTTAGATGCGTTTCAAACTCAGCCGAATCGAACCGCGGGTCAAGGTCCACGAAAGCGAACCGCCGCCGGAGCGCGTAGTCAACTAGCGCCAAGGAACGGTCGGCGGTATTCATGAGACCGAGCAGATAGACGTTGGGCGGCACAAAAAAATAAGTTTGGTCCTCGTCGCCGTAGGCCAGCGCCGCCTTCCAAGCGGGCTCACGCTTGTCCGCCTCTATGAGCAACATGAGCTCGCCGAAAATCTTGCTTATGTTGCCGCGGTTAATCTCATCAATGATGAACACAAAGCGGTGCTCTGGTCGTTGCCGGGCTTCCTCGCAGAACCTGACGAAGACGCCTTTAGCCAATTCGAATGCACCGTCCTTCTTCGGACGGTAACCTTGGACGAAGTCCTCATAAGAGTATGACTGATGAAATTGAACGAAGCCGATCTGTCGGTCGCTCTCGGCGCCGATCAGAGCGTACGCCAACCTTCGTGCGACGAACGTTTTGCCGACTCCAGGGGGCCCTTGGAGGATCACGTTTTTTTTCCTGCGGAGTAGGTCGACTATTTCGGCCAATTCGCTCTTAGGGATAAACATGCCCTTGGCCGCGTCATCCAACGAATACGGAGGTGTCGTCGCCGTAGGTGTGGGGGCCGTCGGCTCAGAGGGAAGACGGAAGTAACCAAAGGTGCTTTGGTTCAGAAGGGCACGAGCCGTCATGGTGAAAGGCGCAGCCGGTCGAAGATCGAAGGCGTTAACTTGTGGGTTCACATCTTCGATGTCAGTGACCTTGAACCATGTCTTAAAGATGAAGTCACCGTTCCGTTGTTTGCCTTCGTGGGATTTATCGGCAAGTTCAGGCCATGGTGGCTGCAAGCCATCGTTGCCCTTGCTGGTGTGGTACTCGGCGACCTTCATACGGTATTTCAGAACGCCGCGGCCGACATTGACGTAGATGTAAAAGGGCGGCTTCAATTCAGGCTGAGCTGCTTCTTTGATAGGGAAGCTCCACACAGAGGGCCAAGCGCCCTTTGCCTTGATGAATCCGCGTACCGCGGAGATAGGGGGATCTTTCCAGGTTCCGATTAACGCGAGTGGTCCCGATGTAGAGGATTGCTCCGCTCCCTCCGCTGATTCGGCCTCCTCCTCATCTGGCTCGCCGGTGGCCGCCTTCTGGCTCTGCGAGTAGGTCCATAATACGTGCTCGATGAACCAGTACTTGCAGTCCTTGGTAGCATCAAATCCGTCAGACCACTCCTTTGCGAGTTCGTCATAGCGCTCCCAGAAATCCAGATAGGACTGGGCTAGGTCCTCATTGGCTTCAAATAGACCTTCCGCCTCTAGAACCTGCCGAGAGTTCGGGAAGTGTATCGGGGCGAAGTTGGGATCGTCGATCTGCCAAAAGTAACTAAGCAGAAATGGCACGGATGCGAAACGAACCTTCTTGTCGGGAAATTCTTTGCGGAGGAAGCTCGCCATGGCACGAATCTTTGTGGCCGCCTCGTCTCGCGAGTTGGGTTGGCGTATGCTCTCACGAAGCTGCGCGTTGGTCTTCTCCGTGTTGTTGGACCATTTGGCAAGTTGATTAACGACCATTTGTCCCGACGGACCTCTAAACCCCCAAAGGTCGTTTGCCCGGGACCAACGATCGACCACTTCTCTAAACTCGGGAAGTGTGTATGAACCGGCCAAATATTTTTGGACTTCGGGCCGCATGGTCTTCAGCGCGTTTATCCGCTCCCTGTCGAACTCGCGGAAGTCATTGCAGGTCCGGCCCTGATACGTGCCCTTATACCCGTTCCGTTTGTAGGAGCCGTAGATCTTGCTCGCAGCTTCGCGTTGAATTTCGGAAAGGGGCATTCGTTCCTCCGCTCGGCTACTTATGGGGACGTCCTGCGTGCTACCGAGGCCCGCAATCTTCCCCGTTGCTCGTGAATTTGAAAATATCTGCCGTTGATTCACTTCAAGAGAGTGAAACCATTTCCGGAAATCTTCGGCGATCCTTAGGACGTTTACGTCCTTCAAGTTGCGTTGTCGGAGATCGTTTGATATGAAGGCCGCGGCGATTCCACCGCGCTCTGCCTACACTTAATCGGCTCTCATCCAAGAATGCTCACCTCTGGAATCTCTGGGGCAGGCTCCGCCTTGCTTCCTGTCGGGATAATTCGGATTCCCCATTGAGACCATCTGAGAACAATGACTGCATTTGAATTTCCATTGTGTCTGAGACATGGTGGAACCCTCCTTGCAGTAGAGCTATTCTAGCCGCCGTCCCAAAGAAATCAAGAGGTTTGTCGGGTTTGAAAAGAAAGATGAAATGAATGATGGACGGGCTTGATGTTGGTGACTTGGACCTTATCGGTCCGTTTGGACCTCGGCCCTTGGGGGTGGCGGGTGTCCCCGAAACAAAACCCGTGAGCTTCCCGAGGCTCAGAACGAGGGAAGCTCTTCGGAGTGAGCGATCACCGAGCGCGAACGCGTTTTGTGGAGCGGGACACCCGACAGGCCCAAGGGCCGAGGTCCTACGAAGGGCCGTTGCCGTTAAATCAGCTTGGCTCTGATGAAGAGCATGAACGACAGGGGTGTGTTGCCGTACGAGCTCGTCAGGCCTGACGGCAGGCCGTAGAGGCTGGCCAGTCCGCCGAGGCCCCATTGAGAGTGTTCCCACCGCAGGAAGTCGTGGAGGTAGCCTAGGCTTAGCTTGTAGACGGCTAGGGTTTCGCCTGTCGGCAGCAAATCGTTTTTCTCTACGCGTTCGGCTCTACCGAAGATCGTGTGGGTTTCTTGGAGGCGCAGAGTCCCTTCTATAAGGAAGGCATTTAGGGTTTTGCCGGGGCGTTCGGAGTTTTGGCCCCAGGCGGCGGTGGTTTGCCAGGGGTTGCCTGCCCAGTCGCCGCCGACCATCGCCGAGGCGGTGGTGCGGTCTTGGTTTACGCTCGGGGTCAGCTCCTCGGGGCTATGTAGGCGGCCGCGGCTTACCTGCAGGGCCCAATGTGGCGTCGGGTTCCAGGAGAGACGAGTCGACCAGGAATCGAGCTTCGGGGTGTCGATGTCCCAGCGGTACTGATCCGGCTCGCGGCCTTTGAAGGCGGAGCCTTCAAGTTTCCAGTTCTGCCAGGCGGCGCCTAGCGTCGCCACGCCGAAGGTGATGTGGGTCGAGTCCAGCCAGTGGTGAGCGATCGGGGCTTCGGGGATGTCCTGGCCTGAGAAGCGGTGCACGAAGGCCGGCGGGCCTAGGGCGGGCTCGCCGGGCAGGCCGAGGTAGGCGAAGGCAGAGCCTTCGCTTCCTATTGGACGAGAGTATGAGACGGCCAGCTCGGAGAAAAAGTCGTGCGGGTGCTGGCGGTCGACCAGCGGGGTCGCGCCGTCGGCTGTCTCCCCCGTTTGAAGCAGAAGCGGATAGCCCGAGGCGCCCATCGCGGGGTCCAGAGAGAGCATGCCGCGCAGTCCGACGGTCCCGCCGCCCAGCGGCCGCCAGGCCGCCGCCATCAGCATGCTCGAGCTGAACGTCTTTTCGCCGCCGCGATCGCCGCCTTGATGGTCGTAGACCGCGTTGACGTAGCCGTGGAGCATCGTCATCCATTCGCCGCTCATCGCGTGCAGGCCGTCGTGCGGGGTCGCCTCGGGCTGCCAGCTTGTGCCGGAGGCGTCCCGATTCATCGACCAGGGGCCGTACATCCCGGACATCTCCATGCCTTCCATGGAGTGCATGGGCATGGGCATGGAGGAATCGTCCTGCGCGCGCAGCGGGAAAGCCGCGAGCAGGACGGCGACGGCGAGGCCGAGGCGGCGGGCCGCTCTCATCGAAGGGGGCTACTGCGCGCTGGGCGCGGTGCCCATGCCGTGCGTGAAGACCAGCTCTCCGCCGTGATAGGCGGTCGCCAGCAGGACGGCCGAGGCGGCGAGCCACAGCAGCAGGAACAGGCGCGGCCTGCGCTCGGGGAAGAGCCCGCGCCAAAGCGACAGGGCCGTGAAGAGGCCCACGGTCCAGTATGCCAACTCCTGGTGATCGGCCAGGTCCTCCCAGGCGGGCGGGACGTGAGGCGCCGTCTTCTTGGCGAGCAGGCCGAGTCCGAGCGCCACGTAGGCCCAGGCCGTTCCCAGCCACAGCAGCCAGGAGACCGCGTCGTCCAGCCATGACCGCCGGCTCCACGCCGCGGCGCAGGCGCCCGCGAGGCCGGTCAAGAGCAAGGCGATCGGGAAATGGACGACGGCCGGGTGAAGCAGATAGGGTTTCATGGCTGGGGGGGCCGCTTGGGGAAGTACCGCTCCAGCCCGTCCGTGTTGAAGTCCTCCATGCGGCGGTAGGACTCGTACTCGACCTCGTCCATGCGGAGCTTCCAGCGGTAGCCCAAAGTTTCGCGGCCCGCGGGCCGGCCGTCCGCGTCTTGCAGAGCGTGATCGAGCCGCTTCGGCATGCTGTTGCCGTAGAGGAACAGCAGCTTCAGTCTCAGGGCGTAGTCGATGCGCTTGGTCGCTCGCGCCGCGTCGCGGGCGCCGATGTCGCCCTTGTCGAGAGCCGCGGCGACGGCCTTTTCGGCGGCGCGCGCCTCCGCCTGGGCGGACGCGGCGGCGGAGGCCGCCTCGCGTTTCAGGGCCTCGACGTAGGCGGCGACGTCCTCCGCGTCGCTCGACTCCTGGGCTTCCAGCGCGCCGCACATGTCGAGGAACGCGGCCTCGGCCTCCTCGGACCGGTCGAGGCGAGCCTGGAAGTCCGCCTTCGAGGTCTCGGTGTCGCTCTTGGGGGGCTCGGACGCCTCGGGCGTCGCCGACTCCAGGACCGGCGCGGACGGGGGGGCTATTTTTCGTTCGCGGGCCCGAGCGGCGAGCGGCAAAAGGAGCAGGAAGGCTGGAAAGGCGGCGGTTCGGCGCATGACCCGCCTATGATCGCCTATTCGCCGCCTCTCTGGCAAGGACGCTTTTACACGGCTTTTACATCGGCCTTACAGAGGGTGAACGCGGAGGGGCTATCCTACAGGCATGAGATTCCTGCTGGCGAACCTTCTGCTGGCGGTCCTGTTAAGCCCGGCGCGCGCCGAGGAGCCGGCGGCGGTCGTCTACCAGCCGAAGGTGTCCCGCGATCCCATGGTGTCCCCGGAGGAGCTCGCGGAGTTGCGCAAGGCCGAGGATGCTCAGAAGGAGCTGGATAAGCTGAAGGACTCCGTGGCCCAGCATCCGGTCGATCGGAAGCCCGTCCACCGGCCGAGGCCCTTGAGCGGCCTGCGCGTGCAGGGCATCGTGAACGTCGGCGGGGTCAGCTACGCCTTGGTCAACGACGGCCGTTACCGCCGCGGCGGGGTCGTCGCCGGCGCCACGATCGTCAAAATCGCTCCCACCTTCATCGTTTTCTCCCGCAACGGCAAGCTGTTCCGCAAGTCGATCTCCTGAAATTCCTCGTCGGGGCGGCTTGGGTCCAAGGGCCCAATTTCGCGGCGGCCTCCTGGACGGCGGGCGCGGCCCGAAAGGCCCATGCCCTCGACGGGGGCGGCGCCTAGAATAAGATACGATGAACGTCCTGCTCGCCGTCGTCGTGGGTATTTTAAGCCCTCTGGCCTCCGCCGAGGCCCCGGCCCAGAAAGGGCTGTCCAATCTGTCCGAGCGCAGCTATACGGGCTCGGCGGCCCAAATGAGGTCTCGAAGCGCCGCGGACTGGGACGGGATGCCCGATCCGGAACCGGAACCGGAATCGGCCGAGGAGCCCGCGCCCCAGGCGCCCGTCCCGGCCGCTTCGCCCACGCCGCCCGTCGCGCCTCCGGTCGTATCCCGGCCTCCCGCGGCCCCGCCGCGCGCGCCCGATCCCATCGAGCTCGGCCATCCTCGGCGCGACTTCGTCATCGGCCGGTGGGGGGGCGATCCCAACGTGAAGCCGGCCGGTTTCGAGGAAGGGAAGGGCGCCGAGGAGCCGCCGGATAAGAAGCCGACCTTCGGCGAGCGCATGTCCAAGTTCCTCAAGGATACCGACCTGCCCGGCTGGCTGCTCAAGATCGGCGTCGCGGTGGCCTTGTACGGCGTCGTCACCTTCAGCACCCCGGTGCTCATCGCCGGCGTCGGCATGGCCTTCGCGTCCTTGGTGATACAGGCCTTCCTGGGCTGACGCGCCTTTCCACAAAGAAAAAGGGCCTCCCTTTCGGGAGGCCCTTTCTTTTAAAGTCCGGCCGCTTAAATGAACAGCGGGGCCAGCACCAGCGTGATCGTCGACAGCAGCTTGATCAGCACGTGCAGGCTGGGGCCGGCGGTGTCCTTCAGCGGGTCGCCGACGGTGTCGCCGACCACGGCCGCCTTGTGGGTCGGGGAGCCCTTGCCGCCGTACGCCCCGGTCTCGATGTACTTCTTCGCGTTGTCCCAAGCGCCGCCGCCGTTGTTCATGACGAGGGCCATCAGGATGCCGGCGATCGTGCCGACCATGAGCAGCGCGGCGACGGACTCGGCGCCGCTGCCGACCACGATCTTGAAGAGCACGCCGACCGCGATGGGCATGCAGACCACGAGCAGGCCCGGGACGATCATCTCCTTGAGCGCTCCGGTCGTCACGATGTCGACGCAGCGCGCGTAGTCCGGCTTGTCGGTTCCCTTCAGGATGCCGGGCTTCTCCTTGAACTGGGCGCGGACGTCGTTGATCACGTAGTACGCCGCCTTGCCGACCGCGCGGATCGCGAAGGACGAGAACAGGAAGACCAGCATCGCCCCGAGCAACCCGCCCACGAAGACGTGTATCTTCGCGAGGTCGACCGAGTGGAACGGCGCGCCGGTCACGAGCGAGACCTCGTCGAGGTAGGCCGAGAAGAGCAGGAAGGCCGCGAGCGCGGCCGAGCCGATCGCGTAGCCCTTCGTCAGCGCCTTGGTCGTGTTGCCGACCGCGTCCAGGCGGTCGGTCTTGCGGCGCACGTCCTCGGGCTGGCGGCTCATCTCGACGATGCCGCCCGCGTTGTCGGTGATCGGGCCGAAGGTGTCCATCGCGAGGATGTACGCGCAGGTCGACAGCATGCCCATCGTCGCGATCGCGGTCCCATAAAGGCCCGCCGCGATCTTCTCGGCGCCGGTTCCGGCCATCGCCTGTTGGCCGCAGTAGTAGGCGCCCATCAGCGCGCACGAGATCACGACCACCGGGGCGGCCGTGCACTCCATCGCGACCGCCAGGCCGGAGATGATCGTCGTCGCCGGGCCGGTCTGCGAAGCCTCGGCGATCGACTTCACCGGCCGGTACGCGTACTCGGTGTAGTACTGGGTGATGAAGACGAACAGGTAGCTGGTCACGATGCCGATCAGGCCCGCGCCGAAGAGCCACATGTTGTCCTTCAGCAGGGTGTGGACCGCGACGTAGAAGCCGATCATCGCGAGAATGGTCGTGACGAGGTAGCCCTTGTTCAGGGCCTTCATCGGGTCCTCGTCCTCTTTAGCGCGCGCGCAGAGCACGCCGACGATCGAGGCCACGAGCCCGAAGGAGCGCGCGACGAGGGGGAACATGATGCCTTCCCGCCCGAAGATCGGGTAGAGCCCGACCCCGAGGATCATCGCGCCGATGTTCTCCGCCGCGGTCGACTCGAAGAGGTCCGCGCCGCGTCCCGCGCAGTCGCCGACGTTGTCGCCGACCAAGTCCGCGATGACGGCCGGGTTGCGGGGGTCGTCCTCGGGGATGCCGGCCTCGACCTTGCCGACGAGGTCCGCGCCGACGTCGGCGGCCTTGGTGTAGATGCCGCCGCCGAGCTGCGCGAACAAGGCCACGAACGAGGCTCCGAAGCCGAAGCCGACGATCTTGAGCGGGATCGCCTTGATCAGGGCCTCGTCGCCGCCGGCGCCGCCGAAGAGCACGAACAGCCCGAGCACGCCGAGCAGGCTGAGAGCGACCACGGACATGCCGGACACCGCCCCGCCGCGCAGGGCGACGGTCAGGGCCTCGGAGGTGGAGCGCCGCGCCGCCGAGGCGGTGCGGATGTTCGTGCGGATCGCGATGAACATGCCGATGTAGCCCGAGGCGGCCGAGCAGAGGGCGCCGAGCACGAACGACAGGGCGGTCGCTCCTCCGAGGGCCGCGTCGCCCTTCCAGAACGCGTAGAGGGCGTACAGGCCCGCCGTGAGGACGACCGAGAAGGTCGCGATCGTCTTGTTCTGGCGCGCGAGGAAGGCCTCGGCGCCCTCCTTGATCGCGTTCGAGATCTCCTGCATCTCGGGGGTCCCGGTGTCGCGCTTGAGGACGTCGCACGCCAGCCAGACGGCGAACGCCAACGACAACAGGCTGATGACGAAGACGAGGCTCAGCATGGGGTGTCTCTCCTGGGTGCCGTCGGGCGGCTCAGTACTTGGCTCCGGCGTCGACCGGAACGCCGGGTCCCATCGTGGTGGACAGGGTGATGCTCCTAAGGTACACGCCTTTCGAGGCGGCCGGCTTCGCCTTGACCAGGACCTCGAGCAAGGTCCGCGCGTTCTCCGCGAGCTTCACCGCGTCGAACGAGGCCTTGCCGATCGCCGCGTGGACGATGCCGTAGGCGTCGGCCTTGTACTCGATGCGGCCGGCCTTGAGCTCCTTCACCGTCTTGCCGACCTCGAAGGTGACCGTGCCGCTCTTGGGGTTCGGCATGAGCCCCTTGGGGCCGAGAACCTTGCCGAGCTTGGTGAGGTCCTTCATGACGTCCGGCGTGGCGACCAGGACGTCGAAATCCAAGAAGCCCTTCGCGATGCGGTCGACGAGGTCGGCGTCGCCGGAGAAGTCCGCGCCGGCGGCCTCGGCTTCCTTAAGCTTCTCGCCCTTCGCGACGACCGCGACCGTCTTGGACTTGCCGATGCCGTGGGGCATCGCGACCGTGCCGCGGACCTGCTGGTCCGACTGCTTGGGGTCGATGCCGAGGCGGACGTGCAGCTCGACGGTCTCGTCGAACTTGGCGTTCGCGGCCTTCTTCGCGAGGACCGCCGCCTCGTCCAGCCCGTAAACCTTGGTCTTGTCGATCGTCTTATCAACGGCAGCCAGTCTTTTTCCCACGTTAGTCTCCTGAGGTTGTATCGCCGCTTCGCGGCTCCCTCTATTTTGATTTATAAACGGCAACGGCGAACTGCGATAGGAAACGGGACCGCTGGGCCTGTCGGCTGCTCCGCTCCGCGAAACGCGTTCGCGTCGGAGACGCTCACTCCGAGTCGGGCGCGTCTCTGAGATCCGCGCCCTCCACGGGTTTCGCTCCGGGAGCAGCCGCCACCCCCGGTCCCGCTTCCTTCTTAAACGTCTTTAAATGTCAACCCTCGACGGTGATGCCCATCGAGCGGGCGGTGCCCTTCACCATCTCCACCGCCTGCTTGACGTCGTTCGTGTTGAGGTCGGGCATCTTCTGCTTGGCGATCTCCTCGGCCTGCGCCTGGGTGATCTTGCCGACCTTGTTCCGGTTCGGCTCGCCGGAGCCCTTCGCCAGGCCGGCGGCGCGCTTCAAGAGGCTCGAGACCGGGGGCATCTTCGTCACGAACGTGAACGAGCGGTCCTCGAAGACCGTGATCACGGCCGGGATCGTCATGCCGGCTTCCATGCTCTTCGTGCGCTCGTTGAACTGCTTGCAGAAGTCCATGATGTTCACGCCGTGCTGGCCGAGCGCCGGGCCGACGGGCGGCGCGGGGTTGGCCCCGCCCGCGGGAATCTGCAGCTTGATCTGGGTTTTGACCTTCTTCGCCATGTTGCTCTCCTAAGAGTGAGACTCTTAAAGCTTCTCGACCTGCAGGAAGTCGAGCTCGACCGGCGTGGGCCGGCCGAAGATCGTGACCATAGCCTTGAGCTTCGCCTTGGGCTCGTTGACGTCCTCGACGACGCCGATGAAGTGCCGGAACGGCCCCTCGGTGATGCGGACGCTCTCGCCCTTCTCGAACTGGACGGCCGGCTTGGGCTTGCCGCCGGTCGACGAGCTCGTGAGGTCCAGGATGCCCTGGATCTCCTCCGGCGGAAGCGGCATCGGCTTGGGCTCGCCCAGGAAGCCGGTCACGCCGCCGACGCCCTTCACGAGCCAGTAGGTCTCGTTGTCGACGACCATGTCGACCAGGACGTAGCCGGGGAAAAACTTGCGCTTCTTGACCAGCTTCTTGTTGCGCTTGATCTCGACGACGTCCTCGGTCGGAATCAGGACCTGGAAGACCTTGGTCTTCAGGTTAAGCGAGTCGACCTTCTGCTCCAAGAGCGTGCGGACCCGGTCCTCGTAGCCGGACTGGGTGTGGACGATGTACCAACCGCGATCCATACTCTACCTCCCTCCCAAAAGCGAACGCATCACCACGGAGAGCACGAAGTCCACGCTCGCGACGTACACCGCGACCACTGAGACGATCAGGACGACGACGATCGTCGATTGGATCATCGCGATGCGCGGCAGCCAGGTGGACTTCTTCAGCTCGGACCAGGACTCTTGCACGAACTGCGCGGGATTCAGCGCCATGACGTTCCTCTCACCTAAATGGCGGGAGCGGCAGGAGTCGAACCTGCAGTCCCGGTTTTGGAGACCGGTGGTTTAGCCATTAACCGACGCTCCCTCTTTGTCGGGCCCTGCGCGTCGCGGCCTTCGACGGCCGCGACTGCTCGGGTCTGATGACCCTGGCGAGCAAGGAAGCCTCGCCAGGGCCCTCCCCATAAGGGGGCTCCCGCCCCCCTCTGGCGCCCGCCTTTCGGCGGGCTGTCACCCCCCGGTAAGGAGGCCGGGCCAAGCCGGCGCTCCGGTGGGGGCTTAAAATTGGCGCCGGCATCGCCGGCGCGTCCGTTAAAACAACCGCGGCAACGGATAGCCGCATTCGCCCGCTTTGCGGGCGTTCCTACCGCAAACGGCTTCGACTTACTTTACTTCCTTGTGCAGCGTGCTCTTGCCGCAGGCCTTGCAGAACTTCTTCAACTCCAGTTTGAACTCCTTCTTGCGCCCGCGGGCGAAGAAGTAGTTCTTGTTCTTGCAGGTCGTGCAGCCCATCGTTATCGTAATCCGATCCGCCATGACTCCACTCTCCTACTGAATGATATCGATGACGACGCCGGCGCCGACGGTGTGGCCGCCCTCGCGGATCGCGAAGCGCA
>CAZMIB010000056.1:0-17454 GCA_964566245.1 uncultured Elusimicrobia bacterium | reverse complement strand
GGTGGCCGGTCAGCGCCGCCTGGACCGCGATGCGCGCGGTCTCCTCGTCGCGGATTTCGCCGACCATGATGACGTCGGGGTCGAGACGCATGAACGAGCGCAGCGCGGTCGCGAAGTCGAACTTCTTGCCCTCGGCGAGCTTCACGTCCGGGTTGACCGGGACCTGCACGATACCGTCGATGTTGTACTCGACCGGGTTTTCCGCGGTCAGGATCTTGATGTCCGGGCGGTTGACGTAGTTCAAGCAGCCGTAAAGGGTCGTCGATTTGCCCGAGCCGGTCGGGCCGCAGACCAGGATGAGGCCGAAGTTCTTCTTGCCGCCGATGCCGTTGAACAGGCCGAGCAGCCTCGACTCGGTGTCCGGCAAAAAGCCCATGATCTTGATGTCGACGCGCACCGAGGCGCGGTCGAGGATACGCATCACGCACGACTCGCCGTAGACGGTCGGCACCATCTCGACGCGGAACTCGATCGGGGCGCCCTTCGCGAGGATCTGTATGCGCCCCGACTGCGGTATGCGCCGCTCGGTGATGTTCATCGAGTTCGACATGATCTTGATCTTCGCGGAGACCGCGCTGCGGAAGCGCCACGGGATGTCGAACGAGCCCTTGCGCAGCATGCCGTCCACGCGGAAGCGCAGGGCCACCTTCGAGTTCTTGCCGTTGGGGTCCTCGATCGGCTCGATGTGGATGTCCGAGGCCTTGATCGACAGCGCCTCGAGGATGATCGCGTTGACGATCTTCTCGACCTCGGGCGACGAGGCGTCGGTCTCCGCGATGTCGGACTTGGGCCCCTCCTCGGCGAGCTTGACGTCGCCGTCGCCGGGCTTGGCCTCGGCCTCTTTCTTAGCGAGGTCGGCGACCAGCTTCGCGGCCGCGTCGGCCTTGCCGAAGGCCAGGTCGAGCGCGTGCAGAATGTCGGCCGGCATCGCGAGGTAGGCGTTGACGTCCAGGCCGGTCCGGAGATGGATATCCTCGGAGACGAAGAAGTCGCGCGGGTCGGCCATCGCGACGAAGAGGACCGACTCCTCCTTCGCGAACGGGACCGCCATGTGCCGCCGCGCGACCGCCTCGGGGATCGCGCTCGCGATCTCCTTGTCGATCTCCATCTGCTGAAGGTCGACGGCCTTGACGCCCCAGTCCTCGGAGAGGGCCTTCAGCAGCTTCGGCTTCGAGAGGAGGGCGAGGTCGACGAGCGACTGCTGGAGCGGCTTTCCGGCCTTCTTGGCCTCTTCCTCGGCTTGAACGAGCTGCCCGTCCTGCAGCAGCTTCTTCTCGACGAGGATTTCCTTGACCGTCTTCTTGCGCTGGAGTCCCCTAACCGCCATGGCCCCCCCTCACGCGAAACCCGTCCTTCACGCGGACGCCTCGCCGAACGCCTCGCGCAGGCGGCCGCAGATCTCCCCCAACGTCGCCCCGTTCTCGACGCAGTCCAGGATCAGCGGCTGCAGATTGTCCTTGCCCCGGGCCGCCTCCGCGAGGCGGGCCAGGGCCGCCGAGGGCGCCTTGCCGCGGGCCTTCTTGAAGCGCGCGAGCCGGAGGACCTGCGTCTTCTCCAAGCCCGGCGCGACCTTCAGTATCCCCTTCGGCTTGCGCGTCCGGCCCGAGGTCAGACAGTTCACGCCGACGACCTTGCGCCGGCCGGACTCGACGTCCTTCTGGAAGCGGAACGAGGACTCCTGGATCTCGGCCTGCGGCAGGCCCTGAGCGATCGCCTTCAGCATCCCGCCGGAGGCCCGCAGCCGCGCCAGCGTCTCACGCGCGCGCGCCTCGATCTGGTCGGTGAGCTCCTCGATCGCGTACGCGCCCGCGACCGGGTCGGCCGAGTCGGGAAGGCCCGTCTCGAACGCGAGCACCTGCTGGGTGCGCAGCGCGAGGTGGGCCGCCTCCTCGGACGGCAGCGCGAGGGCCTCGTCGTAGGCGTTGGTGTGCAGCGACTGGCAGCCGCCGAGGGCCGCCGCCAGGGCCTGCAGCGCGACGCGGATCGCGTTGTTGAGCGGCTGCTGGCTCGTCAGCGTGGAGCCGCAGGTCTGCACGTGGAAGCGCAGCGCCGTCGAGCGAGGGTCCCGCGCGCCGAACTCCTCCTTCATCAGCCGCGCCCAGAGGCGGCGCGCCGCGCGGAACTTCGCGATCTCCTCGAGCAAATGGTTGTGGCAGCCGAAGAAGAACGCGAGCCGCGGCCCGACGTCGTCGACGGCCAGGCCTCGCGCGAGGGCCTCGCGGACGTAGACCTCCGCGTTCGCGAACGTGAACGCCAGCTCCTGGACCGCGGGGGGCCGGCCTCGCGGGAGGTGTGGTCCGGAGCTCGGGTCCGGATGGAGGGCCGGCATGCGCCGCATCGGGGGTTCCAGGGGGCCGACGGACAGGCGCAGCCCGGCCTCGAGCGGGAAGACGTAGGCCCCGCGCGCGATGTGCTCCTTCAGGATGTCGTTCTGCAAGGTGCCGCGCAGGACCGCCGGGTCCAGGCCCCGGCGCTTCGCGAGCGCGACGTAGAACGCCAGCAGCACCGGCGCGGTCGCGTTGATCGTCAGAGACGTGGAGACCTGCTCCTGGGGGATGCCGTCGAACAGCGTCTCCATGTCGTCGAGCGTCCCGACGTGGACCCCGACGCGTCCGACCTCCCCCTTGGCCTGCGAATGGTCGGCGTCCAAGCCCAGTTGGGTCGGCAAATCGAAGGCGGTGGAGAGCCCGGTCTGGCCGTGGGAGAGGAGCCAGCGGAAGCGCTTGTTCGTCTCCGCGGCCGTCCCGAAGCCGGCGTACTGCCGCATCGTCCACAACCGGCCGCGGTACATCGTCGGGTGGATGCCGCGGGTGAAGGGGTATTCCCCCGGTCTCTCTTCACTCCTTCCCCCCTCCGTGGGGGAAGGGAGGGATGGGGGGCCATAAACCCTCTTTATTTCTATTCCCGAGGTCGTGGCGAACTCGGGTGCGGCGGCGAAATCAGCGCTCATGCATCTCCAGGACGTCCCCTACGGCGACCTTTCCGGCCGCCGCGCGGGCCGGAAGCTCCAGCACGCTGCGCGCGCCGGTGATCCACGGCGACACTCTCCACGGGGGCAGGTTCTCCAGGACGCGCACGACCTTCAAGCCCCGGTCGAGGAATACCGCGTCGATGGAAAAAGACATGAAAAAGGTATGTATTTGCGCGCAAGGCTCGATCCACAACCCCTCCCCGACGGGGAGGTCCTTGCGGCCCAAAAGGCCGACGGCCCGCGACACGAAACCGTCCGCGCGGACCGCGCGCTCGGCCAAGCGGGCCGACCGTCCGGGATTTTCGACGCTGAAAAGGCGTCGTTTCACCTCGGGCATTCTACAATATTGTACGGGACGATTTAGGCCCCGGCCAGGGGGAGTCCGGCCCGACCGAAGGACCTTGCAATACGAAACCCAGGGGCTATACGACCTCGGCTCGTGATCGGCCGGCCTCTTTCCGCCAGCGCCCTGCCCGAGGACGTGCGCGAGCGCGTGGCTCGCGAGGCGGAGCAAGCCGGCTCCGGCGACGAACGCTAGGCCGACGGTCGAACGGCCGGTTCAGCGGAAGCCGGCGTGGGGGCTGAGGTCCACGTACATGTCCCCGGGGCCGGGGACATGGAACATGCCGGAGGGAAGGCGCACGCCCGGGGACGGAGCGAGAGTCCCGGCGAAACCGCGCCGGCGGGGCAAAGCCTGAGGACCCAGGAAAGAGGAGACGGCCACTGCCTGGGAGACGTTCACCACGATCGGGCGCGCCGCCGCGAGCCTCTCCGCCTCCGCGCGCTCGCGCTCAAGCTCCAGCCGCTCGGTCTCCCGGCGGTCGCGAAGGTCCTCTTTCGTAAGCCACTCGCCGTCGATGAGGACGAGGCCCTTGGCCTTTTGAGCCTCGGCGAAGGCCTTCTCCTTATCATCGGCCTCGCGCTCCGCCGCGGCCCCCTGGCGCCAGCGCTCGCGCAGCGCGCGTCGCCCGGCTTCATCGGATCGAGTCACGCCCACGACCGCGCTTCGATCCAGGAAAAGGCTCCCGTCCCGGGAGACTTGAACCTCGAGGCTCTTGGCGTCCTCGGCGACGATCACCCCTTCGATCGCCACATCGCCGCCCAACCGTATCTCATCCGCCCGAGCAGGCGCGGCCAAGGCCAGCAACGGCGTCAGGACCATCCAATATCTCATGCGAAGCGGGCCTCCACTCATCCTACGTCGTTGCAAAGGAAAAGTTCCCCCCGCCGCGCACCGATCCCCTCACCCCCACCCTCTCCCCGGTGGGGAGAGGGTGTTCTCATTGGGGCCGTTCAAAAAAGCGAGCGCGAGCGACCTCCCATCCATCTCCGTTGCCGTTGCCGTGGTCGTGTACCTTAAGGGTCTGCTTAGAACCTCGGCCCCGGGGGCCGAGGTTCTAAGCAGGGCCGTTAGTCAACAAGTCAACGTGTGACACCCAACTTACGTCGGGGAAGGCTGGGAAGTTCCCGTCAACGGAGAACGGCCAGGCGGCCTCGGGCCCTGACGGTGTCCCCGTCCGTCGCGAGGAAGATATAGACGCCGCTGGCGACCGGCAGGCCGCTTTCGTTCTTGCCGTCCCAGGCGAGTCCGGGAAGCGTCTTGACCAGCTCGCCGGACTGCGTGAAGACCTTGATCTTGAGCCCCGGCACGGACGCGGACGGAGGCAAGGCGAACGAGACGCTGCCGTTCTTGAAGTCGGCCGGGCTGGGGAAGGCGATCGCCTTGGCCTCCCCGGCGAAAGTGGACAGCGTCCCCTTGGTCGCGAGGCGCATCGCGCGGAAGGCGTTGACCCTGCCCGCCCCGTACAGCGTCGGGTCGCCCAGCGCGTCCGCCGAGCGCGTCAGGACGCCGGCGAGCGTCGCCGAGCTCATCGCCGGGACGGCCGACCACAACAGCGCCGCCAGGCCCGCGACGATCGGCGAGGCGAACGAGGTGCCTGAGTCCTCGCCGTAAATCCCCCCGTTGACGGTGCTAAGCACCGACACTCCCGGGGCGGAGAGGGTCACCTGGGACCCGAGCGCGGTGAAGCTCGCGGGGTTGTCGTCCTGGTCGGTCGCCCCGACCGCGATCACCCCCGCCACCTTGGCCGGGCAGGTCACCTCGCGGTCGGGATTGTTGCTCGGATCATAGTTGCCGGCCGCGGCCACGACCAGGATGCCCGCCGCCTGCGCGGACTGTATCGCGGCCGTCGTCAGCGGGTCGCAGGCCGGCTGGGCCGCGCCGAGGCTGATGTTGATCACGAGGCGCCCGATCTGGGAAGGGTTGCCGGTCGTCGCCTCGGTGACGGCATAATTAATCGCGTTCGCGATCGCGGCGTCGCTGGTACCGGTGTTGCAGTCGGAGGTGAACACCCTCAGCGAGAGCAGCTTGGCGCGCCAGCTCACGCCGGCGACGCCGAGCGCGTCGTCGGTGTCCGCCGCCGCGTCGCCGGCGACGCGCGTGCCGTGGCCGCACAGGTCGATCGGCGTCCCCCCCGCCTCGGCGGAGGAGGCCCCGGTCGTCTGGTCGAACTTGCGGTGCAGGCCGAGACCGGGAGCGAAAAGATTGGCCGTCAGGTCGGGGTGCGTCCCGTCCACGCCGGTGTCGACGACCGCCACGGTGACGCGGGTCGAGGCGCCGACCTCGTACTCCCAGGCTCCCGGGGCGTTGATGCGCGACAGCGCGTACTGCGAGCTGAAGTCGGGGTCGTTCGGCAGGCGCAGCGGGCGCAGGACGTGGTTCGGGGCGGCGGCCTCGACGTCCGGCCGCGCGGCGAAAAAGGCCAGCGCCGCCTCGACGGACATGCCCGCCGGAAGCCGGACGACGCTCCAGCCGTAAAGCTCGTTCTCGACCGCGACGCCGCCGGCGGCCAAAGCCTCGGCCCGCGCGGCACGGGCCGTCCCGGGCTTGAACTTCACGAGCGCGACCCCGTCGACGATCTCGAGCGGCCGGCGGCCGCCGCCCCAGCGCCGCACGACGTGCGCGGAGGCCCGAGCCGGCGCGAGCGCCGCCAGGGCGAACGCGAGGAACGCGATCCGCCGGCTCAGGGAACGGACTCGACTTTCTTGAGGATGGCGGCCTCGACGCGCGCCTTAAGGCCGGGATCGAGAAGCTCGACGTCGCGCTCCGACGCCCCGTCCTCGGCGGGATGGGAGGGATACTGGACGCGCCCGCCGCGCCCCACGCCGAAAAGAACCGAAAGCTCGCCCATGAAGATCACCTCCGCGTTCGCGATCCGCCCCGAGGAGCCGAGACGCTGGACGGTTCCCACGATGAAGGAGAAAGCTTTCGCGTCGCAACGCCTCGCGGCGACGCCCCGGCCGTCCAGCGCCGCGAGGATATGGTCGTAGAGGCTCCTCGACAGCACGCGGACGTCGGCGTACCTTTTCTCCCCCCACCCCGACAAGGGGAGCCTGAACGACCCCGGGCCGTCCGCGCTCGCTACCCGTTCGACGCCGGAAACCCTGAGGCAGCCGTTCAACGTCACGTCGCTTTTGGCGCCTTCCTCCGGCGCGCGGGCGGCGACCGACGTGACGACCATTTCCGCCCGGCCGAGAATCGAGAGGCCCAGCAGGGCGATCGTTATCCAGATTCTCCCTCTCCCGCTTGCGGGAGAGGGAGGGGGTGAGGGCCTAGCGCCCCTCGCCCCCCTCACCCTACCCTCTCCCCCATACGGGGGCGAGGGAACAACGGCGCCTCTTGTTCATCCGCGCTTCGCCGCCTTGCCCGCCACGGGCCGGGACGGCTCGGCGACCGTCGTGTTCTGCCGTTTGACGATGTCCAGGAGCTGGAGGATATCGGTCAGCTCGTAGTCGGCGCCGCTCTCCTTGGTGTCGAACCCGTCTCCGTACTTCGCCCAGGCGGTCTGGATGCCCAGGCCCTTCGCGCCCTTGATGTCGCGCTCGGCCCAGTCGCCGACCATCACGGTCTCGGCCGGATCGGCGCCCAGCATGTCGAGCGCCTTCCTGAACGGGACCGGAGAGGGCTTGCGTTGGCCGGTGTCGTCGAACGTGATCACGTGGTCGAAGTAATGATGCAGCCCGAGGGCGACGATCCGCAGCCAGACCGGCAGCCGCGGCGCGTCCGAGATCACGCCCATCTTGGTTCCCCGCCGCAAGAGCTCCGTCAGCGTCATCTTCACGTGGGGGTAGAGGACCATCGCGCCTTCCTTGGCCCTCCTATAACCGAGTATCCCCGCCGCCAGCACCTTGGGGTCGACCTGGCCGAACTCCTTCAGCAGCACCTTGTCGAAGATGTTCTGGTCCTCGATGCCCTCGCGCCAGTAGACCTCGAAGATCTTCTCGACCATCTTGTCCTTCGGGACCTGTATGCCGGCGTCGATCATCGCGTCGACCGCCGCGTCGACCGCCGCGCGCTTCATCCTCATGAAGTCCATGAGGGTGTTGTCGATGTCGAAGATGACCGCTTTGATCATGACGGCCTCTCCTTAGGCGCGCGCGACGTAATCGCCGGTCCGCGTGTCCACCTTCACCGAGTCGCCTTCCTTGATGAACAGCGGCACCTGGATCTCGATGCCCGACTCCAGCGTCGCGGGCTTCATCATGTTCGAGACCGAGTCGCCCTTGACGCCCGGGACCGTCGAGGAGACCTTCAGCACGACCGCGGCCGGCAGGTCGACCGTGTAGAACTTGCCGTCGAGATAGACGCCCTCGACCTCCATGTTCTCGGTGAGGAAGCGCGCCTGGTCGCCGATCTTCTCGAGCGGGATCTGCACCTGCTCGTAGTTCGCCATGTCCATGAAGTGCGCCATCCCGCCCTCGGTGTAGAGGTAGGTCTTCTCGCGCTTCTCGACCGGGATGTCGCGGAACTTGTCCTCGGGCCGGTACGACTTCTCGACCACCGAGCCGGTGTGCAGGTTCCTGAGCTTGCAGCGCACCACCGCGCGCGACTGCGACATGCGGTGGTGCTGGTAGTGCAGCACCTCCAGTATCTGCCCTTCGTCCTCGAAGATGCTGCCGTTGTGAAATTCCGTCGCCGTGATCATGTCCTTACCTCGTGTTGGTGTTTGTCGCGGAGCGGGCCCATTGGCAGACCCGCTCTCCGGCCGAGCTGCCGGGCTCGACCGCTTCCATCTCGCGGCACTGGGCCGCGGTTTGCTTCAGCCACGCTCCCGCGTCCGCCGGAGGGACGAGAGAGGCGGCGCGCGCCGCGGCCCTCGCCCAGAGGCGGTGCCCCAGGAGCTGCTCCTGCTCGGGCGTCCCCGGCAAGGCCGGGTGCGAGTAAAGCCCGGATTGAACGATCTCCGCGAAGCCCTTCTGTATCTGCTCGAGAGCCTCGTTGACGTAACCTTCTTCCTCGTAGACCTGGGCGAGATAGAAGCGTCCGTTGCCGAACGCCCCCGCCCGAACCGCGAGCTCCAGCCCGGCCAACGCCAGCGGCCGGCTGCGCCCGTACTGCTCGAGCCCGAACTTGAACCACTCCGCCGCGTTCGTCTCGACGAGGCCCGTCGCCGGCAAGGGCGGCAGGCCGGAGTCCGCGTACGGCCGCCTGAGGCGCGCGAACTCGGCCTTCAGCTCGTCGCGCAGCGGCGCGAGCTGCGGCTCGGCCGCGGGCGCGACGCGGGCCGCGCGCTTGAGCATCTCGACGGTTCGGTACAGGTCCTCGGTCGTCTCGGCGAGGCGCGGGGACTTGGCGTCGGGCTCGAGCAGGCGGATCTGCTCGATCATCGTGTGCGCCCAGCCCACGTAGGCCAGCGCCCCGAGCCCGGTCCCGACGCGGCCGGTGGAGACGGTCATCTCGTGCGGCTGCTCGATCTGCTGCGCCGCGAGGCCGAAGGCCGTCATCGAGGGCGCCAGCCGCCGGCGCTGGAACTCGATCCGCCCGAGAAGGATCCACGCCTCGGGGAAGTAGCGGCTCAACTCCTTCGCGTCGCCGACGTTCTGCGCCGCGGCGTCGAGATCGCCGGCGTTGTAGGCGGCCTCGGCCTTCGCGTACAGCGCGAGGCTCTCGTCGCGGCGTTGGATATCCTCCGCCGACAGGCGGCGCTTCGTCTGCGGCGGGGCCGGGTGCTTGTACACGAAAACGCCGATCGCGACCAGCAGCGAGCCGCAGAAGGCCGCGTAGGCCTTGAACAGCCTCTCCGGGCGCGCCGACAGGGTCCCCAGGGCCGAGAGCACCAAGGCCGCTCCGAGCGCCGGCGTGCTGAGCCCGAAGGTCACCAAGGCCAGCACGGTCCCCACTCGGGCCATCACCAGACCCTCCTGCCAAAAGCTGTAGAGCACGTACAGCGCCAGCAGCAGCAGGAACAGGCCCGCGACGACCAAGGCCGCGCCGCCGATGAGCAGGAAAAAGCTCATCTCCGCCTGGCGGCGGGGCGTTCCCTGGGGCGCGTTCGCTTCGGTCATGAAAGTTCAGTTCCCCAAAAACAAGCCGTCGACGAAGCCGATGTGATAGACGACGTAGAGCCCGAACAGCACGCTGAAAACGCCGGTCCCGGAGACGAGCCAGCGGTCGATCGGAAAGCGCCTCACGAGCAGCAGCATCGAGGTCTCCATCATCAAGCTCAGCAGCATCATCCCGCATAGAGTCCCGAACCCGAACACCGCGAGATAGATCAGCCCCCCGGCCACGGTGGGGATCGTCGCGAGCGCCAGAAGGCCTACCGCGGCCGAGCCGGCCAGCCCGTGCACGACCCCGACCCCGAACGCGCGCGCGAAGGCGAGCGCCCCGATGCCGAGCTCGGGCGCGTGGGGATGAGCGTGCTCGTGGCGCTCCTCCGCGCTCTCCGGGAAATGGTGGCCGTGAGGCCCCTCGTGGCCGTGCTCGTGCGTGTGCCGGTCCCCCCAGCCGAAACGGCGCCGGAGGCCGCTCAAGTTGAACGCCCCGAGAGCGATCAGCATCACCCCGACCGCCATCTCCATCGCCATCCCGGCGCGCGCCGGGATGGCGACCTTGAACACGATGATCGCGGTCCCGACCGCGAATATCGTCAGCATGTGGCCGAGCCCCCACAGCGCCCCGAGGGCCATGCTGGCGCCGAGGCGGCGCGTGCGCGAGACGATCGTGGAGACGGCGACGACGTGATCCGTGTCGGTCGCGTGCCGCATCCCGAGCATAAAGCCGAACGCCGCCGCCAAGGTCAAGGTGCCCATGCGTTTTGAATTGCTAAAATATCCTCGTTCCCATGCCCCCGACCCTTTCCGAGCCGCGGCGCGTCCTGATCCTGCTGCTCGGCCGCATCGGGGACTTCATCGTCGCGACGCCGGCGATAAAATCGCTGCGCGACCGCTTTCCCGGCGCCCGCCTCGTCCTCGCGACCGGCTCGCGGGCCGCTTCGCTGGCCCGCCTCGACCCCAACCTCGACGAGGTCCTCGAGATCAAGTCGCCGCTGCATCCGCTTTCAAACCTCGCGGCCGTGCTGCGCGTCGCGGCCGGCTTCGACCTCGCGGTCGACCTCAACCCGTCCTTCTCGCGCTCCGCCAGCGGCCTGCTGCTGCTGAGCCGGGCCCCGGTCCGCGTCTCCTTCGAGAAGCGCCACGCTCGCCGTCTTTATACGACGGTCCTGCCGCACGACCCCGAGCGCGAGCACTTCATGGACCGCTACGCGCGCCTGGCCGCGGCCCTCGGCGCGCCGTTCGAGCCGCGCCTGCGCGTTTATCCCCGGCCGGAACATGTCGCCGCCGCCGAGCGGGACCTCGCTGAGCTCGGCCTCGAGCCGGGCCGGCCGCTCGTCGCGGTCCATCCCGGGAACTTCAAGAAGCTCGAGCACCGCTGGCCCGAGGAGAAGTTCCGCGCGCTGACCGAGCGCATCCTCGCCCTCAAGGGCCCGCAGCTCGTCTACCTCGCCGGCCCCGGCGAGGCCGAGGCCGTTGAAAAGATCATCACGGGGCTGGGCGTCAAGCTTCAGCCTCCCCAGCCCCTGCCGGTCGCGGCGGCCTTCCTGGCCCGCCTCGACCTGCTCGTCTGCACGTCCTCCGGCCCGCTGCATCTGGCGGCCGCGGTCGGCTGCCCGACCTTCTCGTTCGAGAGCCGCTACGACGAGCTCTGCTGGCGGCCCCGCGGCCCGCTTCACGACGGCATCGTCGGCGGGCCCTCCAGCTGCCGCGACATCGAGGTCGACGCCGCCTGGGCCGCGCCCGCGCCTAAGCTGTCGGCGCTGACGCCGGGGGCCGCGCGCCCCCCCCGCCGATAAGACGTCCGTAAAAATCCAAGGTCCGCTCGACCATCCGTTCCGTCGTCAAATTCTCCTGCACGTAGCGCCGTCCCTCGTTCGCCAGCCTCAGCGCGCGGTCGCGGTCCTTCAGCAGCGCCTGGATGGCGTCGGCCAAGGCCGACCAGTCGCCCGGCGGGAACGTCTCGCCGGTCCGGCCCTCGCGGACCAGCTCCGCGTTGCCGCCGACGCGGCTCGCGACCACGGGCACGCCCATCGCGAGCGACTCGCGCAAGGCTCCGGAGATCCCCTCCCCCGAGGTCGCCGCGTTGACGCTGACGCTCAGGCATGAAAGCAGGCGCGGGATGTCGCGGCGCGGGCCCAGGAAGCGCACGTCCTTCGACTCCAGACCCTCGCGCCGGGCCAGCTCCGCGAGCTCGGGCGAGTCCGTCGACCGGCCGGCGACGACGAACACCGCGCGCGCGCGGCGCCGCTTGAGCTCCCCGGCCGCCTTGATGAATATCTCGTGCCCCTTCCAGGAGCCGTAATGGCCGACCAGGCCGACGACCGGCGCGTCCTCGGCGAGCCCCAGCTCGGCCGCCATCTCGGCGTCCGGTGGGCGCGGCGAGAACTCCGAGAGGTCGGTGCCGCTCGGGATGGTGACGATCTTGGCCGGGGCCACGCCGTCGGCGATCAAGCGCTCGCGTATCGACTCCGCGACCGCGATGAAGCCGTCGAGCGAGGCGCTGCGGTACTTCCAGCGGCTGAACGGGTTGCGGCCGATCGGGAAAGAGACGCGCCGCGTGACGACGAGCTTGGGCGCCCGTCCCCCGGAGAGAAGCTTCGCGACCAGGCCCACCGCGTGCGCGCGCGGATGGTGCGCGTGGATCAGGTCGACCTTGAGCTCCCGCGCGAGCCGCGCGATTTTCCAGGCGGAGAGAAGGTCGTAGTCCTGAAACGGGGTGAACGGGAAAAGGAGGACGCCCTCGCTCTCGGCCCGCCGCCAAAGGTCTCCCCCCGGGGGGCAGGCCAGGCAGGCCTGGGAGCCGCGCCCGCGCAGGCCGTTGGCGAGCGCCAAAAGCTGCGCGGCGCCCCCGGACCAGCCGAGCGTCTCGCTAAGGTGCAGGACTTTCATCATCGTGCTTCCCCACCTCCCTCTCCCGCACGCGGGAGAGGGTCGGGGTGAGGGCGTCTCGTCGAGCGTTCAATTTTAGCAAATAGCCTCGTCCAAGAGGTAAAATAGCGCCTTCCGATGTCCCTGGCCTCCAGAAGCTACGTCATCAGCTGGAATCTCACGCGACGCTGCAACCTCGAGTGCGAGCACTGCTACATCGAGGCCGAGCACGTCTCCGCGGTCTCGCGGCGCGACGTGGCGCCCACCGGGGCGCTGGCCGGGGAGCTCGATACCGCCGAGTGCCGGCGCGTGATCGATCAAATCGCGGCCTCCGCGCCCGACGCGCTGCTGATCCTGACCGGGGGCGAGCCGCTTTTGAGGCGGGACATCTTCGAGATCGCCGGCTACGCCTCGCGCAAGGGATTGTGGACGGTGATGGGGACCAACGGGGTGTTGGTCACCGAGCTTTTGGCCGACAAGCTGATTGAGGCCGGGGTAAAGGGCATGAGCTTGTCCCTGGACGCCCTGGACCCCGAGACCCACGACCGCTTCCGCGCGGTGAAAGGCGCGTTCCGCAACACGCTGAACGGGGCCAAGGTCCTCGCGGCCAAGGGCCTGCCGTTCATCGTGCAGACCACGCTGCACTCCGGAAACCTCGCCGACGTCGAGCGCCTGGCCGAGCTGGCGTTCTCGATCGGCGCCCGCGTGTTCAACCTTTACTTCCTCGTCCCGACCGGGCGCGGGGCCTTCTACACGAACGTGACCCCCGCGCAGTACGAGGAGGCGATGCGGCGGCTGATCCCGCTGCAGAAGGCCTACGCGGGGCGGATGCTGATCAACTCGAAGTGCGCGCCGCACTACCAGCGCGTGCTGCACGAGAACGATCCCGGCTCGCCGTTCCTGAAGAGCTTCAACCTCGGCGCCGGGGGCTGCCCCGCGGGGACGCATTACCTCGGCATACGCCCGAACGGCGACATGACACCTTGCCCGTATCTGCCGGTCTACGGCGGCAACCTCCGGGAGAAGAGCTTCTCGGAGATATGGACCGCCTCCGAGCCGTTCGTGAAAATCAGGGCGCGCGGGGCGTTGGGCGGCCGCTGCGGCCCGTGCGAGTACAACGCCGCCTGCGGCGGCTGCCGCGCCAGGGCCTACGGCGAGACCGGCGACTACATGGCCGAGGACACGTGGTGCGTCCACGAGCCCAAGGGCGGCGCGCCGGTGTCCTTCGAGTCGGCCGCGCGCTACGGCGAGGACGCCGCGACCGCCCTCGAGTGGACGCCGGAGGCCAAGGAAGGATTGGCGCGAGCTCCCGCCTTCGTACGCGGAATGATCGCCAAGCGCGTCGAGGCCTACGCGCGCGAGCGCGGCCTAAGCGCCGTCACCGCCGAGCTGCTGGCCGAGCTGAAAGCCAAGATGCCCGTCGTTCCTTCCTTCGGCCGAACCCCTAAGGACTAGGGTTACTAGCGCCCGGTCCTCTCCAAAAACACCTTCACGATCGTCGCGCGCTCGCGCCGGAAGCCGTAGGGATCGCGGCTGACGAGCTCGTTCTTCAGCTCGTACCTCACCCGCCAGCCCGAGAGCGCCGCCCCGCGCCGTCCGCTCAAGGTCCCGAGCGCCTCGTCGCCGCGGTACACCGTTCTCGTCGCCCGATCCACCCGCAGTCCCTGGAAGACGAACTGGAGCGTCTCGCAGGGCGGCGCATCGTCGTCGAACTGACTGGAGCAGTTCGTATAGACCGCGCCCAGCGCGTCGCCCGCGCCGTTGAGCATCAGGTCGACCCGCCGCTCCCAGCCTCGCGACCCGAACGGCCCCAGTTCCTCCGAGCCGAGCGACGTCGCGTAAATCCTTTCGATGCTCCGCGCCTCCGGCCCCGGCACGGCCTTCGTCGCGCCCGCGGCCGGCGCCGCGACCGGCGCGCTCTTCGCCTTCAAGCCCGGGAATCCCGCCGCCGGATCACGGTTCCAATCCACCTGCTGCGCCGCCAGCGGCGCGGCGCACAGGCACAGCGCCGCGGTCCAACGCGTCATCGAAGCGTTCATCGAGCCTCCTCGTGATGTCCCGTCGCATCCATCTTGCGGGGTTCTAGCGAAACGGCGATGAAGGCCGCGTGCGGCCCATGTCAAAAGTAGATGACGGCGGAAAATTCAGGGAAGGGCGCGCGCGAGGCGGATGTACGACTCGAGGTCCACGTCCTCGGCCCGCAGGCCCGGCTCGATGCCGGCCTCGCCGAGGGCTTTAAGAACGGCGTCCTTCCCGAGATGCAGGCCCGCCGCCAGCGGGTTCACGATCATCTTCCTCCGCTGCGAGAAGGCGGCCCGGGCGACCGCGAAGAAACGCTCCTCGGCGAGACCCTCGGGGAGGCGGCTTTGCGGAAGCGGGGTCAGCCGCACGACCATCGACTCCACCTTCGGCGGCGGCCGGAAGCAAAAGCGCGACACGTCGCAGACCGGCTCGGTGAAGGCCTTGACCTGGACGGCCAGGCTGAGCAGACCGTAGTCCCGCGACCCCGGCCCTGCCAGCACGCGCTCGGCGACCTCCTTCTGGAGCATGACGACCGCCAGCTTCCAAGCGCTCCAGCCGAGTATGCGCCGCAGGATCGGGGCCGAGGCATTGTACGGCAGGTTCCCGACGAACGTCACCGGCCGGCCCGACAAATCGGGCGCCTCCCAAGCCAGAAAGTCGGCGTGGTCGACGCTCCAGCCCGACGGCCCGAAGCGCCGCTTAAGGTCCTCGATCAACGCCTCATCGAGCTCGACCGCGCGATGGCGCCCCGGCCGCTTGACGAGGTGCTCGGTCAGAAAGCCCTTTCCCGGCCCGATCTCGACGACGTCGTCGTCCGGAGCAAGCCGGCACGCGTCCGCGATCCGATCGGCGATCGAGTGATTGATCAGGAAATGCTGACCTAGTTTTCTGCCTGGCATGCGTCAGTCGAGCGCCACGTCGCTGCAGTCTTCCTGGTAGCCGCACTCGCGGCAGACGACGCGGCAATGCCAGGCCTCGAGGAGACGGCCGCAGCGCGGGCACTGCTTGGCCTTCTTCTCAGGCGGCTTCGGAGCGTTCATTCGCGAGCTTGAGCAGGTGGGGGCGCATCTTGGCCATCGCGGCGGCGCGGTGGCTGATCTGGATCTTCTCCTCGAAGGCCATCTCCCCCATCGTCTTGTTGTAGCGCGGGATGAAGAAAACGGGATCGTAGCCGAAGCCCTCGTCGCCGTGGTAGACGTCGGTGATCAGGCCGTGGACGGAGCCCTCCTCGATCACCAGCTCGCCCTCGGGGTTCGCCAGCGCGACGACGCAGCGGAAGCAGGCCGCGCGCTGCTCCGGCCCCAGGCCTCTCAGCTCCCGGAGAAGCTTGCGGTTGTTGGCCTCCCAATCGTGGCCCGGCCCGGCGTAGCGCGCCGAGTAGACGCCCGGCGCCCCGTTCAGGGCTTGGACCTCGAGCCCGGTGTCGTCGGCCAGCGCCCACAACCCGCTGCCGCGCGCGTAGGCCAGCGCCTTCTTGCGCGCGTTCTCGACCAAGGTCGCGCCGTCCTCCTCGACCTCGCCCAGCGCGGGAAACTCCTTCAAGGTCCGCACGCGCAGCGGCACGCCGCGCAGCAGCGCGTTCAGCTCCTTGGCCTTGTGGGCGTTGGCGGTGGCGATCAGAAGGTCCATGGGCTCGGTCTCGACGGGGCATTCTACCACGCGGCGCGGCGCGAAGCCAAACCAGGGCCGCGGCCGCCGCGATTTGCTAGGATCGCCGCCCGTCGCCGAACGCACGAACGACTCAAGGAGGCTTTCCATGACGACCGCATCAGTCGAGGCGCAACCCTTGCGGATCGGGGACTTCGCGCCGGACTTCGCGGCCGACTCGACCGCGGGACCGATCGAGTTTCATAAATGGGCCGCCGGCAAATGGGTGATCCTGTTCTCCCACCCGAAGGACTTCACTCCGGTCTGCACGACCGAGCTGGGCCAGGTCGCCAAGAAGAAGGCCGAGTGGGACGCGCGCGGCGCGAAGGTGCTCGCGGTCAGCGTCGACTCGGTCGAGGACCATCGCCGCTGGATCAAGGACATCGAGGAGACGCAGGGCGCGAAGGTCGAGTTCCCGCTGCTCGGCGGCGAAGGCGCGAAGAACGTCGCGCGGCTGTACGGGATGATCCACCCCAACGCCTCCGACACCTTCACCGTGCGGACGGTGTTCTTCATCGACCCGGCCAAGAAAATCCGCGCGATGATCACCTACCCCGCGCCGACCGGCCGAAGCTTCGACGAGGTCCTGCGCGTGCTGGACGCCCTGCAGCTCACCGACAAGGCCGCGGTCGCGACACCGGCCGATTGGAAGAAGGGCCAGGACTGCATCGTCGCGCCCTCGATCAACGACGAGGACGCGAAGAAGCGCTTCCCGAAAGGCTTCAAGACGCTCCGCCCGTACCTGCGCGTCACCCCGCAGCCCGAGGTTTAAACCCGGCGGCGGATAGAAGCGAAGGGCGGCTCCGAAAGGGGCCGCCCTTCGCGTTTTCGAATCGATTCAGCGCGGCTCGAAGTCACATCGTGAAGTCTCCTTGACTTGCGGCCGCGCCTACCCTATACTTACACCGTTCGAACGACCATGCAGCGGAGCTTTTCCCTGCCGATGTTCGTGTTCGTGCTCGCGGCGCTGCTCGCCGCGCTTCTTCCTTTCCTGGCGTTTTCCTAAAAAAAAGCTCCTAGGCCTTCAGGCCGACGGCATCGTCCGTGGCCTTCAATCGGTCCAGCGCCTCGCGGCGCGCCGCGGCGGTCTCGTCGACCTGGGCCAGCAGCCGGCGCGCGGCCGAGGCGATCATCCAACCGACATAAAGATACGCCGCCCCCGCGAGGTACTGGCGGCTTTCGAGCAGACCCGGCGCGTCCTTGCGTCCGGTCCACGAGGCCAAGGCCATCACGCCGACGCCCGCCGCCAGGGCCGACCAGGCCAGGCCGCGCGCCGCGAGCATCGCGAAGCCTCCCGCTCCCGAGGCCGCGACGGCCCGCGCGTGCTTCAGCGCGGCGCCGGCCAACAGCAAGGTTCCCAGCCCGGCCAGCACCGCCAGCATCAAGTCGCGTATCGTCCGCTCCCACGGCGGCCGCGTGTCGGCGGCCAGCGGGCTCGGAGCCGGAGGGCGTATGATCTCGCTGGACGGCCCGGGAGGCGCGAGCGCGGCCTGGGAACCCGCGAGGCCCGCGCCGGAAAGTCCCATGCCTTGGCTCGACAACGCGGCGACGTCGCCGCCCGCGCGCCCCGCGTCGAAGACGCTCGAGGCCTGGAAGGCCGAGGACTCGCC
>CAZMIB010000055.1:0-17467 GCA_964566245.1 uncultured Elusimicrobia bacterium | reverse complement strand
GTCGGTGCCGGCGTCTACGACCGGCTCAAGGAATGGGGCGAGCCTTATGCCTCCATCGCCGGCGCGGTCAGCTTCGGCTCGGCGCCGCTCGAGCCGCCGCCGCTCGACGAGCAGGGGCGGCCTTGCGGCGGCCCCGCCAACCGCCGCGCCGAGATGTGGCTGCGCTCGCGCGAGTGGCTCGAAGATCCCGCCGGCGCGCAGGTGCCCGACAGCGACAGCCTCCAGGCCGACGCCTGCGGCCCGGGCTACCGCTACAACGTCAACCAGATGCTGGTCCTCGAATCCAAAGAGGACATGCAACGCCGCGGTGTGCGGTCCCCCGACGAGTGGGACGCCATCGCGCTCACCTTCGCCGAGCCGGTCAACGACGCGACAGCCGCCAAGCCGCTCGCGCTGCATCCCATGGGGATTGTCTGATGAGCATGAACAACGCCAACACCCCATCCGACGCGGTGGCGATCACCAAGTCGGATTCGGCATTCGTCGATCTGGTGGGCCTTTATGTTGGCTGCGCTGGTGACGTCGCGGTCAAGACGGCGGCCGGAACGAGCACGACTTTCTCGAGCGTGGGCGCGGGCGCGATCATCTCGCTGCGCATCGTCCAGGTGCTGTCCACCGGCACGACCGCGACCAACATCGTGGGCTTCAAGGCCTAACAGTGGCCTACAGCGACGACGAAATTCTTCGCATCGTCGGTGACGAGCGCAAGCGGTCGCTCGGCTTCGGGGAGGGCGACACCGGGGACCTGACCACCCGGCGCGCGGACGGGCTGGCCTATGCCCGCGGCGACATGGTCAACGTGTCCTCGCCGAACAAGCTCCCGGCGCCGGAAGGCCGCTCGGGTGTGACGGACTCCACGGTCTCGGACGCGATCGAGACCCTGTTGCCGGACGTGATCGAGGTGTTCGTCGGTGGCGACGATACCGCCACGTTCATCCCGAATGGCCCGGAAGACGAGCAACAGGCCCAGGACGAGACCGATCTGGTCAGCCATGTGCTGTTCGTCGAGAACAACGGCTATCTGATCCTGCTGACGGCCTTCAAGGACGCCTTGGAGTCGATTACCGGGGTCATCTACTGGTACTCGGAGGAAGAGGACTACAGCGATCCTGTCGGCGTCGTGCCGCCGGAGCTCGCCGACCAGGCCCAGGCCGTCGCCGCCTCGCAGGATGGCGAGATCGAGACCGAGGAGCAGGAAGACGGCTCCGTCGCTATCTCTCGGCCCGGCAAGCGCTTGAAGGTCTGCGTCAAGGCCGTGCCGAGCGAGGACTTCACCGTCGCGTCGGATACGGTGCTGCTGGCCGAGACCACCTACTGCGCCATGCGGATGCGCCCGCGGGTGCAAGACCTCATCAAGCAGGGCGTGGACGCGGAGAAGGCCCGCGCGCTGAAGCCGTACAACCAGCGCAACGACACCGTTGAGCAGGCCCGCGACGAAGCCGGCGAGCATCAGTTGCCGCAGGATGGCGGGATCGGGGATCTGCGCATTGTCGAGGTCCGCGCGCACTACATCCGCCTGCTGGACGGCGACGACCTGAAGCTCTATCGAGTGCTGACGGACGCCGACGAGGCGGTCCTGCTCGAAAAGGACGAGTGCGACCACATCCCATTCGCGGCCGGCTCGCCGTACATCATCCCGCACCGCTTCTACGGCGAGGGCGTGCCGGACAAGACCATCGAGATCCAGAAGATCAAGACCGTCTTCCTGCGCTCGCTGATGGACTCGATCTACTTCGCGCTGAACCAGCGCAACGAGGTCTCCGAGGCCGATAGCTCGGAAAACACCATCGCGGATCTGCTGCGCAATGCGCCGGGCGTGCCGGTGCGCTCCAAGACCGGCAATGCCATCAAGCCGATCCAGGCGCCGGCGCTGAATGTCCCGCTGCTGGAAGCCCTGGAATACGCCTCCACCATGGCCGAGGGCCGAACCGGCATCGTCCGCAACGCCCAGGGCCTCAACCCGGACACGCTACACGACACGGCGCAGGGGGCCTTGGCGTTGATCGGCGCGGCTCAGAAGCGCGTCCGCTTGGTCGCCCGCAACTTCGCCGAGACGATCATCCGCGACCTCTACGTCGGCATCCACCGCACCCTGCGCACGAGCTATTCCGGCGACTACAAGAAGCCGACCGCCAAGATCGGCAAGGCGTGGAAGAACTTCGACCCGGCCAACTGGCCCGAGCGCAACGCCATGGCCATTCACGTCGGCGTCGGGTCGGCCGGCAAGGAGCATGACCTGGCTATCGCCGGCAAGCGCCTGGAGATCGCCGGCCAAGTGACCGCAGAGGGCGGCATGGGAACGGTGTTCGATCCGAAGAACGCCTACAACCAGCTTCTCGCCTTCGAGCGCGCCGCAGGGACCAAGGCCCCGGAAAAATACTGGACCGACCCGGCGACTGTCCCCCCGAAACCGCCTCAGCCGAGCCCGGAAATGGCCAAGGCGCAGGCGGATATCCAGCTTCGCCAGGTGCAGGCGAAGAGCGACATGGACCTGGCCCAGAGCAAGGCTCAGACCGACGCCGCGCTGCAGGCCCAGAAGCACCAGAACGACATGCAGGCGAGCGAGGCGCAGGCCCAGCGCGACCATCAGTTGAAGCTGGCCCAAGTGGAGTCTGACGGCGCCCTGAAGCGCTACCAGATCGACCAGGAGCTCCAACTGAAGCGGGAACAGTCCCTGGCTGAGATCACGCTGAAGCGTGAGGAAATGCAGCTCAACGCCCAGATTCGACAGCAGACCGAAAGCGCCAAGATCGATCAGGCCAACGTGGGCGGCCAGCCCGGATGACGCCGCAGGAGCGCGTCAACCGCGCCAACAAGTTCGCCGCGTGCCGGGAGCCGCTTGATGAACTCTTCCAAGGCGTGCGGCAATTCCTGCGGGACGAGATCGAGAACGCATCCAGGCCCGAGGACATCCTCGACATGCATCGGAGCCTGCAGAACCTTCACAAGCTGACGGTCGCCCTTCAGCGCGTGGTTTCCGATGGCCAGGTCGCCGAAGCGACGCTCAAGGCCGAACAGCTGCACCGCGGCTGAAGACCCTTTCTGAAACAGCCGAGTAGGCTCCTTCATGTCTGAAGCTGCGATGGCGCCTGACGCCCCGCTGACCGTTGACGCCGCCGTGGCCTCGCTGCTTGCGAAGCCCGAGGCCGAGCAGGACAATCCCGCGCCGGAAGCGCCCGCAGGGGCCGCTGAAGCGCAAGACGAACCACAGGGCGAGGCCAGTACGCCCGAGGACACTGCCGCCGAGCCCGCAGAGCCGGCGGAAGGTGAAGAAGCCGAAGCGCAGGAAGATCCCGTCGAGGTTCTGGAAGCGCCGCGGTACTGGTCTAAGGACGCCAAGGAGCAGTTCTCCCAACTGCCGGCCGAGCTACAAGCCGTCGTGCTTGCGCAGGAAGGCCCGCGCGAGGAAGCCGCCGCCAAGGCGAAGGCAGACGCCGCCGAGGTCCGCTCGCGGGCTGACGCTGAACTGTCGAAGGTGCAGGACCTGGCCGCCGCGCTGGGTGATCGCCTTCCGCAATGGATCGAAACCTTCACGTCGAAGTGGGGCGCCAAGGAACCCGACTGGGTCGCCCTGGCGAACGAGCACGGCGCCGAAGCGGTCAACCTCGCCAAACTCCAGTACGACGCCGACAAGGCGAAGCTACAGGACGCGGCGAACGAGACGGCCAAGGCCAAGCAACTCGCCCAGCAGACGTTCGTGAAGGCCGAGTTCGCCAAGCTGGCCGAGCTGTCACCGGACCTCGCGCCTGACGCCAACGACCCCAAGCAAGGGGCCGAAAAGCGCCAGGAAGTGGCTCAGTACGTCGCCAAGCTCGGCATCCCGGCCGAAGCCATTGCGCAGATCAGCGCCGCCGAAATGACCATCGCCCACAAGGCGATGCTCTACGACCAGGGCCAGGCCGCGCTCAAGGCCGCTCCGAAACCCAAGCCTGCTGCCGTCGCGAGGCCCGCCGCCGTGAGGCCGGGCGCCGCGTCTGGGCAGTCGCAACCCAACCTCCAAAAGCAGGCCAGGGGACGCTTCGACGCGAAACCGTCGATCGACAACGCAGTCGCGCTCCTGCTGGCCGGAAAAGGCTAAGAGACCATGTCTGTACCCCAGAATATCGTCTCCAGCGTCACCACGGCATCGCATGGCGTCGCCAACGTCGGCATCCGTGAGGACCTGGAGGAAAACATCTACCGCGTCGCCCCCGAGGAGACGCCGTTCACTTCGGGCCTCGGCACGGTGTCGTGCAAGCAGACCTACCACGAGTACCAGACGGAATCGCTGGCTGCGGCTGACGAGACCAACGCGCAACTGGAAGGTGACGACGTCGGAACGCTGGGCGCCCCCAACACGCCCACCCGTCTCGGCAACACCTGCCAGATCTTCTGGAAGACCGGCGGCGTGTCGGGCACCCAAGAGGCCGTCAACCTCGCGGGTCGTGACTCCGAACTGGCTCGCCAGAAGGTTCTGAAGACCATCGAGATCAAGCGCGACTTTGAGAAGCGCGCGCTCGGCAACTACGCGGCGGTGGCCGAATCCGGCTCCACGGCGCGCAAGTTCGCGGGCATCCAGGCCTTCATCACCTCGAACGACAGCCGCGGCGCGTCTGGCTCGGATGGCGGCTTCTCCGCCTCTCCTGGCCCGTCTGCGGCCACGGACGGCACGCAGCGGACCTGGACCGAGACCATCCTGAAGTCGGTCATGTCCACGGCGTTCACGAACGCCGGCGCGGGCAACTGCCCGAACACCGTCTACATGGGCGGCACGCACAAGCAGCAGGCCTCCGCCTTCACCGGCATCGCCGACATCCGTAAGGACGCCGGCAGCGGGCAGGCGACGGTCGTGGCTGCGGCCGACATGTACGTGTCGGACTTCGGCACGCTCACCTTCGTTCCGCACCCCTACGCGCTCACCCGCGCGGCGGTGTTCGTGCGGCGCGACATGGTGAAGATCGGCGTGCTGCGCGGCCTGCAATCCAAGGCGCTGGCGGTCACCGGCGACAACGAGCGGTTCTTGATCCTTCAGGAGAAGACGCTCGTGGTCTGCAACGAGAAGGCCCACGGCGTCGCTGCCGACCTGACCTAAGGCGCCATCCTGACGCCTGAGAACCGGGGCCGCTCCGTCGTGGGCGGCCCCACTTCCCATGAGGATCTATGCCCCGCGTCGCCAAGACCATCACGACCGAAGAAGACAAGGCCGATCTGGCCATGGACGAAGCCATCCGCAAGCGCGCCGCGCGCCAGGCGGCCAAGCGCGAGCTTGCGCCGCTCGATGTGCCCCAGGTGGAATGCACCGTCCTGCCGGCCGGTCACGACAAGATCAGCATGGGCATTCATGTGCCGGGCCTGGGGGAGGCCCACTACGAAGAGGGCGAGACCTTCACGGCGGGCCTGCCCTCGGCGGTCAGCCTGTATGACCGCGGATTCATCAATTTCGAGGGCGCCCGCGAGGCGTCTGAAGCGGTGAAGAAGCGCCGGGACGCTATCTCTCTCGCCGACAAGAAGGCTCTGGAAAAAGCGCTGGACGGGGAATGACCGACAAGACCCACCTGTTCCGCTCCTCGGCGGGCGTGGACCACTGGATGGTCCACGACGACAACGGCAAGACGCGGTTTGCGTCCTCGGCCGATGTCGCGCCGGTGCTTGAGCGCAATAAGGCCATGGCGAACCATAACGACGGCTATTCGCCGAGCCGTGAACTGCGGCGGGTCGCATCTATTCCCTACGCCATCGCGCACAAGTGGCTGAACGAAGAAGGCTGGTGGTTCGAGGACGCCGCCCATGACTCCGACGTTGCCCGCAAGCTTCTCGCCAAGCTCAATAGCTCTGACTACGCCTACCTGCGCACAGCGCCTGGCCATATCGGCCTCTCAAACGGCGTCATGCGATGAGCCTCGCCACCTACGCCGACCTGCAGGCCTCTATCGCCTCCTGGGCCACCCGCTCGGACCTGACCGGGCAGATACCGGACTTCGTGACGTGGGCACAGCAGGAGATTTCCCGGCGGCTGCGCTCCCGCGTCATGCTGGTGCGCGGCGATCTGTCGATCAGCGGGGAGTTCATCGACCAGCCGGACGGGTTCCTGGCGTTCCAAAGCCTCTATCTGGACACCTCGCCGCGGGTGAAGGTCGAGACCACGTCCGCCGAGATCATGATGGAGCTGACGACCGACTTCGGCTCGTCGCAGTACCCGGCCAACGTCGCCCTGATCGGTTCGGAATTGTGGTTTGGGCCGCAGTTCACTTGGACCGGAACCGGCAAGGCTCTCTACTTCGCCGAGCCGACCGCGATGGTGGACGATGCCGACACGAACGCAGTCCTCACCAAGTACCCGTTCACCTACCTCTACGGGGCGCTTGAGGCGCTCTACCGCTACCTCGAAGACGACGACAACGCCAACCTCTATGGCGGCATGTTCGGCGCCCTGATCGACGACATCAACGTCAAGGAAGCCAAGGACAACCTGCGCGGCCCAATCTCGCCGCAGCCGATGGGCGGCGTCCCGGTTTGACCGTTCCGATCCTGCCGGACAGCCTCACCGAACTGCGGGCCTGGCTCCAGGGGGTCGAGGACCGGCTGACCAACATCGAGACGCCGAACCAGCCCGGCGCGCTCTACCGCATCGCCTCCACGAACCTGACAGCGGCGAACGCGGCGACCTACGTCAACAGCGTGGTTTACTGCAACGACATCAACCAGCTTGCGTATTCGAGCGGGTCACATTGGTATAAAATCGCGGTGGGGAGCCTGATAATCTAATGCCCTCCAGCTATTCCACCAATCTCCGCTTTGAACTCCAGTACACCGGCGAGAACGTCAACACCTGGGGCGACAAGCTGGACGCCACGCTGAGCCGGGTCGATGACTCTATTGCGGGCTTCGTCGCCATCACCATGCCGGGGACCGGCAACTACACGCTCACCTCGACGAACTCGAACACCGCAGCCGATGAAGCGCGGATGGCGCACCTGAAGCTGAACGGCACGGTTGCGACGAACTTCTACCTCTACGTCCCATCCGTCTCGAAGACGTACTGGATCTGGAACAACACCAACAAGAATGCCTACGTCTCCACCGGAGCGGGCAGCTACGTCATCATCGAGTCGGGCGACAAGCAGCCGGTGTGGTGTGACGGCACGAACGTCAACCACGGCTACTACTTCGGCGGCTATGGGCTGAAGGACTACATCGCCGCGGTCGCGTCCGGTTCCGGCTCGATGCCGAGCCCAGTCGGGAACGCGGGCAAGTACATCTATTCGGACGGCGTGAGCGCGCTCTGGCGCCAAGTCCAAACCTCCGACCTCGGCGACTACTCCACGGCCATCGTGGGGATGCAGGTCGCCCTCGCTGTCGCCCTCTAGGAGCCCGTCATGTCCGTCACCCCGAACGCGATCATCACGCCGCAGACGCCGAAGTCCAATGCGGTCGCCGTGACCACGGCGAACACCACGTTCACGACCTCGCCCACGAACACCGGCCTCCTGGTGACGGCCGGCGCGAACGGTGCGCGCCTGACGCGGCTACTGGCGATCCCGCTCGAGACGGTCACGGCCAACAACCTGCAGGCCTACCGCGACATCGGCACGGCCGGGGTGAGCAAGTACCTGTTCGCCTCGCAGACCGGCGGCTCCGACACGGTGAGCGGCACGGACGGCTCGACGGCGGTGGACTTCGGCTACAGCGACGACAACCCGCTGATCCTGCAGGCCGCAGAACGGATCTACGTCGCGACGGGCATCACCAAGAACTACAACTTCGTCGCCGAGTGGGCCGACTACTGATGGCGGGCCAAAAGCTCCGGGGGTTTGTCGGGCAGGGGATGAGTGCGCGGAAGACGGCGCGCGTCTCGCTTGTCCGGGTGATCGACGTCACGTCGGGGTCGGGGTCCTATACGCCCACAACCAACGTCACGGCGCTGATCCACGCCTGGGGCGCTGGTGGCTCTGGGGCGTTCAACAGCACGCAGGTCGCCTCGGGGGCGGGTGGTGGCGCAGCAGGCTACAAGTCCGTGCGCGTCGCGGCGGGGCAGACGATCTCGTATTCGGTCGGTGCGGGCGGTGCAGACCAGAACACCGACGTCAATGACGGTTTCGACGGGGGCGATACGACCGTTACGCTACCTGGGTTCGTCCTGACCGCAGGCGGCGGGAAGAAGGGCGTGCAGGGCGCCAGTCCGAAGAGTGGCGGCCTCGGTGGAGTCTGCTCGGGTCCCTGGACAACGGCGCGCTCGGGCGGGGCGGGTGGTGATGGTGTGACGGGTGCGGGCACAGCGGGCGGTTCACCGACCGGTGGCGGCACAGGCGGCGCCGGCAGCGGCAACTACGGCGGCGGCGGCGCGGCGGCAGGATTCACCGACCTCTACCCGGGCCTGCCAGCGCCCGGCAACGGCCATGCGGCGAATTCCAGCTCCGATGCCTCGACGGCGCCGGGCGGGGCGACGGGGGGCGCGAATTCCAATACCGGCACCTTCGCCGGCAAGGATGGGCGGGTGGTCATCTACGTGATGCGGGTCACTGGCCCTTAAGGCGAGACTCAACCGCGTCGAGCACTGCGGTCCAATCGCGCCCCGCCAGGGAGGCGCTGAGGTGATCGGGACGAAACCAGCAGACATCCGGCCAGCCTAACACCGGGAGGGGCCTATCCGTATACCTCTCCAACTGCCCCCCGGCCTGAACAGCGACGACACCGCCCTGGCTTCGGCCCCGGCGTGGGCGGATGGCTCCAACGTCCGCTTTCGGCTCGGAAGCCCGCAGACCATCGGCGGCTGGGAGGGCCTGATCGCCTCGACGCTCACCGGCGTCTGCCGCGCCGTCCTGCCCTGGACCGACAACGGAAACGTCCTGAACATCGCCTTCGGGACCAACAGCAAGCTCGAACTCTACCAGGGCGGGATGCTGTACGACATCACGCCATCCGGCTTTGTCGCGGGCAACATCGACGGAACGGGTACGACCGGCTGGGGAACGGGGGCTTGGGGCGCTGGCGGCTACGGCGAGCCCTCGCTGGCCGACAACTTCCCGCTGACGTGGAGCCTCGCGCCGTTCGGTCAGACGCTGCTGGCCAATCCCCGCGGCCAGACGATCTACCAGTGGAGCAACAACACCGCCGTCATCGCCGCCCCGGTGACGAATGCGCCGGCCAACGTGATCCACATGCTGGTCGCCCGCGACTTCGTGTTCGCGTTCGGCTGCAATCAGGAGGTTGGCGGGGCCTTCAACTCGCTCTGCTTCCGCCACTCCGGCCTGCGCGACGCGACGAGCTGGACGACCGACATCACCTCCGGTTCGACCTCTCGGGAGTACGTGCTTCCAGGCGGCGGGCGCATCGTGGCGGCGCGCAACATCGGCCGCGACATCCTCTGCTGGACCTCTCACAAGCTCTACTACATCAGCTACGTGGGCCAGATCGGGCAGATCTGGCGGGCGGACGAGGTTGGCGACAAGTGCGGCCTGATCGGGCCGAACGCGGCGGTCGTGAAGGGCTCGACGGCCTACTGGGTGAGTCCTGACCGGCAGTTCCACAGCTACACGGTCGGCGGAACGGTGCGCTCGATCAGGTGTCCGATCCGCGAGGACTTCGCCGACAACCTGGCCGCCAGCCAGGGTGACAAGATCGTCGCCTCCACCATCGCCGAGTTCGATGAGGTCCGCTTCGACTACCCGGACAGCCGCGACGGGTTCGAGAACAGCCGCTACGTCGCCCTCGCGGTCGATGGCCCCGATGCCGGAAGCTGGTATCGCGGCGAGATGGCCCGCACCGCCATGGTGGACGCCGGACCCTCCGCGAACCCGATCGGCGTCACCTACGCCGGCGCGATCTACTGGCACGAGCGCGGCTTCAGCGCGGACGGCGGACAGATCGCCTCGTTCATCGAGAGCGCCGACATCTACCTGGATGAGAACAACACCGTTCTTGCCCGTCAGTTCTGGCCGGACATCGCCGATCAGGTCGGCCCGGTCTTCGTCACCATCTACGCCCGCAACTACCCGCAAGGCGACGTGACCACCTACGGCCCGCTGACTCTCGGGGCGGGCGACGACCGGGCGGACTTCAAGGCGTCTGGGCGGCTGTTCCGCGTCCGCATCGAGGGCAATTCCGCGCCGTCCCGCTGGCGACTCGGTCGCATCGTCTTCGACGCCAAGCTTCGGGGCCGCAAGTGAGCGCTCAGACCATCGCCGCAAGCTGGGCGCGATCCCGACCGATGATCGAGCCGGCCCTTGATCGGGCCTCCGAAGGCTGGACCGAGGACGAGGTGCTGAACGAGCTGATCTGCGGTCGCGCGCAGCTCTGGGAAGGCGAGGGGGCCGCTGTGGTCACCCGCTGTTTTCCGCCCGACCAGTTCCACGTCTGGCTTGCCGGCGGCGCGCTCGAGGCGGTGACCGGGCTTCTGGCCGGGGCGCTGGCTTGGGCCAGGCCGCTCGGACTTCGCCGCATGACGCTCAAAGGCCGACCCGGCTGGATGCGAGCGCTTCGGGATCACGGCTTCAAACCCACGGTCGCCGGCGATCTGGAAAGGGTGATCTGATGAGCAGTTCCAAGACCTCCGACAGCACCCAGCATCAGACGCAGAACGTCGTCCAGACGCCGACCAACCCGGCGTGGGTGGACAGCACCCTGCAGGGCCTGACCGGCAACCTTGCCAACCTGTCCGCTGCGGACCCGCACAGCTTCATTGCTGGACCGGATGCGCTGGAAACGCAGGCGGGGGCAGGCGCAGCGGGGCTGAGCGGGACGCCCTGGCTCTATGACGGTGCGGCGGACGTTACGCGCGGCATCGCCAACGCCAATGCCCCGGACATCGCCTCGCTGATGGGGGCGTTCAAGGGCGCGTTCGACAACCGCGTCATCAACCCGGCGCTCGCGGCCTTCGATCAGAACTCGGCCCTGACCAACGCCCAGAACAAACTCGGGCTGGCCAACGATGTGACCTTCGGCGGCTCGGGTGGCGCGATCACCGATGCGCTGACCAGGGGCCAGCAGGCCCTTGCTCGGGGCCAACTGCAAGGCGGCCTGCTCAGCGATCAATACAAGACCGCGCTCGGTGGAGCGCAGAGCCAAGCATCCACCGACCTGCAAAGCCAGGCCCAACGCCTAGCCGCGGCGGGACAGCTCGCCGACATCGGCTCGGCCTACGGCGCCAACCAGCGCGCCAACATCGGCGCCCAAGGGACTATCGGTTCCATCATGCAGGGGCTCACGCAGGCCCAAACCGGCGCGCCGCTCAGCGTCGCCCAGACGCTGGCCGGTATCAGCGGAACTCTGCCGCTCGGCCTTGAGCACGGCACGAACAGCAACTCGGTCACGGACGGCACGTCGCACACGACCGAGACGGAATCCGACCCGATGAAGACCATCGGCTCCCTGGCCATGCTGGCGGCGGCGCCATTCACGGGCGGGGCTAGCCTCGCGGGTGGCTTGGGTGCGCTGGGTGGTCTCGCGGGCGGGGCCTCAGCACTCGGTAGCCTGGGTGGTCTGGCGGGCGGCATGAGCGGCCTCGCCGGCATCAGCAACATCTTTGGCAACCTCGCCAACAACGACCCGACCGGCATGTGGAGGTTCGCGAGATGAGCGGTCTCTTCGGCGGCCTCTCGCCGGCTGCATCCGGCTACGGCTCGCCCATGAACTGGGCGGATATGCTGACCCTCATCGGGGCAGGGCTGAAGGACGCCTCGCCTACGTCGGGCGGCGGCAACCTGCAGGCGGCTCAGGGCATGATGGCCCAGCGCGGCATATGGCAGGCCCAGCAGAGCGCGCTACGGCAGCTTCCGGGGCTGTTCGGCGGGCAGGCGGCCACGGCCCCGACCTATGCCGAGGCGCCCCAGGCGGCTGACAGCATCCAGGTTCCGGGCCTGTTCGGGACCGATGCGCCGCAAGCCCAGCCGGCCTCGTACCTGCCGCAGCGCATGTCTGACGGCACGCCCGCGACTGGCCCGGACTTCAGCCGCATCGCCACGGCGGCGCCCTATCTGAAGATGCTGGGGATCGATGTCGCGCCTAGCATCGAGGCGTTGAAGGCTGGCCAGCCGAACGTCCAGTACATCAACGGCGTGCGCTACGACGGCAAGAACTTGGCGACCGCGCCATCCTTCGTGCCGCAGTTCGATAAGGGCCAGGAGCCGCTTTACGATGCCCGCGGCAACATCGTCGGCATTCGCAACATGGACGGCTCCGTCAAGGCGGCGGCCGACATGGCGGGCGCGGTCGCGAGCGCGCAGGAAACGGCCAAGGCGGGCTATAATCTCGTTGACGTGCCTATCGGTGGCGGGCGGACGCAGAAAATGCCCGCCGCCATCGCCGCGCCGATCCTGGCGGCCCAGGCAGCGAAGTTTGCGGGCGCGAGCGCCGCGCCTGGTGCAGCGACGGGCGGCGCGGACGGTCTCGGCGTTGTTCCGTCTCCTGACGAGCAGGCGCTTGCGACCGACCGGGCCAAGACCCAAGGCGAGCGCGAAGCCGGTGTGCAGGGCGCCCGCAACGCCATGCAACAAGTGGACGATCAGACCAACATGATCGCCCAGAACCTTCACGACATGCTCGGCGAGACGCAGGACCCCAACACCGGCAAATGGGTGAAGACCAAGCCCAGCATGATTACGGGCCTGTCGAGCGGATCCGGCGTGGACATCATCAGCCATGTCCCGTTCCTGAACCAGCAGGCCAAGGACCTAGCGGGCAAGATCGAGACCGTGCGAAACGGCACGTCGTTCAACTCCATGCAGGCGATCAAAGGGGCGATGGCCGCGGCGGGTGACGGCGGGTCCGCTTCGATGCGGATGACCGACCAGACGGCGCGGATGCTGGGCGAGATCAACGGCTCGCTCAACCAGGATCAGTCCGGCCCGCAGTTTGAGGCCACGGTGAGGCGTCACTTGGCCCAGCTCGATGCGCTCAATCGGGCGCGCCACGACCTGTTTGAATCTCAGTATCAGGGCATCAAGACCCCGACGCCGGGGCAGACCGGGCCGAAGGCCAACTATGGCCCGAATCTCGGCTCGGTCCCGATGGCTGACCGCATCGCAGAGGCGAAGCGGCGAGGGCTCCTCAAGTGAGTGACCTCGCCTCCGTCTCCGATGCGGACCTGCTGGCCTCGCTGCCGGTCGGCATCCGCAACAACAACCCGCTCAACATCAAGGGCGCGGACGGCCAGTTCATGACCTACGCCAGCCCCGATGAGGGCAGGGCGGCAGCCGATCAGAATCTCCTGGCCTACGGGACCAAGCACGGCATCAACTCCATTGCGGGCGTCACGGCCCGCTGGGCGCCCGAGGGCGACGGGAACAACGACCCAGCCGCATATGCCGCCTACGTCGCGCAACGCACCGGCATTGCGCCTAACCAGCGCATCGACCTGACGGACGCCAGAACCCGCCAAGCCCTGCTCGGCGCCATGAGCGAGTTCGAGACCGGCCAGCAGCAGCGCGGCCGCGACCTCTCGGGTGTGTCAGACGCTGATCTGTTGGCGTCAATCCAGGGCGCCCAGCCGCCCGCCGGACCTCGCGTCGTCGGCGCGAGCCACAACGGCGGCGTGACGATTTCTCTGGGCGGCGCCGCCCCGGCCTCCGCGCCGCGGCCCATGCCGCAGCCGCGATCTGTGGCGCCAACCGCCAATCCCACCATCGCCCAAGACGCCCTGGCCGGCTTCATCAGTCCGTTCCAGAAGCTCGGCCATGACGTGATGCAGAGCTACCGGACTAGCGCCGCGCAGGGCAAGCCGGTCCCGCTGGCGGACACGGCTGGCGTCGTGGGCGACGTATTGGGTCTCGCGTCGGCTCCGATCCAGGCCATCATCAAACCCACCGCTCGCGCACTCGGCAATGTGCTGCCCGATCCGACGCAAGCGCCGCAGCTCAGCTTCCAGAACGGCAAGCCGATGCTATCCGCTCCGCGCGTCCAGACCGGCGACGAAAAACAAGCCGTGCTGGAAGGCGTACTTAACACCGCGCTCTCAGGCGCGCGTGCGGCGGCTCCCCGTGCGGCGCCCGTTCCGGCCCCCAAGCCGATGTCGCTCGCCGAAGTACAGGCGGCGTCGGACAAGGCGTGGGCCGCGGTGGACAAGTCCGGCTTCCGCTTCGCCCAGCCCGACGTGAAGACGGTCGCGGCTGACGTCACCAAGACGTTCGCGGACGAAGGTGGAAAAGATCTCTACCCGCGCTCCGCGCCGCTGGTGCAGCGGCTGAACAACCTCGCCAACGACCCAAGCGGCCTCACCGTTGGCCAAGTCAACCGCCTGCGCTCCCAGATCGGCACGAAGCTGATGCAGCCCGGTAGCGACGAAGCCGATATGGGCGCCATGCTGAAGGACAAGCTGGAAAGCCTGATCCAGACCGCCAACGACCCGACGCTGGCCGAGGCGCGGGACATGTACACCCGCCTGATGAAGATGCGCGAGGTGTCGGCGCGGGCTGAAAGCGCGTCGGACAAGATGCCGCTGAACGGCAGCGTCACACAGTCGATGCGTACCGCCATGCGCCCGCTGGCCGACCCGAAAAGTCCCCAGCGCATCAGGAATCTGACCCCGGACGAGACGGCGGCTGTCAAGCAGCTCGGCCGCGGCACGGCCAACCAGAGCCTCCCGGTGGCGCTCGCGCGACTGTTCGATCCACGCAGCCTGCTCGGCACGACCATGAACACCATGGCGGGCCTGATGACGGGAGGCCATGCGCCGCTGGTGACTGCGCCGGTCGGGATGCTGGCCACCGCAGCGTCCAACCGCGGAACGAACAAGGCGGTTCAGAGCCTGCTGGACCTGATCTCTACCGGTGGCGCGAAGCCTGTTCCTGCGCCCGTCTATGCGCCGATCGCCGCAACGCCATCGGCGCCCATACTGTCTCCGGCCGGGCTAATTGGCGGTTCCGCTCTCGCGACGCTTCCAGATCAGATACGCGCCCTACTAGAGAGCGGCACACCTCGTCCCAAAGTCGCCCAGCCGGCACGATGAGCGACGCGCCGACGACGTAGACGATAGCCTCGCCGTTCCCGGTGGCCTTCCACGCCGCCCAACCGAACCCACTGACGTAGAGAGCCCACCACAACACCGCCCTGACGTTGATGCGCCAGGGCTGGATCGGCGGCGCGAACTGCGCGGGGTCCGGTCTCTCCACGCCCCGACCCTAACACACTCCCCAAGGAATACCGAATGTTCCGCAAGCTGCTCAGTTTGCTGACGGCGCTCGCGCTTGTCGCCGCGCCCGTGCCGGTTCCGGCGCAGATCCTGGGGCATGGCCTGGGCCTGCCGTTCATCAGGAAGACGCCTGGGGCTTCCGGCCCGGTCAACGGCGACCCGACCGCGCTCGTCTTCCCCTCGACGGTGTTCACGTCCAGCACGGATGTTACGCCGGCCAGCCAGTTCATCCCTGAAACGGCCGACCTGACGGTGAAGGGGCTGGCGCCTTCGGGTTCTGTCTCGAACTACACGGCCTGCATCTCGGGCGGCAACCCGACCGGCATCTGCGGCGCCTCGTGGGCGGGTCCGTCGCTCAGCGTCCCGTTCACCTACCCCGGCTACGACAGCTCGGGCAACGCGACGACCGGCTCCGGGACGCTGGTGGCCACGTCCTGGCTGCGGCAGACCTACAACAACTCCACCTCGCCCAGCGAGGCCACGGCCGGCGCGGACGGCACGCTGGCGCTGACCTTCAGCGACATCCTGCGCGCCTCCGACACGCCGGGCACGGCGACGGCGCTGTCCGCCCTCTACACCGGCACGATCAACGGCGTCGGCTCGACGGCCACGAACGCCAAGTCCGGCATCCCGGTCACCAACAACTCCACCGCCGTCTATCCGCGGCCGATCGGCGCCTGGGGCACTTCGCCCGGCGAGAACATCCAGGTCGGCCAGGACTTCACGGTGGAGTTTGTCGCCGGCCAGTCCTACGCGATGGACGGCGCCCCGGTCGCGGCGGTGAAGTTCGACTTCTACGACAACGGCGGCGCCCACGTCGTCTCCAAGACCGTGTCCACGCCGACGTTCTCGACGCGGCAGCTCTCCTGGTCCTGCACGGCCACCAACGGCTCGGCGGTCCTGACCAGCTGCACGAACACCTACGGCGTGATCGACGGGATGCGGATCACCTACCGCGGCGAGGCGACCCAATCGGGCCAGCCGCGGATCCTGTCGCACACCTCGAGCACGATCACGCTGGGGTCCAACCAGACCTGCGTCACCACCCTGAACGGCGCGGACATCACCGTGAAGTCGAGCGGGGTCACGGCGGGCGACGGCTTGGCCGATGGCGGGTTCGTCGGCGCGACGGTCACCGACGCCACGATCACCAGCCCCGGCACGACGGTCAGCATCACCAGCGCGACCGTGACCGCCGACGTGCAGGCCGCGACGCCCTCGACGACGGCGAAGCTGCACACGAACACGACGGCGGTTCCGGCCGACGCTACCGGCCACGCCTGCACGATCAACCACGCCTGGCAGGGCTCGACCAAGACGGTGACGGTCGTCGCCGGCACGCCGCAGATCGTCTATTCCGCGACCGCCACGGCCACGGACTTCACGAACGCGGGCTTCGTCGATGGCGCTGCCTACGTGCGCGCCAGGGCCTACCCGGTGCGCGGCGACGTGATCCTGGACACCTGCACGCCGAACGTGGCGGTCACGGCCTGCACGGCGGGCGGCGCGGACGGGACGAACTGCGACTGGTGGTATCCGTTCGTCAACAGCGGGGTCTGCAACTCCTCGTCGGCGGCCTGGTTCAACATCAACGGCCAGGACAACTCGCCGAACCTGCACAACCTCTGGTTCTATTACGACCTCGCCGGCAAATACACGCCAGCCTACATCTGGATGACCGGCACCGGGACCTGCAACACCCAAGCCTGCGTCTCGTCCAGCCCCGCCGACCCGACCGGCGCCGGCGTGACCGCATCGGTCCCGGCCAGCACCAACTTCGGCGTGGCCGCGGCGATCACCTCGCTGAAGCTCTACAACAACGACAACACCAAGCGCCCTGGCAAGACGCACAACGACGCGGCCGGCGGGGTCATCTGCATCACCGCCGCCGCCGCGGCCTCGGGCACCAGCGGCTACGTCAACAGCATGGGCACCGACCAGTCGGCTCAGGTCCCGGCCGGCGTGCCGCCGCTGATCATCACCTCGGCCACCCAGAACGGCGGCAACTGCTCGATCACGCCCAGCTCGAACACCGACAACACGGTGGGCATCGGCACCAACGCGACAGTGAACTTCAGGAAGCCGCCGAACGGCACGCACTACAACAACCTGACCTTCGTCGGGAACCTCACCTTCGTGACGAACGAGACACTGCAGAACACCGCCTTCCAGACCCAATGGGCGGTCTTCAACTACGACAACCTGAAGACGACGGTGGCCAGCGTCATCTCCAAGACCGGCAATTGGGAGATCTGGAACAGCTTCGTCGACAGCAGCTCGAACAACTCCCACTGGCTGAGCCCGACCGGGTCCTCCGGGGCGCTGCGCACCGTGGGCTACTCGACGCTGATCTGCGGGACCTAT
>CAZMIB010000054.1:0-17807 GCA_964566245.1 uncultured Elusimicrobia bacterium | reverse complement strand
GGAAAGCGGCCGGCTCGCCCGCGAGGCCGCGGAGGCGTTGAACCGCGAGCGCGAGCGCTTGGCCGCCGAGCAGGCGGCCCAAGCGGAGGCGCTGTCGCGGCGCGAGCGCGCCTTGGTGGAGCGGGAGGCCCAGTCCCGTCGCCGGCTCGACGAGGAGACCGCGCTGCGCGAGGCCGAGCTCGCCCGCAAGCGCGCCGCACTGGAGGAATCCTTCCGGCTGGAGCTGGAGAAGCAGGCCGCGCAGAAAGCCTCCCAGCTCGAGGGCGAGCAGCGTCAGCGGCTGCTCGACGCGGAGCAGGAGCGCGGCCGCCTGGAGCGGGAGCTGCGCCTCGCGGCCGCGAAGCGCGAGATGGAGCTCACGCGCAAGGAGGAGGCGCTTTACCAGCGCCGCCTCGAGATGGACGAGGCCGCGCGGCTGAAGTCGGAGCAGCTCGAGCGCGAGGCCCTCGGCCGCGCCGAGGCGGCCGAGGAGGCCGCGAAGGCCAAGGCCGGGGAGGCGGAGGCATTGCGCTCCGAGCTGCTGTTCAAGGCCCGCGCCGAGGCCGAGGCCAAGGAGAAAGCCCTCGCGCAGCGTACGGCCGAGCAGGAGGAAGCCCACCGGCGCCGCATGCAGGAGCTGGAAACCCAGGCGCAGGCCCGCGCGAAGCAGGTCGAGACGGCGCACGAGGCCCGGTCCCGCCAGCACGAGGCCGAGGTGCAGACCCGGCGTGAGGAGCTCGACGAGCTGTTCGATCGGCGCGAGGCCGACCTGGTGCGCTCGTGCGAGGCGCGGATCGGAAAGATGCACGAGGAGTCGCAGTCCTTGCGCGAGGAGCTGGAGCGGCTGCACAAGACCGAGGCGGCCCAGGCCGTCGACCTGCGCTCCCTGGCGCGCGAGCGCGACCGGCTGCAAGCCGAGGTCAAGGAGCACCTGGCCGCCGTCAACCGCCGCGAGCGCAGCCTCCAGGAGGAGATGTCGACCCAGCAGCGCAAGCTGGCCGAGGAGCTCGCGCGGCGCGAGTCGGATCTGGAAAAGCGTCAGCGCCTGCAAGCCGAGGCCCTGCGGAACGAGCTCGAGAAGAAGCAGGCGCAGCGCGCCGAGGCCGTGGAGCGCGAGCTCGAGGAGCGCCGCCAGCGCAAGGAGCAGGAGCTGGCGCGCATAGAGCAAGACCTGAAGACGAAGGCCGCCGAACGCCTGGGTGAACTACAGGCCGCGGAGCAGGCTCTCGCGCAAAAGCGGCTGGATATAGAGCAGCAGCTGCGGACGCGCCAGGAGGACTTGGAAAAGACCCACGCCTCCCGCGCGGGGGAGCTGGAGGAGAGGTTCGCGCGGCGCGAGACCGAGCTCCGGACCGCGCGCGCCGAGCTGGAGACACGCCTGCGCTCGCGCGAGGACGAGCTCGCCGCGCGGCACAGGGAGCAGGAGCAGACCCTGGCCGACGACTACAAGCGCCGACAAGCCGAGCTCGACCGATCCTTCGCCGACAGGCGCCGGGAACTGGACGAGCAGACGCGCCGCGCCGCCGAGAAGGTGGAGGACGAGCATCGGAGGAGGCTGGCCGAGGTGCAGGCCGCCGCCGACGCCCGCCTCGACAAGGAGCACCGCGCCTGGCAGCAGCGCGCCGAGGCCATCGAGGCCGACTACCACCGGCGGCTTGAGGAGGAGTTGAAGCGCGCCGCGGCCGCGCGCCCGGGCGAGACTCCTTCCAAGCCGGAGAACCCGGCGTAGAGCTTAGGGGTTAGGCGCCTTTCGCGGCGGCGTCGAGAGCCTCCCGCACCTTCCGGGCGACCGTCTCGAACGTGTAAGGTTTGGCGATGAACCGCAGGCCCGGCTCGAGCCGGCCCTCGCTGGCGAGCACGTCGTACGCGTAGCCCGAGGTGAAGACGATCGGCAGGTCGGGACGCAGGCGCCGCAGGCTTTCCCCGAGAGTTTTCCCGTCCCCCTTCGGCATCACGACGTCCGAGATGACCAGCCGCAGCGAGCGCGACGCGTCGGCCTCGACCGCCGCGAGGGCCTGGGCGGCGCCGGGCGCCTCGACGACCTTGTAGCCGAGCCGCCGCAGGACGCGGGCCAGGACCGAACGGACCTGCGCGTCGTCCTCGACGACCAGGATCGGCTCCGAGCCCCCGGGCATCGTCCGCACCGGCTCGGCGCCCTCCGCTCGGGCGGGCTCGGCCTTGCCCCGGGGCAGGAGAATCGTAAAAACGGTGCCCCGCCCCGGCTCGCTCTCGGCGAGGATCGCCCCGCCGTGCTGCTTCACGATGCCGTAGCAGGTCGCGAGCCCGAGCCCGGCGCCTTTCCCCTCCGTCTTGGTCGTGAAGAACGGCTCGAACAGGCGCCGCTTGGCCTCCGCGGTCATCCCGGCTCCCGAGTCGCTGAACTCCAGGCGGACGTACTCGTCGGGCGCGACGCCCGCGAACCCGGGGTCCGGGCCCTCGATCATGCTGAGGTTCGACGTCATGATCGAGACGCTTCCTCCGCCGGGCATCGCCTCCCGGGCGTTATGGCAGAGATTCCGCAACAGCTGCTCGAGCTGCTCCGCGTCGGCATGAACCGGCCAGACTCCCGCGCCGGGAGAAATCGTCAAATGAATGCCCTCGCCGAGCGACCGCTTGAGCGCCTGCTCTTTTCGCCGCAGCAGATCGTTCAAGCTCACCGGCGCCGGCTGGAAGACCTGCCGACGGGAAAACGCCAGCAGCTGCTGGGTGAGCCGCGCCGCGCGGCGGCTGGAGTCGCGTATCTCCGTGAGGTCGTCGCGAAGCTGGGAGCCGGCCGGCAGATCCTTCAGCGCCAGCTCGCTCAGCCCCATGATGGCGGCCAGGATGTCGTTGAAGTCATGCGCCAGGCCGCCCGCCATGCGCCCGATCGCGTCGATTTTCTCGGCGTTGAGAAACTTCTGCTCGAGCCGCTTCTCCTCCGTGACGTCCTGGATCAGCTCGACGACAGCGGAGGGCGCTCCCTCGCCGAGCCGGATCGGCGCGGCCGTGACGCGCAGATCGACCGGCTCTCCGTTCTTTCGGCGTCCTTGAGCCGGCCGATTCGCCAGAACGCGGCCCGACAAGGCGCCGCGGAAGATGGAGCCTAGAGGGCCGTTGTCGAGAAACGACGGCGGCAGCGGGCGTCCCAGCGCCTCGGCGCCCGTCCAGCCGAAGACGCGCTCCGCCTCGGCGTTCCACGACTCGACCTTCCCCTCCCGGTCGGCGACGACGACCGCGAGGGACGCCGAGCGCGACAAAGCGTCGAGGAGCGGGCTGCGGGCCAGGACGTCCGCGAGGGCCGCCGGGACGGCGCCTTCCTTGTTTTTTTCGCTCATGGCGCGGCAGTTGATTGTAACAGACCGGGCGCCGGACGCAAGGAGGGCGGGAACGAAAACGCGCCGCTCAGCGGCCGCCGGGGGAGGCGGGGCCGAACAGGGACTTCCAGCCGTCGCGGGCCTCGATCACGCGGCGCGCCACCTCCGCGAGCTTGAGGTTCTGGTTGCGCGCCGCCTTCTGCAGCATCAGGTAGGCTTTTTCCTCGGAGACCTTCGCGCGCTCCATCACGAGGCCTTTCGCGCGCTCGACCAGCTTGCGCGAGGCCAAGGTCTCCTTCAGCTCGCCGATCTCGTCGCGCATCGCCTGTACTTCCTTGAAACGTACCAAGGCCAGCTCGATGGCCGCCTTCAGCGCGCCCTTGGCGACGGGCTTGAGCAGGTAGCCGTGGATCCCGGCCTGCTTGGCCTGCTCGATGGACTCCGGGCCGCCTCGGCCGGTCACCAGCACGACGGCGACCGGATGCTCGCGGCAAATGGCGCGAACGGCCTCGATGCCGTCCATGTCGGGAAGGACGATGTCCATCAGCAGCGCGTCGGGGCGGGTCTCGAGCGCGGCCGCGACCGCCTCGGCTCCGGTGTGGAAGGCGCCGACCACGTGGAAGCCCTCGGCCTCGAGCTGCAAGGTGAAATCGCGCGCGACGACGCGTTCATCCTCGCACACCAGCACTCGGCATTTATCCTTCATCGGAGCAGGTTATTCTACTATATACCCCGCAAAACTAGCGAAGTCAAGAGATAAAGCGAACAACCCATTCGAGGGACCGCACCGAAGCGGTTCGAGAGGCCGGCGCGGCTCTATAAAGGAAAGGCCCCGCGGAGGAATCCGCGGGGCTGACCTAGGCTAGACGGATAAAAATGGAGCGGGCGAGCGGAATCGAACCGCCGTCTCGTCCTTGGCAAGGACGCATTCTACCATTGAACCACGCCCGCGACGGCCTGCGACGTCCGTAATTATAGCAAAAACGATCAGTGGAAACAGCCGCCGGGGATCGGCTCGGGCCCGGGCTTCGGTTTCTCGCACGTCTCCGCGAGGGACAGCTCGACCAAGGTTATGTAGACCGGCGAGCGGCGGATCACGACGTTCGCCTTGTCGAGGAAGGCGGTCGCGTCCTCGCTCGAGGACAACTCGACGCACGTATAGCGGGACTCCGCGTCGTCGATCGCCATGTAGGTCGCGACCTTCCCCTTCGCCAGCTCGGCGGCCGCCAAGGAGATAAAGGCGGGGCGGGCCTGGGCGTCGAAAGCTCCCTCGTGCGCGCGCTCCTGAAGCAGCACGGCCCGGTGGACCGGGGCGGCGGACGTCATCGAGGCTCCGGCGAACAGGGCCAAAATCGCGGCAAGTCGTGCGGGTTTCATCGTTCCTCCGTCGTCATGGGATTTTATCGAAGCGCGCGGCGCCCGCCGAGGGCCCGAGGGCCCAGCGGCGCCGCGGCAAAGGGCCCGGATCAATAGGCCGAGTTCTCCTCGGCGTGGATGTGCTGCAGCTCGGGAAAGGACTTCATGAAGGCGTCGACGATCCGCGGGTTGAACTGGCGGCCCGACTTCGCCGCGAGATACTTCACCGTGTCCTCGACCGACCAGGCGGCCTTGTAGACGCGCTTGGTCGTCAGAGCGTCGAAGACGTCCACGATCGAGACGACCTGGGCCTCGATGGGTATCGCCTCGCCCTTCAGGCCCTTCGGGTAACCGCTCCCGTCCCATTGCTCGTGGTGCGCGATCGAGATGCGGTACGCCATCTTCAGCAGCCGCGACTCGGCGTTCTCGAGGACCTTGGCGCCGTACTCCGGGTGGCGCTTGATCTCCTCGAACTCCTCGGGGGTCAGCTTGCCGGGCTTGCGCAGGATGGCGTCCGGCACCGCGACCTTGCCGATGTCGTGCAGCGGGCTCGCGTAGCGGATGTCGTCGACCACGTCCTCGGGCAGGCCGGCCGCCCGCGCGACGACGGCCGAGTACTTGGAGATGTGCCGCAGGTGCTTCGCGGTGTCCTCTTGGTCGCGGAACTCGGCGACCATGCCGAGCCGGTAAATCGTCTCAAGGTGCGACTTGCGCAGGCTGTCGTAGAGCTGCGCGTTCTCGATCGCGCTCGCGGCGATCATCGCGAGCAGCCTGAGGAAGCCCTCGTCGTCGTCGTCGAAGGCCCCGCCGCCCTTCTTGTTGAGCACCTGGAACACGCCGAGGACCTTCCCCTCGCGGTCCTTCAGCGGGATCGCGAGGAGCGCCTCGGTCTTGAAGCCGGTCGCGCGATCGGTGTCCGGCGTGAAGCGCCGGTCGCGGTAGGCGTTCGCGATGTTGACGCCCGAGCCGGTCCGCGCGACGTGGCCGACGATGCCCTGGTCGATCGGCACGCGGAGAATCGAGCCCTCCATGCCGTGCGCCACGCGCGCCCAAAGCTGGCGGCGCTTCGGGTCGGCGATGAAGACGCTGCAGCGCTCGCCCGCGATGAGCTCGCGCACCTCCTCCGCGAGGATCTCGAGAAGCTTCTCGAGATGCGTCTCGGAGGCGATCTTGCGCCCGAACTGGGCGAGGCGCATGTGGCGCCTTTGAAGCTCCTCGAAGTGCGGCGTCATTTTGGATTAGAGACGGGCAGGTGCTCCGCCAGGAACTCGCTCAGATGGCGGACTCGGGCCGAAGGATAGTATTTCCTCAGCGCGCCGTCCAACTGCAGCAGGCACGACGTGGAGCTCGTAAGCACGAGGTCGGCCCGAACGAACGCGACGCTCGAAACCTTGCGGCGCGCGACGGCGTCCGAAAGCTCCGGGTTCGAGAACGCGAACGCCCCCGCGCCGCCGCAGCAGGCCTCGGGCTCGGGGAGCTCGACGAAGCGCGCGCCCAGCATGCGCTTAAGCAGCGCCCGCGGCGCGTCGGCCAGCCCCTGGCCGTGCCGCGCGCGGCAGGAGTCGTGGTAGGTGACGAGGCTCGGGAACGCCTTCAGCCTCGGGATCTTCTCGACAGGGATCGCCTCGATGACGTCCTTCACCGCCGCCGCGAAGCGCGCGGCCCGATCCCGCCATACCGGGTCCTCGATAAAAAGCTGCTCGTAGGACTTCAGATGCGCCGCGCAGGAGGAGCAGTCGGCAATCAGCGGCACGGCCTCCGAGCCGCCCTCCGGCCGGCGCGACTCCCAGTTGGAGATCGCGCGGCGCGCCAGCTCGCGCGCGGCCTCCAACGAACCGTAGTTGTACGCGACCAGGCCGCAGCACGGGTTGTCGAGGAAGGCCCCCGGGCCCAGGGTCGCCTGAAGCACCTTCACGCTGGCCAGGCCGACGCGCGGGTGGAGATAGTTCGGCCCGCAGGCCGCGAAGTAAAGCCAAGCCGGACGTTCCCCCGGCGCCGGGCCCGGCGCGCCGCGCAGGCGCTCGTTAAGAAAGCGCAGCGGAGCCTCGCGGACCTCGCGCTCGGCCTGCTCCAAGCCCTTCAGGCCTACCAGGCGCAGTATCCCGGTCATGGAGACCAGCCGCGCCACGCCGCAGGCCTTGAGCAGATTGGCGGCACGCAGGCCCCAGGCCAGCGTCGCGGGCCGGTCGAGCAGAAGAGCGGTCAGCAGGCGGACGAGCAGCGGCGTCCGGCCGCCGCGTATCGCGCGCCGTCCCTCGAGCACCAGGTCCGCGGTCGGCACATGCGCGTAGCAGGCCGAGGTGCAGGCCCCGCACAGCAGGCAGGTGGAGAGGGCGTCCTCGGCGAGCTTGGGATCCTCGAGGCGCTTCTCGAGCATCATCCGCACGACCTGGTTGCGTCCGCGCCCGGACCAGGCCTCCTTCCCGCTGACCACGAAGGTCGGGCACGACTGCAGGCAGTAGCCGCAGCGGCTGCACTGGCTGACCGCGTCGTAGGCGGAGAGATCTCCGGCCTCGGTCTTCAAGACGTTCAATCGATCGGGCATAAATCCGGGTTCAAGCGTCCCTCGGGGTCGAAAGCCGCTTTCAAGCGGCGTTCCCATGTCCCGGGGACGAACGGCTTCGGGGCCGGAAGCTCGCGCGGCACGTCGACCTTCGCGGCGTAGAGCTTGAACGTCGCCTCGAGGATCACGCCGTACGCGCCCCACGAGCCGAGCAACAGGCGCATCGCGTCGTAGCCCGCGACGTTCTTCACGACCTTTCCCCCGAGCTCGACCACCTCCCCGGAGGCCAACGCGACCTTCATGCCGAGGATATGGTCCCTCAGCCCGGGCCACGCCTTGGTCGCGAGCAGCCCGCCGACCGTGCCCCCGTCCGCGGGCAGCGGCAGGTGCAGGCCCTGGCGCGCGAGCTCTTTCACGAGCTTCGCCGTCTCGCACCCGGCTTCCACGGCGACCGTGAAGTTGGGCGCGTCCAGATCGACGATCCGGTCCAAGCCGAGCGTCGAGATCGTCTCCTCGCCGTCGGCCGCCGGCGGAGCGCGGCGGGAGCCCCGCCCCGCGACACGGACCGGCGTGCGCCGGTCGGCCAAAAGCTTAAGATGCGCGACCAGCACGGCCGCGGCCGGAGAGAGAGGCTTCGGCGGCTTGAGCAAGGCGGTCCCCGCGGCCTGCCCCTCCGGCGCCAGCGGGATGATCTTGTCGGGGTTCGCGAGCAGGTCGGGATCGAGCGCGCGCTTGATGCGCCGGAACAAGTTGAGCGTCGCCGGCGTGAACAGCCAGGCCATCGCCGCGCGCTTGTCGACGCCGATCCCGTGCTCGCCCGAGATCGAGCCGTCCTGCGCGATGCAGGCCTTCAGTATCTCGTAGCCCGCCTTCTTCACGCGCTTGGTCTCAGCCAGGTTGCGCTCGTCGAAGACGATGTTCGGGTGCAGGTTCCCGTCGCCGGCGTGGAACAGCAGCCCGACGCGGATGTCGTGCTTCGCGGCGATCTCGCGTATGCGGGCCAGCGCCTCCGGAAGGCGCGGCCGCGGCACGACGCCGTCCTCGACCAGCACGTTCGGCGCGATCCGCGCCATCGCCGCGTAGGCCCCGCGGCGCCCTTCCCACAGCCGATCGCGCTCGGCCGGGTCCCTCGCGGTGCGGTACTGGGAGGCCCCGTGGGTCCGGCACAGCGACTCCACCAGCTCGGCCTCTTTCTTGACGCGGCGCGACGGACCGTCCAGCTCGATCAGCAACACGGCCTCCGCGCCTTTCGGGTAGCCGGCGTGCATGAACGCCTCGACGGCCTCGACGGTCAGGCGGTCCATCGCCTCGAGCACGCGCGGCAGCACGCCGGCCGCGATGAGCTCGGAGACGCAGCGTATCGCCTCCTCCATCGAGCCGAAGGCCGCGAGGATGGTGAGGAGATCCTCCGGCTGAGGCAGGATCTTGAGCCAGGCCTTGGTCACGACGCCGAGCGTGCCCTCGGCCCCGGTCAAAAGAGCGGTCAGGTCGGGCCCCGGGGAGGAGGCGTCGAAGCGCGCGACGCTCCCGTCCGGCATCACGGCCTCCAGGCCCAGCACGTGGTTGGTCGTGACGCCGTACTTGAGGCAGCGCGGGCCGCCGGCGTTCTCGGCGACGTTGCCGCCGATCGTGCAGGCGCGGTAGCTGGCCGGGTCGGGGGCGTAGAACCAGCCGGCCTTCTCGAGCTCCTTCTGCAAGGACAGGTTGACTACCCCAGGCTCGACCAAGGCGAACCCGGCGCGCGTATCGACCTCGAGGATGCGCGTCATACGCGCGGTCGAGAGGATCACCCCGCCGCGCAGCGGTATGCAGCCGCCGGAAAGATTGGTACCCGCGCCGCGCGCGACGTACGGGAGCTTGGCCCGGCGGCAGATCTCGACGGCCCGGCGCACGTGCTCGACGGTCTCGGCCAGCACCACCGCCTCGGGCCGCGCCCGGTCGAGCGCCCCGTCGTAGGCGTAGGTCAGCAGGTCGGCCTCGCCGGTGAGCACGCGGGACTCTCCGAGGGCCCCTCGGAGCTCGTCCAGGACATCGAGCTGAATCGTCATCGAACGGCTAGATTTTAACATTTCGGGTTTTCATATAATCCGGCGCCATGATGAAACTCAACGCGCTGCTCGCCCTTTGCCTGCTCGCGCCCGCCGCGCGCGCGACCGACATCCCGTTCAACGGTTTTCCGCCGGCGCCGAAACCTCCGCTGGCGCTGGAGACTTCGCTGCTGCAGGCCGCGGACGGCCCGATCATCCCCCCCGAGACCTGGGACGGGCTTCAGCCCCCCCAGCCCGAGGTGCTCGACATCCTGGCCGCCCGCGTGCCGGGCTTGGATCGGGACAAGGTGCGCGAGGCCACGCCCGAGCTCGCGCAAAGCCTGATGCGGCGCGCGGTCGAGCGGAATCTATCGGCGCTCGACCTGTTCACCGATGAGGCGCTGAGGACCGACAGGCTGTATTATCTCCCGGGCGCGGTGCTGTCTCAGATCGACGATGCCTACGACCTGAAGAACCTCTTCCCCCTCAAGGGTCGCACGACGAACGGGGCGACCTTCGTGATGCAGGGCGTCGTGATGGGCGGGAACAAGATCGAGATGCTCTACAACTTCCAGCGCTTCACCTTCATCCATCCGCTCTACCGCGACATGGGCGGCAAGTACACCTTCCAAAGCCGCATCAGCCAGACGATCCAAGGCCCCGGCATCGTCTCGCTCACCGGCGCGACCGGCCCCCTGGGCGCGGTGATCCGCGGCTTCGAGAAAATCTCAGACACCCAGGTCCGGGTGCTGACGAACCTCATGAACCAAGTCGTGCCGCTGTTCCCGATCAGCGCGCGGTAACGACTACGGTACCGGCCGGCTGGGATTTGCCGGTGGACCAGGGCGAAACGAAAGCTATGGTTTGGTGTTGAGCGATTCCAGCCGCGCCAGGCTTCCTTGGCAGTTGTCGTTTTCCGGATCCAGATTCAGGCACTTGTTCCATTCCCGCCGCGCGCGCTTGAAATCCCTTTTGGAGTAGGCGCGCAACCCGGCGAGATACCGCCGATGAGCGGCGAGCGACGCCTTCTTCGATACGTGCAGGCGCCCTTCAATCCGTCGGCAATGCTGTTCCACGCACTCCACCCGAGGTTTGACTTCTCTAAACCGCGGGCACGCCATTCGCGGCCCACGCGGAACATCCTCGAATTCCGCCAAATGCAGCTTGTTCACCGCGGCGTACATATTATAACAGGGGGGCTCTAGGGCGGCGACACATTCATCATCGGTCCGGCAGGCATCAAACTCGATTGCTTTCGGCTTGTCGCTCACCGCGGCCGTCTGAGACGACACGGCTCCGCCGGCGCCGTAAAGCGTAGCGGCGAACACGACTATGAGAATGACTCGCTGGACAACACGGATCGGCAAGGGTCGCGTCCTCCGAGAAAAGTATAGCCGTCATCCGAAATTTTCGCCACGCCCCTCATCCACGTTTGGGTGTTTGGGTGTCATACTTTGAATTTTTGAATTTTGAGGAACGGAAAATGGAATATCGAGACTTCACCGCTGAATATTCAAATATTCAAAGTATGACACCTAGGCGCAAGGGGAGAGGGAGTGAAGAGGATCAGGCCTCGACGGGGGCTAGTTTGGCGGTGAAGTGGGCTAGGACGGGTGGGGCTTCGACGACCTTCAGGCCGCGGATTTCTTGCTTGCGGCGGGATAGGCGTTCGAAGACCTCGATAAGAAAATCGACGTGGCTTTGGGTGTAGACGCGGCGCGGTAAAGCGAGACGGACCAGCTCTTGGCGCGAGGGGATCAGACGGCCCTTCTTGTCGCGCTTGCCGAACATCAGGGAGCCGATCTCGACCGCGCGGACGCCGGCTTCCAGGTACAGCTCGCAGACCAAGGCTTGGCCGGGGTAGCGGTCGCGCGGCAGGTGCGGCAAGAAACCGGCGGCGTCGACGTACACCGCGTGGCCGCCCGGGGGCTCGATGATCGGGACTCCGGCGTCCCTCAGGCCGGCGGCCAAATAGGCGACCGAGCGGATGCGGTACTGAAGGTACTCTTCCTCGAGCACCTCCTCCAGACCGCGCGCCATCGCGTCCAGGTCGCGGCCCGCCAGGCCGCCGTAGGTCGGGAAGCCCTCGCCTAGGATCAGCGCCTGCTTCGCGCGCGCGGCCCAGTCCTTGTCCTTCAGCGCGAGAAAGCCGCCCATGTTCACGAGGGCGTCCTTCTTCGCGCTCATCAGGCAGCCGTCGGCCAGAGAGAATATCTCGCGCGCGATCTCGCGGGGCGTCTTCGACGCGTAGTCCGGCTCGCGCAGCTTCACGAGGTAGGCGTTCTCGGCGAAGCGCGCCGCGTCGATGAACAGCGGCAGGCCGTGGCGCTTCGTGATGCGGCGCACCTCGCGCAGGTTCGACATCGAGACCGGCTGGCCGCCCAGCGAGTTGTTGGTCAGCGTCATCAGCACCAGCGGGATGTTCTTGGCCCCGCGACGCTTGATCTCGCGCTCCAGCGCGGCGACGTCCATGTTGCCCTTGAACGGCGCGGGGCTCGAGAAGTCCCAAGCCTCGGGCGACGGCAGGTCCACGGCCTGGGCGCCGGAGGCCTCGACGTTCGCGCGCGTGGTGTCGAAATGGGTGTTCGCGAGCACGCTCTTGCCGCGCCCGCCGATGACCCCGAACAGGATGCGCTCGGCGGCCCGGCCCTGGTGAGCCGGGATCACCTCGGGGTAGCCGGTCAGGTCGCGAACCGCGCGCTCGAAGCGGTAAAAGCTGGCCGCGCCGGCGTAGGACTCGTCGCCGCGCATGACCGCGGCCCATTGCTCGCTCGACATCGCCGAGGTGCCCGAGTCGGTCAGCAGGTCGATCAGGACCTTGTCGGCGGGGATGTTGAAGACGTTGTAGCCGGCCCGCGCGAGCACGCGTCGCCGCTCATCGGGAGTGGTGAAGCCGAGCGGCTCGACCGTCTTGATCTTGAACGGCTCGATGATCGTCCGGTAGTCCCAGTTCATCGTCGCGCCGATTCTAGCATGAAAATTTCCGGCCTTGACAGCGCGCGGAACGGGGGGTAGGCTAAGGGTGACCGGCGGGGAGCCCGGTCCCGGGGGCAGAAGGCCGAAAGCGGCCTTCCCGGGAGGGAGCCCGGCCGCAGCGAGGGACCGAAGCCAACGGGCTTTCGGTCCCTTCGTTTTTAGGGACGGCTCAGGCCTTCGAGGCGCGCTCGCGCGCGCAGGCGTCGCAGGGGCAGGCCGAGCGCAGGTTCTCGAACGAGTAGATGCCGGTCCCGTGCCCGTCGGAAAACGCGATCGACAGCGCGTAGAGGCCCACCAGCCGGACCTCCAGGCCCTTCACGTCCGCGGGGACGGTCGCGGGGTCGAGCTTCGGGGCGCCGGTGAACTCGTCGCGGCAGCCGGCGCACGGGCAGGCCAAGCGCAGCGCACGGAACGGATAGACCGAGACGTGGTCGTCCTCCCAAACGAGCTTCAGCTCGTCGTCCTCGACCTTCAAGATCTGCTTCGGTATGGCGGGCATGGTCGCCCAGATTATACCATCTCGGCATGGAGGCTCCGCCGCTCGGCACGCGTCCGTGCGCGCTCGTCCTGACCGGGGGCGCCGCGTTCGGCGCCTGGCAGGCCGGGGCGCTGTGCCGGCTGTCCGAGGCCGGCCTCTCGTTCGCCTCGGTGTTCGGGACGAGCGCCGGGGCGGTCAACGGCGCGGCCTACTTCCAGGGACGCCTAGGCGAGCTGCGCGAGCGCTGGCGAAGCATCCGGCGCTCCGACGTGATGCGCCTAAGCCCGCGCCTCAGCCCGCCCAGCCTGCTGAGCCTCCCCCGCCTGCGGGGCTTCCTGTCCGGGGTGGTCGACGAGGAGCGCGCGCGGCGCGAGGGGCGCTGCCCGTTGTTCGTCGTCGCCGGGGACCTCGCCAGCGGCGGCATGTACCAGGCGGGCTTCGCGCCCGGCGGAGACGGCTGGGACGCGCCGCTGCTGGACATGCTGGTCGCGAGCTGCGCGATACCGCTGCTTTATCCCCCGGTCAGGCTCCGCGCCGGCGGCCGCGAGCGGCTGCTGGTGGACGGCGGCCTGCGCGCCTTCGCGGACCTGCGGCCGGCCCTGGAGCTCGGCTGCCGCGACTTCCTCTTCCTGAGTGTGGTCCCGCGCGCCGACGGAGCCGCGCCCCCGCGCGGCCTGAAGGCCTACCTGTCGGCCCTGGCGTTCCAATTGATCCACGGCCAGGTCGAGAACACCGTGCACGCCCTGCGCGCGCGGGCGGAGGCGGACGGGGCCGGCGGCCCGCTGCGCGCCTACGTCCTGGTCCCCTCTCGGCCGTTGACCCGCCTCTCGGGCCTCGATTTCAGCCCCTCCGCCTGCGCCGAAGCCCTGGCCGTGGGCGAAAGCGACGCCGAGGCCTTCCTGAAAAACCCCGAGACGGCCAGGCAAATTTAACATCCTCTCGTCGGAACAGCCCTTGATTTTCGCTTAGGCGGGGGCTAAATACTAGGCATGCCCCCTCCGGCTCGTCGGAGAGGTTGGGTTTTTGCTGCCGCCCTGGCGGTTCTTCCGGCGCATCCGCGGGGAGCCTCGGCGGAGGAGACGCAAGGCGACAGCCATCTGAAGAAAATCATCAACACCGTCACGACCGTCGTCACCGACGTCTCCAATCTCCTGTCCGGCTCATCGACCTCGGATAAAAAGAATAATTCCTCCACGAGCGCGACCTCGAACCCCGTCTCGCCCGCGACCTCGGCCGTTTCCGATCCGACCATGCAGACGACGGCCGCCGGCTCGACCGTCCTAACGCCCCGCCTGGCGAGCCCGTCCTCGCCCTCGACCGGAGCGAGTCCGCCCCCGACGACGCCTCTCTCGCCGGACGCCTCGGCGGGGCCGACGTCTCCGACAACGGCCGTTTCGCCGACGGTCTCGCCGGGCGCGAGCCAGGACCCGCAAGCTCAGGCGCCGTCCTCCCAGGGCGGTTCTCTTTCCCCCAAGGTCTCGGCCGGCCCGATCTCCGTCGACCCGGCCCAGCCGTCCGTGACGGTGGACCCGTCCCTTTCGGCGCCGCCGGTCACGAGCCTTTTGCCCCCCGACTCGCCCGCCCCCTTGCCTCCTTCGGGCGGCTCGAACCCGGGCTCGAGCTCATCGCGGCGCAACAACCAACAGAACAGCATGTACTACGCACCCTCGAACGCCCAGATGGAGCACCAGATCCAGGACGCGCGCCGCAAGCTCGCGGGCGCGCCTCAAACCGCCGAGACGGCCGCCGCGCTGCGGGCGCTGGACCAGGCCGAGGCGGACATCGGACGCGGCTCCTTGGCCACCGCCGAGCCCCAAAATTTCGCCCCGGTCACCGACTCCTACAACGCCGGACGCTCCGCCGGGTCGAGCCCGCAGTCGTGGAAAAACCCGCGCTACAATCGCCCCGCCTCGGCTCCGACACGCATGGCCGGCACCGCGCCCGACGCCCGAACGGCCGCGCCGGGCGCGGGTTCCATCGAGGAAAACGCCCTTCCTTCCGTGGGCGAGCACTCCATGGTGGCCACCTTCCACGCGCCGACGGAAAGCGCGGCGGGCCCGATGCATCTCGCGAAGACGCCCGAGGAGGAGCTGGCGGTCTCGACCTTGGCGCTTCAGCAGGACCCTCGAGACTACAACGCCCTGGCCGACCGAGCCGAGGCCAAGGCCGCCCTGGGCGACCTGGACGGAGCGCAGGCCGACGCCGAGAAGGCCCTGGCGTTGGCGCCCCGCAACGTGAAAGCCCTCAACCAGCTCGCCTTGGTCTACAATCTGCGCGGGCTCTATGCCCAGGCGCTGACCTTGGCCGAACGGGCGCTGGCCGCGGACGCCTACAACGCGGCGGCGCACCTGAACCGCGCGATGGCGCTGGAGGGGCTGGCACGGACCCGGAACGGATCCCAAGCCGCCTCGCTCGCGCAAGCGGCGCTCGAGGAGTACCGGCAGGCGGCCGCGCTGGACTCGAACTACAAGGGCGCCTATCAAAAAGCGCTCGAAAGGCTCGGCGGCAAGCCCGAGAGCGCGGCCCCGGCCTCCGCCCCGGCCCCGGCGCCGCCCGCGGGCCCCTCGCCGCGCGAGCTCGCGTGGCTGATCCTCGGATCCGGAGTGCCGCTCGGTCTATGGTTGGCCTTGCGCCGCGCGGCCCCGCCGTCGCCTCCGGTCCCGCCGACGGCGACCCTGGCCCCTCCGCCCTTCGCCGCCATGAACGGGCTGACCTCGATGGTTCCGACCGGCCCCTTGCTGGGCGGGGCCTACCGCCTCGACAAGCAGATCGGCGAGGGCGGGATGGGCGTGGTCTTCGAGGGCTTCGACGTGCATCTTCAGCGCAAGGTCGCGATCAAGCGGCTGAGGCCGGAGCTGCGTCAGAACGCGCGCGACGTCGAGATGTTCCTGGCCGAGGCCAGGCTCGTCGCGACGCTGAAGCACCCGAACCTGGTCGAGATCTACGCGGTCCTGCAGGAAGGCGGGGAGATCTACCTGGTCTTCGAGCACGTCGACGGCAAGCCGCTCGACAAGATACTGGACGCCAAGCGCCGTCTTTCCCCCACCGAGACGGTGCATCTTCTGCGCGGGATCGCCGCCGGGCTCGATCACGCGCACTCGCGCAAGGTGATCCACCGCGACTTGAAGCCCTCGAACGTTATGGTCACCAACGAGGGCCTGCCCAAGGTGATGGACTTCGGCATCGCGCACCGGGCCAAGCAGACGGCCTCCAAGGCCACGCGCGCCGATGCCTGGGGCACGCGCGTCTACATGGCCCCGGAGCAGGAGATGGGCAGCGTCTCGCGCGAGTCGGACCTCTTCGCCTTGGGCGTGATGACCTTCGAGCTGCTCACCGGCGGCATTCCGTTCCCCGGCCCCAACTACCTCGAGCAGAAAAAGGCGATGGCCTACCACTCCGCCTCGCGCTACGTCCCCGGCCTTCCGGCCGGGATAGACGCGGTGCTCGCGCGCGCGTTGGCCCCGAGCCCGGAGAAGCGTTTCCACTCCGGCGCCGAATTGGTCGGCTCCCTCGAGGCCGCCTCGACGTCCGCCCCGAAAGCTTAAAGAGCCTGGAGACGGGCTCCCGGATAGTAATGCGTCAGTATCTGCTTGTAGGTCTGCCCGCGCAGGGCGCGGCCCGCCGCGCCGTACTGGCACAGGCCGACGCCGTGGCCCCAGCCGCCCCCGTGGAAGACGAACTCCTCGGGGCGTCCGTCCGGGCCGAGGCGGGCGTGGACCGCGAACAAGGTGCTGCGCAGCGAGCCCAAGGCCAGCTCGCGGCGTATCTCGTTCTCGCGGGTCAGGACCAGCGCGCCCGCGGTCCCGGACACGGCCACCGCGAGCGCCCGGCCCGAGCCGCTGCGCTTGAGCACCTTGACGGCCAGCACCCGGCCCAGCTTCTTGCGCTTGGCGAGCCGGCCCGCGAGATCGCGCGCCGAGATCACGCGCGCCCAGCGGAAATGCGCGGGCAGGATCAGCGCGGGAACGTTGCAGTAGGCCCCCGGGGGGTCGTGCAGCCAGACGTCGAGCTCCCACGGCGAGCGTCCGGCCCCTTCATCGGAATCGTCCGTCGAGGCGAGGTACGGCAGGCCCGCCCAGCCCGCGAGCTCCTTCGAAGCCTGCCCGCGGCCGCCGCAGTTGGACGCGTACGGCGTCTGCGCGACCTTCCCGTTGAACGTCATCACCTGCCCGCGCGTGGCCTCGACGGCGGCGCGCGAGCGCTCGCTCTCGGCCGCGATGCCGCCGTAAACCTGGCAATGCTGGCCGTCGCAGACGTCGTAGCCTTGCTTGCGGTGCGGGCGCACGACGCGCTGGGTGAACAAGGTGTAGCTGCGCGCGATGACGCCCTGAGCCTTCAGCGCCTCGTCCGGGAAATGCGAGGGCATCTCCTCGGGAACGACGCTCGCCAGGTATTCCTCCAGCTCGAGCCGGTTCACGAGGTAAAGCCCCCCGCGCGCGGCGATCAGATCCGCCTGTCCGCGCAGCTGCCGGTCGCGCAGGCGCGCCCAGTCGTAGCCCTCGCCGAAGCGCAGCTCCTGGAAGATCAAGCTGTGGCGGCGCTCCTCGGGGTAGACGCGTATGCTTCGCTTGAAGACCAGCCGGCGCTTGCGCGAGGAGTCGACCAGCTCGAACTGGCCGGGGCGGTCGGCGCGCGCGCGCGCGATCCAGGGCTCGTCGGCGGGGCCGCGCAGCAGCTTGCGCCCGCTGTCGGGGTCGACGACCCAGAACGGCCCGCTGGCCCTGAAGACGAGCGAGGGCCGGGGAATCGGCCGGCCGCGGCCGTCGGTGCCGACGCCGACCCTGACGATAGCGGCGCCGCGCGCCTCGGGCAGCGGCTGGAAGGCCTTGAAGCGGGCCACGCGCTCGACCTCCACGAGGCTCTCGGGCGGGGTCTTCAGAAGCGGGCGGAGCTTGGCCAGCTCGAGCTTCGCCTCCCCGTTGTCGGCGTCGGCGTTCAGCGCGCGCGAGTAATGCCGCCAGGCGTTCTCGGGCCGGTTGAGGCGCGCCTCGAGGCGCCCCTCCGCGAGCCGGGCCTCGGCGAAGGTCGGATCGTCCTTGAGCACGCGCCCGTAGGCCGCGAGCAGGCTCGGCGCGTCGCCGCGCGCCTCGAGAGCGCGCGCCAAGACGAACGGGACGAGCGCGAAGCGCGGCCGCGCGTGCGCCGCGCGCTGCAGGTCCGCGAAGGCCTCCTGATCGCGGCCGCGGCGCGCGAGG
>CAZMIB010000053.1:2474-17842 GCA_964566245.1 uncultured Elusimicrobia bacterium | reverse complement strand
CACAAGCCTGCTGTGAGCTAATAACCCGCTGCTTCCGGATAAATGCTCCTGCGGAACGGGGATAACCCTTTGGTTATCCGGATAGACGCGCCTCCAAGGCAGCACCTTGCCCCAAACCACAGGCGCGTCCGGAAGAGGGAGCGCCTCGATCTCGTAAAGGTCCCAGTCCTTCTCATGCTTCACGCTGAGGACGCGGTGCGTGTAGTCCTTCACGATCGCGTCGGCTTTCACGATGTCCTCGTTCGTGAAGTCGGAGCCCATCCAGGCGTTGTGCATCATGCTCGGCGGGATCTTGATGACCTTCTCGACGCGCGGCAGCCACAGCCACATCTCGCGCCCGAGCTTGAGCGTCCCGGTGCCCTTGTCCTTGGCTGGGGCGTGGATGCGGATCAGGGCCTTCTCGCGGCCCTCGTTCCAGCCCTCGGCCTTGAGCTCGCGGGTCCACTCCTTGGTCCGGATCGTCATCGTGAACGCCCCGGAGCTGGAGTCCCCGCGCATGACCTTGTTCGCGCGGTCGACGATCTCGGTCGCGGTCAGCGCGGCCGCGGCGCGCGCTTGAACCGGGATAAGGCCGAGGACGAGCAACGCCGCTTTCATGATTTTGCCAGTCGGGCGGCCAAGAGCAGGGCTTGGATCATCGCCTCGGGGTCGGCTTTGTTCTTGCCGGCGATGTCGAAGGCCGTCCCGTGGCCGGGAGAGGTTCGAGGGAACGGCAGGCCCAACGTCATGTTCACGATCTCCCGCGGACGGAGAACCTTGAGCGGAATAAGCGCCTGGTCATGGTACAAAACGACGAGCCCGTCGATGCCTCCGTCGCTGTGCCGGCGCCAGCCGTCGTCCGCGGGAAGAGGCCCCTCGAGGGCGACGCCGCGGCGCCGCGCGGCGCGGACGGCCTCGGCAAGCACGCCTTTTTCCTCCCCCCCAAGAAGCCCGGCCTCGCCGGCGTGAGGGTTAAGCGCGAGCAAGCCGAGCCGGGGGCGCCGTATCCCGAGGCGTCCCAGGCCCTTGGCGGTCAGCGCGGCGATCTCGGCGATCTCGGAGGCCGAGAGCCGGCGCGGAACCTCCGACAGCGGGATGTGACGCGTGGCCAGGACGGCCTTCAATGGTCCGGCGACGAAAAGCATCTCGGCCCGGGGCACGCCCGCGGCGTCTTGCAGGAACTGGGTGTGGTCGCGGTACTCGACGCCGGCCGCGTGCCAGGCCGCCTTGGAGATCGGCGCGGTGGTCAGGGCGTGGACGCGGCCCTCGAGAGCTAGGCGCGCGCCCAATCTGGCCGCGACGAAGGAAGCCCAGCCGGTCCGCGCGTCGGGCCTTCCGGGAGCGAGGCCCTCCAGCGGGGCGACGCCGAGGCCTTCAAGCCCCTCGCGCCTCAGCACGTTCTCGGGGCCTATCGGCAGCGCGCGGCAGGCCCGGCGCACCCGCCGGTCGGACAGCGCCTTACGGACGATCTCCGGGCCGATGCCGGCCGGATCGCCCAAAGTGACGGCGATCAGCGGGAGGGGCAGAGGCTCAGTTGTCCTTCGCTTCCTTCGGCGGCGTGCGCTCGATCGTGGCTCCCGCGCGCAGGTCCTTGACCAGCTTCTCGAGCTCGCCCTGGACGCGCATCGCCATCATCGCCTGGCCGAGCTGCTCCTTCACGTCGTCGAACTCGACCTTCTGGGGCGCGCGCTTCTCCTCGACCTTGATCAAATGGTAGCCGAACTGGGTCTCGACGATGTCGCTCATCTCCCCGACGCCGAGCGCGAACGCGGCTTTCTCGAACTCCGGCACCATCCAGCCGCGCAGGAAAAAGCCCAGGTCGCCGCCGCGCTTCGCGCTCTCGGGATCCTCGGAGTTCTTGCGGGCGAGCTCCCCGAAGTCCGCGCCGTCCTTGATCTGCTTCTGCAGCGCCTTGATCCTGTTCATCGCCTTGGACTTATCTACCATCGAGGCATCCTTCGGCACGCGGATGAGGATGTGGCGCGCGCGCACGCGCTCGGCCGAGGCGTCCTTCAGCCGCGTCGAGAAGAGCTGGAACTGCTGGGCCTCCTCGGCCGGCATGCCCTTGATCGTCGCGGTGTCGCCCTGCACGAAGCGCTGCATCCTCTCGAAATAGGCCTTCACGTCGGCCTCCTTCGGCGGCGCGGCCTTGGGCCGGACCGACTCGTCGATCAGCTTGCGCACCATGAGCTGGCGGCGGATCCGATCGCGGAACTGCTGAAGGTTGAGGCCCTCCTTGCGCAGCTCCTTCTGGAACGCCTCGTCGGCCTTGTCGGTCGCGAGGGGCTTGCCGTCCTCGTCGGTCTGGAAGCGCTGCTTGATCTCGACGACGCCGTTGTCGAGCTCGCGTTCGAGGACGCGCACCTTCTCCTTCTCGGCCTGCTGCGCGAGCAGCTCGTCGTCCACCATCTGCTCGAGGACCTTATCCTTGATCTGGCGCGAGGCCTCGGGGTCCTTCAGCGCGTCGGGCAGGTTCTTCTTGTACTGCTCGAGCACCGAGTCGAGGTTCTTTTTGTACTCCGAGTAAAGCAGCGGCTTGCCGTTGACGGTCGCCACCACGTCCTCGATCGGCTTCGCGGCCGCGGGAGCCGCCAAGGCGGCGAGGATCAGCAAGGTCAGGCTATTTGAATTCCGCATCGACGACCTCCATCGGGTATCGGCCCTGAAGCTTCTCGAGCTGAGCGTCGAGCTTCTGCTTCTCCAGGAGCTTCTCGATCCGCTCCCTGGCCGCCTCAAAGGGTATTTTGTGCTCCGACTCCTTCTTAAGGATGTGGTAGCCGAACTTCGACCGGATCAGCCCGGTCACCTCGCCGACCTTCATGCGAAAGGCCACGTCCTCCAGCTCCGGCAGGACCTCGCCGTAGAGCAGGGGCTTGAGCCGCCCGCCGCTCTGCGCGGTGTCCTGGTCCAAGGAGTTCGTCTTCGCGAGCGCCGCGAACGAGCCGCCCTTGCGGGCCTTGCGCAGCAGCACCTCGCCCTCGTCGACGTTGGCCAGCAGGATGTGCGCGAGCTGGACCTCGGTCGGGTGCTTCTCCCAATAGGCCCGGACCTCGGCGGGGCTCACGTTGATCGTCCCGGAGTCCTTGAGCCTGTCGCGCCACAGCTTGATCTTAAGATAGTCCTCGAACTCGCGCAGGCGCTGGCGCTGCTCTTCCCTCAGCTTCTCGATCTCGTCCTTGTACTCCTTCAGCTTGGGGATGCCCTCGTCCGCCGAGGCCGCGAGCATCAGCTTCTCGCGCATCAAGATCTCGAGGAACTGCTTGCGCCCGTTCGGGGTGACGACGTAGTTCTGGTACTCCGGGGCGACCTCGGCGAGGCGCTGGTGGTACTCGCCCTTGGTGATCGTCAGCGGGCCGACGCGCGCGATCAGCGGATCCTTGGGAGCTTGGCCGCAACCCGCGAGGACGGCCAGAACGAGCGCGGCGGCGGGAAGTCGCATGGACGCCTTCAAACTACCATTTTCCTTCGAGCCCGGACAAGAAATCCTCCAGGGCGGCCTCGACGGGCGAGCGCCCGACCGCGAGCCGGACGCCGTCGCCCTGCATCGACGGAAGGAATTCGATCTTCTCCCCGTAGCGCCCGGCCCAGGCCCGCACGCGCGCCGGCGGGATCTCCGCGTCGGACCGGAAGTGGATCTCCAGGAAGGGGTCCTTCTGGACGATCGAGCGTATGCGGGCCCGCTGGGCGCGCAGGCGCAGCGGGACCAGATGGAACAGGTTCTTGACCGGCTGGGGCGGCTCGCCGCACAAATCCCTCAGCTCGGCCTCGAGGGCCGGCACCTCCTCCGCCTTCGCCCCCAAAATACGCTTGTAAAAGTTGAGTCTTTCGAGCTCGTCCGGGAGGTAGTCCGCCGGGATCGCGGCCGGAAGCTTCAGGTCGAGCACCACCGGCGTCGCGCTCTCCGCCGGGCGCCGACCCTTCTGCCGGTCGACCTCCTCCTGCAGCAGCTCGCAGTAGTACTCCAGCCCGATCGCGTTCAGGAAGCCGTGCTGGCGCGCGCCCAACAGCTCCCCGGCCCCGCGTATCTCCAGGTCGCGCATCGCGAGCCTGAAACCGGAGCCCAGCTCGGCGAACTCCTGGAGGGCCTCCAGCCGCTTGCGCGCGTCCTCGGAAAGGGACTCCGGGCCGTGGCCCGCCGGGTAGAAAAGATGGCAGAAGGCCCGGCGCCGCTCGCGCCCGATGCGCCCGCGGAGCTGGTAGAGCTGGGCCAGGCCGAAGTCCTGGGCGTTCTCGATGATCATCGTGTTGACCGACGGGATGTCGAGGCCCGACTCGATGATCGCCGAGGCCGCGAGGACGTCGTACTTGCGGCCGAAGAAGTCCCACATCGCCTTCTCCAGCTCCAAGGAGCCCATCTGCCCGTGCGCCATCGCGAAGCGCACCCCCGGCAGAAGCTTCTTGAGCGCCGCGACGCGCTCGGGCAAGGTCCGGACGCGGTTGTGCACGTAGTACACCTGCCCCTCGCGCGACAGCTCCTCGAGGATCGCGTCCTTGATGCGCTCGTCGTCGAGCGGCCCGACCGTCGTCACGATCGGCAGGCGGCCCGAGGGCGGGCTCTGGATCAAGGAGATGTCGCGCAGGCCCGACAGCGACTGGTAAAGGGTCCGCGGGATCGGCGTGGCCGAGAGCGTCAGCGTGTCGACGCTCTTCTGGAGCTCCTTGATGCGCTCCTTGTCCGAGACGCCGAAGCGGTGCTCCTCGTCGATCACCAGAAGGCCCAGCCGCTTGAACTTGATGTCCTTCTGGAGCAGGCGGTGCGTGCCGACCACGATGTCGAGCGTCCCGGCCGCCAGCGCGGCCAAGGTCTTCTTGCGCGCGGCCGGGGGCTCGAAGCGCGAGAGCATGCCGACCTGGATCGGGTAGCCGGCCAGGCGGCTCTTGAAGGTGCGGAAGTGCTGGTCCGCGAGGATGGTGGTCGGAACCAAGACGCCGACCTGGCGGTAGTCGAGCGCGCATTTGAGCGCGGCGCGCATCGCGACCTCGGTCTTGCCGAAGCCGACGTCGCCGACGACGACGCGGTTCATCGGCTGGGGCGAGCTCATGTCGCGCTTCACGTCCTCGATCGCGCGCGCCTGGTCGGGGGTCTCCTCGTACGGGAACGAGGCCGCGAACTCGTCCTCCAGGTGCGTATCCGCCGGGAAGGCGTGGCCCGGCAAGGCCGAGCGCGAGGCCTCCAGCTTCAGCAGCTTGCCGGCCAGCTCGCGCACCGCCTCGCGGACGTCGGCCTTCACGCGCTCCCAGCTTTTGGTGTCCAGCGAGGAAAGGCGCGGCGATTTCCCCTCGGCGCCGACGTACTTCTCGACCTTTCGGAAGTCGGTCAGAGGCACGAACAGCTTGTCTCCGCCACGGAACTCGAGCTGGATGAGGTCCTGCGAGGCCGGCTCGACCGGGCTGGGCTTGAGCCCCAGATAGCGCGCCACGCCGTAGTCGTGGTGCACGACGAAGTCGCCGACCTTGAGATCGCGCCAGCGCGTGCGGCTGAGAACCTTGGAGGCCGGCCAGGCCCGCCGCCCGCGATACGAGCGCTCGAAGATCTCGCTCGACGCCAGGACCGCGACCTTGAGGCCCGGATGCATGAAGCCGCGAGCGAGCGGCCCGATCAAGAGCTCGACGCCCTCGGCCGCCGACTCCAGCAGCTCCTCGAGGCGCTCCAACTCGCCGCGGTTGAGGGAGAACAGGCAGGTCTTGTAGCCCTCGCCGACCAGGCGCTTGAGCTCGGCCGCGGCCATGTCGACGCGCCCTTGAAACTTCAAGTTCGCGCGCGCCCCCCAGTCCACGGCGCTCTCGGCGAGCGCCGGCACGACGCGCGTGAGCGGCGAAACCTCGGCCTCGACGCCCTCGGCCAGGACCCAGCGCCAGCCGGCCAGCCATTCCGCGAGGCGGCGCCCGCCGCCGACCGACAAAGGCACGACGCGGACGCGCTCCAGCAGCTTCTCGGTGCGCTGGGTCGCCGGGTCGAACTCCCGCAGCGACAGCACGCGGTCGCCCTCCCAGAAGGCGCGCACCGCCCGGCTCGGCTCCAGCACCCAGAAGTCGGTCACCGAGCCGCGGACCGCGTACTCCCCCGGGCCCTCGACGAAGTCCGAGCGCCGGTAGCCCTGCGCGTCCAAGCGCGACAGGAAGCCCGCGCGGTCCGTCACGCCGTCGACGGCCAGCTCGATGCGCGAGGCCGCGTAGTCGTCGGGCGAGGCGAAGGTCTTGTCGAGCGCGCTGGCCTGTATCAGCGCCACGTTCGCGCCGGAGGCCAAGCGCTCCAGGCCCGCCGGCCAGGTCAGCGGGTCCTCGTGCAGCACGGCCGGCGAGAGGTTAACGTCGGGAAACAGCGCGGACAGCGCCTGCAGGCTCTCGAGGACCTCCTCGAGCGGCTCGGGCTCCTTGAACACGAGCGCGAGCCGCGATTTCGCCTTGAGCAAAGTCAGCGCCCAATACGCCAACGCCCCGGCCGTGGGAACCCCGGCCAGGCTCTCGGGAAACGCCTCGCTCGCCATCGAGCGCAGTATACTTTTTCGGGTTTACTCGGAGGGCGGAAGCAGAGGCCGTTCGGCGGAGCGGCTCAGCAGGCGGGCCCGGAGCAGGGCGCCCGCCAACAGGCCCCACGCCGCCAGAACGACCGCCGGCATCCCGGTCAAGAAACTCATGAAGGCGAGCATCGTCAGCGCCGGGACGCGATCGATGATCCTCGCGCGCTCCATCGAGACGGCGCCATGCGATGCGACGAGCGCCAAGGCCGTCGCCCGAGCCTCGGGCGCGAAGCGTATAGGCACTCCCTCCACGTCGCGGAGGTCGGCGATCACTTTCCAGGCCTTCTCAAGCGCGCTTTCCGACTCGAAACGGACCGTGAGGCCTCCGCCGTCCGCATCGGGCTCGACGCCCTCGATGCCGGGGACGGAGTGCAACGTCCGCGCTAGGGCGGACTTCGCCTCGACCAAGGCCCTCGGCGACACCGCGGGCCGCGGAAGCGGCGGCAGCTCCAGCAGACGGACCGTGCCGTCCTCCAGGCCGACCGCGGCGCGGCGTCCGTCGGGATGGAAGGCGATGGATAAAATATTCCCATGGATACCTCCGGAAAGCAACTCGGCGCCGGTCTCGACGTCGATGACCGCGATCTTTCCTTCGTTGGTTCCGGTCAAGAGGCGGCGGCGATCGGAGGACAGGGCGGAGACCATCCTATACTGTCGCGACTCCGGAGAAACGCGCGACCATGCCGGCGCCAAGCCTTCGATGTCCCAGAGGCCCATCGCGTGGCTCGCGACTCCCAATAAGCGCCTGCCGCCGTCGATGAAATAAACGTCGCCGGCCCCCGAGGCGTTATAGTGAGCGCGGCCGTCCTGCACGCCGAGCTCAAGCTCCTGGATCGGACGCCCGGTCTCCGCGTCCCAGAGCCGGCCTGGCCTGCCGTTGCCGGAAGCCGCGAGCCGGCGTCCGTCCGGGCTGAGAGCAAGATGGAGATGGCTGTACCCCGAATAAGACGCCCGTGGCACGCCGGTCTCGACATCCCACTCGACGATCGCCTCGGTCTCATCGCCGCCGCCGAGCATCTTCACCCCGTAAACCAGCCGCTCGTCGGCGCTGAAGGCGACGTCCCACAGATTGTCGAGGCTCTCGAACCGCCGCACCGCCTTCCCGGTCCGCGTCGACCATAACACGGCCCCCGGGCCCGGGCCCGCCGACAGGAGCAGGCCGCCGTCACGGCTGAGCCGCAACGATTGGGTCCAATCGCTGGACGACTCGGCTTCCTTGAGAGTGAGCCGGCGCGCGACCTTGCCTCCGCGAACATCGAGCTGCACGATTTCCGGGCCCATGCCGCCCGCGAATAAGGTCTTCCCATCGGGGCTGAATGCGACGGCGTAAATCTGCGCCCGGCCGGAGTAGACCGGCGGCAAAGCCTTGAGCACCGCGAGCTGTATGATCTTTTTGAGCGGGGCGGGGACCGCTGGACCGGGCTCATCGGCGGCCAAGACGGAACCGGCCGAAGCGCCGTCGGCCTCGATCGTAGATGCCGGAGCCTCGCCCGAGAAAAAAGAACGAAGCTCGAGCTCGTTCGACAAGGCGGGCCTTTCGAGCATGATCCTGGCCGGAATGGCGCGCAGCGCCGCCAAAGGGCGGGCGGCGACCGCCCGCGACGCGATCGGCGAAGCCGGAACCAGGAGCGGCGAGGAAGCCGAGGCGAGCGGGGCGGCCATGCGCAAGACGGCGAACCGAGCTCCCGGCAAGTCGACACGCTCGGCGGCTCGGGCGGCGGAAGGCCGGAACCCGACCAACGGCAATAGGAACGCCAGGTGCCGCAGCATGGAAAGGGTGCGCGTCTTGAATTTTAACAAGCAGCCCCGCACCCGGTCCTGGACGAACGGCCTAAATGGGCGCCGCCAATGGCTCCATGCCTGCATGGGCGCAACGGCCCATGGGTCGCTAGGTCCTCAGATGTTCTTGAGCGCCTCGCGGCGGCTCAGCGGGCTCAGGCGGGACTCGTTCGCCTTCACATAGCGCGCGACTTCTTTCGGATCGGTCCAGGCGTGCTGACGCAGCGCCCAGCCGATCGCCTTACGGAGGAAGAACTCCTTCGAGCCCAGAGAGGGCTCGATGCATGCGTAGAGCAACGCAAGGTCGGTCTTCTCCTTGAAGGTGAGCTGGCAGATAAGGGACGTTCGCATCCTCCGAGCGGCTCCAATCGAGCATCAGGCGTCTCATCGGCGCGGGGACCCCGTGGTACGGCATCGCGGACTTCATGTAGGCCTGCATCGCGGCGGCCTTGGACGGATCGGCGGCGCGGCGCAGCTCGGCTCTAAGGCGGGACAGCAGCGCTGGAGGCTTCAGCTTTTCCTGGCCGCCGGGTTCAGATCGAGCGCGGGGGCCGCCCGGTGCTCGGCCGCCGGATAGTCCAGCCCCAGCAGGGCGGCCGCGGTCGCGGCGTACTGGCCTTGGGTCGCGCCCACGCCGGAGCGCTCGCCGAGCGGCGCCACGCCGGGGCCCATCGCGGCGAACCAGATGTTCTCCGCGCCGTCGATTTTCTTGCCGTGGTCGGTCCACTTGGGGCCGTCGCCGCGGCCGTGGTCGGTCGCGACGAGCAAGGCGGTCTTGCCTTTGTACTCGGGCAGCGATTGGGCCAGCTCCCACAACTGTTTCACGAAACCGTCGAAGCGGTGCGCGGCGCGGAGGTACTCGCCGTAGACGCCCTCGTGCGCGCGCTCGTCAGTGTCGCCGTAGAGGATGTACAGGACGCACGGCTTATGCCGCGTCGCGTAGTCGAGCGCCTGATGGTGAGTGAACGCGTCGTAATGGGCGCCGCCCCACGGCGAGGGCACGTCGCGCCGCAGCGCGTTGATCGTCGCCTCGGCCTCGGTGAGCGGCGTCTCCGCGATGTCCTCGCCGGACCACAAGCCCGGCAGCCGGCTGCGCTCCCGGTTGACGATGTACGGCAGCACGTCCCAGTTGCCGAACGCGGCGACCTTGCCCTTGAAGGCGGGACGGCCGTTCAGCCACTCCAGGACGGTGACGTTAGGGTTCGGCTTCTTGTCGTTGCTGTCGATGCGCGGGTCGGGGAAGCCGGCCAAAAGCTCCTGGTATCCGGGGTACGAGAACTTGAGGCCGTTGGTGACTTTCGCCACGCTGCCTCGGGCCTGGTTGCCCCAAACCTGTCCCTTCGCCGCAACCTCGCCCCACAGAAAGGGCATCAGCGCCGCGCGACGTGCCTCAATGGAATCGCGCCAAAACGCGCGCTTCGTCGCTTCATCCTTAGGATCGAGCCGAGCCTCCTCGGCCCCATTGAAGACCTCCTGCCAACGCAGGCCGTCGGTCGTAACCATCAGGACGTTTTCGGCCGGGGCCGGAGCCTCGGCAGCCCGGCAAACGCCGGGCAGGATCAGCAGCACGAACAGGATGCGCGCTAACCGGAAGGATGGAGGGATCATAGGTCTGGTCCACTCGACTATCCCAAATTGCCCCGCACGCCGCAACCGCAGCCCGGCAATTGGGCCCGAATGCCTACGCGGCGGATGGTCCAATGCCGGCCATACTCCGGGCCCTTCGACCCACCGCTCACGCGGGGGTAAAGACCTAGAATCGCCGACATGAAAATGCACCGCAAACACTCTCTCGCCGCTCTTGCCGTGGCCGCCGCCGCGATCCTCGCGGGACGCGCCCAGGCCGTCTCCGAGACCTCGGCGCGGACCTCGGTCGTTGAAATTCCGGGCGCCGCCGTGATGGGCGCCTTGCCCGCGTTGAACGGCCTCACGGGCCTCGACGCGGCGCGCTCCTTCGCCGCGATCCGCGCGGCCGACCTTCAGATGAGCGGCCTGCGCGCGCTTGAGTCCCAGCCGGCGCCGCTCGCGTCGCTGCCGACGCTCCAACCGGTGCTCGCGGCTCCCGCGTTGAAAAACCTGCCGGCCGCCTCGTCGATGGGCCGGCTGCGGAACGGAGAGACGGAGATACGCAAGGCCGTCACGGCCGGCGATCTCGACCGGGCCGACGACAACCTGAAGCGCTTCTTCGGCGAGGCGGACGGCAACAAGCCCGTCGATAACGGAACCGGCGACGGCAACGGAACCGCCGGCGGCTCGAACGGCAATGACGGCGGAAAGAAAAAGGCCGGGGAGTGGTTGACCCAATTCACCGATCCCCGGACCTTCCTCGAAGCGGCCCGGACGGCCGCCGGAGGAGAGACCGCGGAGCTGATCGGGGTTTACACCGGAGTCGCGCGGGAGAACAACCAGCCCGCGCACGCTTGGGTCTACGCGTTCCGCGACAAGGTCAGCCTGAAGTACATGACCGTGACCGTCTCCGCCTCAGGGCGCATCGTCCATGTGGGCGAGGATCGGATGCAGCAGGTGGCCGAGCCTATCGATCTGAAGGCCCTTCTGCCCTTGCCGCAGGTGCTTGAGAACGTTCGCGCGTTGGGCCACTCTCCGTCCGATATCAAAATCGCGCGAAAGAGCTCGACGAGCCCGGTTGTGTATACCTTCAGCCTCCTCGCCAGCAGCGTCAAGATCGACGTGAACGCGGCTACCGGCGAGATCATCCCGATCCAGAAGGATAAGCCTCGCGAGCCGGGCCCCGGCGCGATCGGCACGCCGGAGCAGATCGCCGAGCTGAACAAGGCCGTCGCCGAGCTGCTCAAGCCGTACAACGACAACCTCACCAAGGCCTCGCTGGCGTTCTTGAGGGTCGGGACGAACGACAAGCGCGCCGTCGAGTTGGAGGTGACCGCCTCGGTCGACAAAAAAGGGGCCACGGCCGATGGCGCGATCCGGATCAACCAGCTCTCGTACAGCTATCCGGAATCGCCCGACGCGCGCCCCGAGACCAAGGCCAAGCTCGCGCTGGAGCTGCCGCTGCTGAAGCTCGCGACGCAGGAGCAGATCAACGATCTTGCGCCCAACGCGGATCGCCTGCTCAAGGAGTTCACCGAGCAGAAGCGACGCGAGTACGGCGCGGCGGCGACGGTCGACGCGCGGATCACGCACCTCGACAAGGACGCCGCGGGCAACGTGACGGGCCTCGGCCTGGCGATCGACCTCGACATGGACCTGTCGAAACTCCCGCCCAAGAAGGACCAAAAGTACGTCTACGCAACCCGCGTCCGGATCGCGCTCGAGATGACGCTCCAGGGCCTCACCCTAGCGATCGAGGTCGTCCACAATCCGAACGCGAACGAGTTCCAGAAGGACAAGACGGGCCTTAAGGAACTGCTGGACGGGTTCCTCGCCCACGACGCCAAGGCGCTTAAGACCGTGACGACCTTCATCGATGACCTGGACTCGCTGACCGACACGTTCCTGGGCAACAAGCACCGCCGCCGCCCGCGGCCGAACTGAAGCGCCACGCCGGGAAGGAGCCGAGAGGCCCAGATTCACATCTGGGCCTCTCGGCCTTTTTGGGGGGCTCAAGGACCCCTGTCGTCGAACCGGACTTCCTTTAACCTTCAAGCATGAGCCGTTGGAGCATAGGCCCGCCCAAGGCCGGGGTTATTGCGCTTTGCCTCGCCCTCGCGAGCGCGCCCGTTGGGGCCACGGAGGAACGTCCGGCCGCGATCACCCAAGCGTGGCGAACGAGGCTCGCCGCTTTCCCCTCGCCGTCGCACGTCCCCGGCCTCGCCGAGCTCAACCTGAAGCCGCATCAAGTCGAAAGCTTCGCGGTGCTGATGGGCCGCGCCGGGCTGAGCCCCGAGGCCGTCAACGCGAAGGCTCAATCGCTCACGGCGCGCGCCGGATTGGCACTCTATGCGCTGGAACTGAAGCGGTCCGCCGAAACCATGACGGCGTCGGGCCGAACGCCGTCCTTAGAGGATCTGAAGCAGCTTAACGCCCCGCTCGCGGCGTTCGCCGTTCTGGCGGAACAGTTCCCCGAGCAAGCCCGCGCGCTCGATGCGTTCCGCGAGGCGGTGGCCGCCCGCCTGACATCCGCCGAAGCCGCCGAGGCCCGCGCGACCATCGAGTCCGTCGGCGCCGCATGGAGCACCGGACAGCAAACGGTTGCTGTCCAAACCGAAGCTCTCACCAACCCCTCACCCCACCCTCTCCCACAAGTGGGAGAGGGTGCCCGAAGGGCGGGTGAGGGCTCCCCCGCCGTCATGGACCTCGCGCTGCGGTTCCGCGACGAGCCCTCGGCCCTGTTCGAGCATGAAGGCTACCGCGAGCTTAAGCCGGAGCAGAAGCGCTTCATCGCCTCCGCCTTGCTCCCGGCGGCCGGCCTGCTTTCGGTCCTCATCGCCCCTCAAATCTTGCGCCCCATCGTCGCCGACGGCTCCGAGCTCATGCTGGAGGGCTTCCCCGGCGAAAAGGACCTGGCCGTGCGCTGGCAAAAGGGGTTGAGCGAGCCGGCCCTCGAGGTCGGGCCCAGCGCGCGCACCTTGTCGATTCCCGAGGAAGCCTCGTTCGAGGACGCCGGGGGCTGGACCGCCGCGGTGCGGCGCTGGCTATTGGGCAGCAGCCTGCACCCCTTCGTCGCGACGCACGAGGTTAGCGCGGCACGTCGCGCCCTGGGCGACGCTGCCTTCGTGCCGCGACAGGTGCAGGAGGAAGGCATCGCGGCCGGCCGCGCCGCGCTGGATCGCGGCGATTCCTCGTTCCTTTATACCGCGCCCACCGGCACCGGAAAATCCTACGTCATCGAGAAGCTCATCGAGCATTCGATCGCCACGAGCAAGCTGCCGCTGCATATCGTGACCGCCAATCAGACCTTGCTGACCGAGCAACTCGCGCGCGACCTGGAGCCGCTCGAGAAGAAGGGCAAGGTGCGCATCGTGTTGTGGGGCGGCAAGAACAAGGCCGAGTCGATCGAGGACTTGCTGGCCCAAGCCCGGCACGCCCAGGCCGAGGGCCGGCCGATCTTGCTGGTCAGCACGACGCAAAGCCTGGTGGCGCGGTTCTACCGCCGCGTCGAGGACGGGACCGGCGCGCGGTCCGAGTTGCGCCCCGAGGCCGCCGAGCTTAAAGCCTTGCTCGGCACCGTCTTCTTCGACGAAGCGCATCATGCCGGAGCCGAAACCGCCGCGCGGCTGATCGCCGACCTGACGGCCGGCTCGGCGGCCCGCAAGCTCGGCGTCACCGCCACGCCGCTTCACTCGCTGAGGGGCATACAAGAGCTGTTCGACCACCACGGCTTCTGGGCCTACCTCGACACGCCGGAGAGCTATCTGAAAACGGCCGGGCAGGGCGAGCGCGAGTTGGACGCGATACTGGATCAGCTATCCGCGGCCATACAGAACGGCGACCTCACCCCGCTCGACAAGTTCTACGCGATACGGCCCCAAAGCTTGGTCCCGGAGGGCGCGAGCCTGTTCCGGGCCGTCGACCCCGAGGCCGAGACGCCGCGCTACGCCATCGATCCCGCCTTCTACCCGGCGTTGATCGAGCGCCTAGCCCCGCTGTTCCTGAAGCACCGCCGCGGCTTCGTGGCCGCGAACAGCATCGAGGAGGCGAAGGCCCTGACCGAGGCGCTCAACGCCACGCTTCCGGGGCGACACTTCGCGGTGCTGCACTCCGGCATGGACGCAGAGGAGCGGGACAAGGTCCTGGCAGGGCTGCGCGAGGGTGCGCTCAACTTCATCGTCACGGTGCGCATGCTCGACGAGGGCTTGAACTTCCCCGACTTCACCTTGTACGTAGATGTGAACCAGGGCGTGGGCCCGCGCCAGTTCCTCCAGCGCTGGGGGCGCATCACGCGGATTTTCCCCGGCAAGGAGGGCGTCGAGATCGCCTTGCTGATGGACCACCTGGACGAGGAGGTGGTGCGCGAGAACCTGATCTTCCTCGACCGCCACCTCCAAGGCCGCTTCCAGCTTCCGAACCGCCAGGCGACGAAGACCGCGACCGCGGCGTCGCCCGTCGCCGCGGAGGCGGCGCTTCAGCAAACCGCGAGCCTGGAGGGCCTAAGCCGCCTGATGGAGGACATGCGCGAGTTCTTCACGCGCGCCCAGCGCGACCCCCCCCTCCAGCGCTGCAATCAGTTCGTCGAGCGTCACGGGCGGCTGCCGCAAACGAGGAGAGAGAGCAGCGACCCTGGAGCCTACCAATACTGGCATGACCTCACGAAAAAGCCCGAGTCCGAGTGGCCGGAGGGCATGAGCGAAAAGTTCAGGCAATTATTGCGCGACAAGGTCGCCGAAGACGCCGCGACTATATCGCCTCTCGAGCGCTGCAACCGATTCGTCGAGCTCCACGGACGGCTGCCTCAGCAATCGGGCGATAACAAAGATGCGCGAGCCTATCAGTTCTGGTCCATGCGGGTGAGAAAACTCCCCGAGTCCGACTGGCCCGAGGGCATGAGCGAGCGTTTCAGGCAGCTCTTGCGCGATAAGATCGCCGAAGACGCCGCGACTGTGTCCCCTCTCGAGCGCTGCGACCTGTTCGTCGAACGCCACGGACGGCTGCCGCAAGCAAGGGGCGAAAACAGAGATGAGGGAGCTTATGCTTACTGGTCCGCCCTTAAGAGAAAGCCCGAGTCCGCCTGGCCCGAAGGCATGAGCGACATTCTCAGGCGACTTTTACGTGACAAGATCGCCGAGGATGCCCAAGAGGAACCGCTGATTCCTCCGTTGGATCGCTGCAACCAATTCGTCGAGCGCCAGGGACGCCTCCCTCAGGCAACAGGGATGAACAACGATGCGGCGGGTTATTCGTACTGGTATCGCCTTAGGAACAAGCCCGAGTCCGAATGGCCCGAAGGCATGAGCGAAAAATTCAAGCAACTATTGCGCGAGAAAATAGCCGAAGACGCCGCAACCTCATCCCCTCTCGAGCGCTGCAACCAGTTCGTCGGGCTGCACGGACGTCTGCCGCAGAGAAGAGGCGAGAACAACGATGAGGGAGCTTATGCTTACTGGTCCGCCCTTAAGAGAAAGCCCGAGTCCGAATGGCCCGAAGGCATGAGCGAAAAATTCAAGCAACTATTGC